>JAILZB010000029.1 GCA_023512725.1 Chloroflexota bacterium | reverse complement strand
GAGCAGCCCGGGGCTGTGGAAGAGCGGCTGCTTCTGCCACGGCGAGCCGTACGCTGGCACGGTGGTGAGCAGTGCCACCCTTGACCTGCCCCTCACGGTCACGGCGGGCAGCACCATCTCACTGAGTGCAGCGATCACGGGAACAACCGACCAGCCAGGGCCGCTCGGGCTGGGCGGCGGCCTCGACCTCGCGGCAAGCCGGGGCCTCCTCCTGCCGGGCCCCACGAGCCGCTACATCACCGGCTCCCTCGAGGTGACCCACCTGACCCGCACCAACACCAGCTGGACCCTCAGCTGGCAAGCGCCACTCACCAACGGCCCGGTGACCTTCCAGGGTGCCCTGTTGCTTGCGAACGGTGATGGCAAGAACACCTACGACCATTGGGTGCTCATCAGCCGGACGTTGACAGTCGTGGGGGGAGTGGAGGTGCTGTTCGTGCCGATCGCACCCTTCAATGCCGGAAGCTAAGCCGAGGGCCGTCCGTGCGAGCGAGGACGCCCCGGTGAGCAGCGTTCCTGCCGGAGGCTCCGAGGGGCGGCCGGGCTTGACAGGGGGCGGCACACCGCCTAGAGTGCCTTCCAGCACTGTCGCCAGCACGGGAGGCCCCCATGACGATGACGACCTCTTCCCCTCTGAGCCCCGACACGGGCGGCTTCACGCCCGACCTCATCGCCGTTGGCGCAGGAACGGCCGGCCTTCCCCTGGCCCTCGCGGCTGCTCAGGAGGGCGCCCGGGTGCTCCTCATCGAGAAGACCGACCGCCTGGGCGGCACGCTCTTTCTCTCGACCGGGATGTTCTCCGCTGGGGGCACCCGCCGTCAGCGCGAGCGCGGGATCGACGACTCCCCCGATGAGCACTTCGCCGACATCCTCCGCATTAGCCGGGGGACAGTCAACCAGGAGCTGGTGCGACGCTATGTCGACCTTGCCCCGGCGTTCGTCGATTGGCTGCAAGACCAGGGCTTTGCGTTTGAGGAGCAGTGCCCGGTCATCATCTACGGCCACGAGCCCTACCGCAAGCCACGCACCTACTGGGGGGTCGAGGAGGGCCGTTCGCTGCTTGCCCTCTTCCTGCGCTTGCTTGACCCCTACTTCCAGCGCGGCCAGGTGCGCGTGCAGTTCAATACCCGAGTGGAACAGCTCATCCTAGAGGGCGAGCGGGTCGTGGGGGTGGTCGCCGGTGGCAAGGAGTACCGTGCTCCCGCGGTGGTACTCACGACCGGAGGCTACGCCAGCAGTCCGGAGCTGTTTGCCCGCCTCCACGGCGGTCGCCGGCTCGTCTCGATCGGGAACCTGGCCTCGACGGGGGATGGCATCCTGCTGGCCGAGCAGGTAGGAGCGCAGGTGGTAGGCAACCAGTACTTCCTGCCTACCTTCGGCGGGATCGAAGACCCCGACCGCCCGGGCCGGGTCTACACCGAAGCGCCCGACCGCTGGGAGATCACGGCGCGCCTGGTGCCGCAGGTCCGCCCGCCGTGGGAGCTGTGGGTGAACCAGCGGGGCGAGCGCTTCATTCGGGAGGACGAAGCGAGCGTCGACAACCGCGAGCGGGTGCTGCTCCAGCAGCCAGACATGCGCTTCTGGATCGTTTTCGACGAGCGGATCCTCCGCGAGGCGCCGCCGCTGGTGCTGAAATGGCCGGCTCCGCGGCTCCGCGAACTGGCGCGGGAAGGGCGATTGGTGAAGCTGGCACCAACCCTGGAGGAGCTGGCGGCCAAGATGGAGGTGCCGGCTGAGCCGCTGCTGGCGACGGTGGCGGCCTACAACGCCGCGCTCCAGGCGGGCGCGCCAGACCCGCTCGGGCGCCAGCACCGGCCCCTGCCGATTGCGGAAGCCCCATTCTACGCCCTGCGCCAGCAAGGGAGCGTGCTCCGCACCTGGGCGGGGCTGCGGGTCGACCGGGACCTGGCCGTCCTCCGCCCGGATGGGAGCCGGATTGAGGGGCTGTATGCAGTCGGGGAGGTGCTGGGTGCGGCCCAGTTCAGCGGGGACTCATTTTGCGGGGGGATGAGCGTGGGCCCGGCGCTGGTCTTTGGGCGCGAGCTCGGGCGCCAGCTCGCGCGGCACGTGGCTGCCGCCCGCGCCTGAGCCTCCAGTGACCGCTGATGGTCCAACCGGTCGATCTCTCTATCGTCATCCCGGCCTACAACGAGGAGCGTCGCCTGGGACCGACGCTGCGGGCCCTGGCAGCAGCGCTGGCGGAGCGCCCCGAGCGCAGTGAGATCCTCGTCGTCGATGATGGCAGCCGCGACCGCACGGCCGCGCTGGTGCGCTCGCTCCGGGTGCCGGGTCTGCGCCTGATCTCCTACCGACCGAACCGCGGAAAAGGCTATGCCGTGCGCACCGGGATGCTCTCTGCCAGCGGGGCAATCGTCGGCTTCATGGACGCTGACCTCTCGACTGACCTTGCCGCCCTCGACCTCGCGCTCCGCGAACTGCGGGCGGGCTGGGATATCGTCATCGGTTCGCGTGCCATGGCGGGCGCGCAGATCGTGGTACGACAGCCCCGCTACCGCGAGCTGGCGACCCGGGTCTTCAACCTGCTGCAGCATGCCCTCGCGGGTGTTCGTGGCTACGCGGATACCCAGTGTGGCTTCAAGCTGATGACGGCAGCCGCTGCCCAGGCGGTCTTCTCACGGGCCCAGATCGATGGCTTCATGTTCGATGTCGAGCTGCTGTTCCTCGCCCAGCGGCTGGGGCTGCGGGTGCGCGAGATCCCCGTCCAGTGGCGGAACGACCCCGCCTCGCGGCTCCGGATCGTCCGCGATACGCTGCGCATGTTCCGCGACCTGGTACGGATCCGCTGGTCAGCGCGCCACCTCCCCTCCGGGAACGGACGCCGGCCCGCACCGCCCGCAGCGTGGTAAGTCGCTGTTCGGGCAGGGTGAGGCTGCGTATACTTCGCCCGCCGCACAGCCGGGAGGAAGGAGCGGTGAGGCAGATCCGAGTGGCCGCCGAGCGCGGGAGTACGTGGGTGGACGGTGGCCTGCTACTGGCCGCGCTGCTCGCGCTGCCAGCGGCACTCCCCCTGCGCGAGGCGAGCTATCTCCAGGTACATGATGGCTTCGCCCACCTCTTCCGGCTGCTCGCGCTCGATAACGCGCTTACGCAAGGTGTGTGGTACCCACGCTGGTCGCCCGAGCTAGTCTTCGGCCTTGGCTACCCGATCTTCAACTTCTATAACCCGCTTGTCTCCTATGCGGCCGAGCTGTTTCATCTGCTCGGTGCGACCTATACCGATGCCCTCCGGCTGCTCGTGGCGCTCACGATCGTGGGGGCGGCGCTCGCTATGTACGGCTATCTCCGACCCTGGGCCGGGTGCTGGGGTGCCCTCCTTGGCGCAGCAGCGTATGTCTACCTGCCCTACCACCTCCTCAACGTCTACGTGCGCGGCTCATTCGCCGAGCAGGTCTGCTTCCCCCTTTTTCCGCTGGCGCTCTTCCTCGCCGACCGCGCCTTCCGCGACGATGGTGCCGTCCGCTTGTTGCCCGCCCTCGGCCTTGCCCTGACGCTCGCCCTGCTGATCCTGGGGCATAACCCTTCGGCGTTGGTCTTCAACGCGGTGCTGGCGGTGGCACTCTGCTGGCGCTGGCGCTGGCGGGGGTGGCGGGCGCTGACGTGCTGGACTGGCGGGGTCGGGCTGGTCTTTGGCCTGGCGCTCAGCCTGACGGCGTTCTTCTGGCTGCCCTTCCTCGTTGAGCTGCCGGATACCTGGATTGGCACCTTCCGTACTGGCGTCGAAGATTTCTACCGGGCGCTGCAACCACTGAGCGGGCTGGTCCAGCGCTCGCTGCGCTACGACTACGAGCTCGTCTGGGAGACGACCGTCGCCCTGGGAGCAGTCCAGGCTGGGCTGGCGTTGCTCGGTGCACTCGCGCTTCTCCGCCTGCCACCGGGAGCGCGCCAACGCGCGGCCTTCGGGGTGGGAGTGACTCTGGTCGGCTGCCTCCTGTTGACACGTAGTGCTGAGCCGTTCTGGCGGGCCGTGCCCCTTGCCTCCTTGATGACCTTTCCCTGGCGCCTCCAAGCGGTGCTCGGGCTCGCGACGGCGATCGCGGCGGCTGGCGTACCCTGGGCGGTCGGCCGCTTTGCGCCGCTGGCTGCCCTCACGCTGGGAGCGCTCGCTGGCTGGGCGGCGCTGGGAGGGTTGGCGACCAATCCGTTGGCGCTCGATGATGCCCTCGTCAGCCGGGCAAGTGCCGCGCGCCTCGATCGGAGCGGTGCTCTGACGGGTACGACCAGTCCACCCCAGTTTGTGCCTCGTTGGGCCGCCAGCCCGGTGCAGCAGTTCGCTCACCCCACCAGCACGCCAGCGAGTGGGGTGGGAGCGGTGATCCGCGATGGGGAGGTGGTGAGCTTCGATGGCTGGGGCTATCGCCTGCGGCTGGACGTGGCGGAGCCGGGCCCGTTGCGCGTTCGCACCTTTTACTTTCCGGGCTGGAGCGCGACGATCGACGGAATGCCCGTTGCCCTCTGGCCCGACGGCCCGGCGGGGGAGATCGCGCTCGCCCTGCCGGCGGGGCGCCATGAGGTGACCATTGCTTTTGGCACCACCCCGGCCCGTCGCCTGGGCGAGTTCCTCTCACTAGTTGGCCTGGGAGTGTTGCTTGGCGCGCTGGTGGTCTGCCTCCGCCAGCGCCTGCGCTGGCTGGTGCCACCGCTGCTTGCAGCTGGGGTCGTGCTGGCCGTGGTGCTCCCGACGGTCCCGCGCGCGGAGGCGGTCGTCCGGAGTGAGGCAAGCTTCGGCCCCGCCTTACGGTTGCTTGGTTGGCGTCCTGATTACCGCGACCTCGAGCGGCGAGGCGTAGTGCGGCTGGAGCTGCTCTGGCTGACGGGAACCCCGCCTGGCGGGGAGGTTCGCACCCGCCTGCGGCTACTGGATGAGCGCGGCGAGCCGGTGGCCGAACAGGACCGCCCTCCGGTCTACGGGACGGCGCCGAGTTCACGCTGGGGAGCAGCCACCCTGGTGCTGGATAGCTATGACCTCCCGCTGTGGGATGGCTTTCCCCCCGGGAGCTATCGGCTGGAGCTGCTCGTCCGCCCAGAGGAGGGTTCTCCCGCCCAGGTCGATCCGCGCCCGCAGGTGATCGGGCAGCTTGCCATTGGGCGGTCGCCGCACTTACCCCGTCGGCAGCCCCAGGAGGAGCGCGACATTCGCTATGGTGGCCTGGCTCAGCTGCGCGGCTTCGACCTCGCGGGGGTTGCACCCGGCCGGGCGCCGAGCCTGCGGGCG
This sequence comes from Chloroflexota bacterium, assembly GCA_023512725.1. Lineage (GTDB taxonomy): Bacteria > Chloroflexota > Dehalococcoidia > SpSt-223 > SpSt-223 > JANWZD01. The sequence goes on along the minus strand of JAILZB010000029.1, from coordinate 20,381 downwards.
GGCGAGAGTTTCCGCCTTGCCCTCTACTGGAGTGCGCTCCGCCCGATCGACCAGGACTACTCGACCTTCGTCCACCTGAGTGACGACCGCTACCAGCCGGTGGCACAGCAGGACAGCTTCGGGGGCTTTGACCTCCGCTTCCCCACCCTCTGGGAACCCGGCCGCATCATCCGTGACCAGTATGAGCTCCTGGTGCCGGCAACGACACCACCGGGACGCTACTGGCTCACGGCCGGGTTGTTCGACCGTACAGATGGGAGCCGGCTTCCCGCTACCACTGCGCGCGGCGAGCCACTGGATTCGGCTGCCCGGCTGACGCCCCTGCTGGTGTGGGCGCGCGAGCCGCTACCTTCCCCAACCCGGCCCGCGGCCGGTGAATGGCCCGGCCTCGCCCGCCTGCTTGGCTATGACCTGCCACCCCTGCCCGAGCCGGTGCTGCGCGACTGCCGGGCGCTCCGCGCCCCCTGCGAGGAGAGCCTGGTGCTTCACTGGGAGAGCACGGCGAGCCCGACCGAAGATCTCACCATCTTTCTCCACCTGCGTGACCCCAACGGGCGGATCGTGCTGCAGTCCGACGGTCCGCCTCGGCTTGGTCGTCTGCCAACCTCCTTCCTTGCTCCCGGCGACCGCTTCCTCGACCCGCGGCCACTGCTCGGCCTGAACGCCCTGCCAAGCGGACGCTATCAGCTGGTCGTCGGCTGGTACCGCCCGAGTGATGGGCAGCGGCTGGCCGCGCGGGAGGGCGAGAGCATCGTACTGGGGGAACTGGTCCGGCCGTAGATGGGCAGGCTGCGCGGGGCGCTTCTGGCCGTGCTGCTGGTGGCAGCTGCTCTGCGCTTCAGCGCGCTGCAGTCCGCTCCACCCGGGTTCTGGTACGACGAGGGACTGAACGGCCAGTTCGCCCGCGCAGTGCTCGCTGGCGACTGGCGTGTCTTTTACGGCGACCGCGAGGGGCTCTTTTTCTACCTGCTTGGTGGTGCCATCACGCTCCTGGGGGACTCGATCTTCGCGCTGCGTTGGCTACCTGCTGCGGTCGGGGTGCTGACGGTGGCGGCGACGTTCGCGCTCGGCCGGCGACTGCTTGGCACCGGTGCCGGGTTGGTGGCAGCGGCTGGGCTAGCCACCAGCTTCTGGCACTTCGCGATCAATCGCTTTGGCGAGCGGGTCAACCTGCTGCCGTTGGCCGAGGTGGTCACCCTCTTCTGCCTCTGGCGCGCGCTCTACCCCGCCCCCGATGAGCGCGGGCGCGGCTTCGCCTGGCTGGCTGGCCTGGCGGGTGGTATCACCCTTTATACCTACCTCGCCTCGCGCTTCTTTCCCGTTGTGCTGCTCGGTTGGCTGCTCTGGCAGCTCGCCTACGACCGTGCAACGCTCCGCAAGCGCTGGACCGTCTGGGTGAAGGTTGGGGGAACGGCAGCACTGGTCTTTCTTCCGCTCGGCGTGCACTATCTCCGCTTTCCGGACGACTTCATCCTGCGGCCAAGCCAGGTGTGGCCCTATAGCGGACTGTCGGGACGAGTGCTCCTCGCCGAGCTCGCTCAGCAGTTCGGGCGCACGCTCGGCATGTTCTTCCTCACTGGCGACCTCAACTGGCGGCACAACCTGAGTGGTCGGCCAGCCTTCGACCTGGTCACCGCAGGGCTTCTCGCGGTCGGCCTGGTAGGCACGCTGCGTCACTTCCGGCAGCCGGCACAGGCCCTGCTCGTGCTCTGGCTGGTGGTGATGCTCCTCCCGAGCACCCTGGCGGCGGAGAACCCCCATTTTCTGCGCGCCTTCGGGGCGCTGCCCGCCGCCTGGCTCTTGGTCGCCTCTGGTGGGCTCAGCCTCGCTCGACTGGTCACGGGCAGTCAGCGCAGCTGGCGGGTGGTGGCCATCGCGGGAGGGGTGTGGCTGCTCGGGGTAACGGCAAGCAATGCGCTGGCCTACTTCGGGGCGTGGCGAACAGACCCGCGGGCGATCGCGGCGTTCGAAGGGGAAGTCCCCGCTGGTGCGGCAGCTCTCCAGCAACTGCCGCCCGAGCGCCCCGTCGCTGTCGCAGCCTGGATCCGTCCCCATCCGGGCATCACCTACCTACTCCAGCCACCGCGTCGGCTCCTCTGGTTTTCCGGGGGGGATGGCCTCGCGCTGCCCGCCACGCCCAGCGCCACGGTGGCGCTCTTCGGTGAAGCGCCGGTGGGGGAGGAGATCGTGCGTCACCTGGGGGGGCGCCTGCTGGAAGCAGCGGTGCCGGGCCCGGACGGACAGCCCCGCTTTCGCCTCTATGAGCTGGACCAGCTGCCGCCGCCCGCTCCCGGACCAGTCTTTGGTGGGGTCATTCGCCTGGAGGGGGTGGAGTGGGACGTGCCGCGCGACGGTCGGGGGCTCCCGGTCATCCAACCGGGGGAGAGCGCTCGCCTGACCTTGCGGCTGCGGGTCCTGCAGTCGCCGGGGCGGCCGGACCTCGCCTTTAGCCTGCGGCTGGTCGAGCTGGGACGCACCCTCTTCCAGGACGATGCCTCTCCCTACGATAGCGCGTTCTGGCAGCCGGGGGAGCAGATCTTCGTCCAGTTCGAGATTGAAACCGCGCCGACCCTGGCCCCCGGGATACGCCAGGTCGAGCTCGGTGTGTACGCCCGCGACGGTGGGCTGCTGCCGGCGGTAAGCGCGAGCGGCGAGCCCCTGGGAGACCGCGCTTCCCTCGGCCTGCTAAAGCTCGTCCCACCCGCTCTGCCTGAGGACCGGGGACCGCCCCTGGCAACCTTTGCCGGGGGGATTACACTCCGGGCTGCCCTCGTCCAGCCACTTCCCTGCCTGGTCCGCCCGTGCCCCGCGACGTTGCGCCTCGTGTGGGAAGCCGCCGCCCCCCTCGAGCGAAGCTGGACGGTGTTCGTTCACCTGGTGGGGCGCGAGGGCCGAATCCTGGCGCAAGCCGATGGCGTGCCAGCGGGCGGCTTGTTCCCCACCACGAGCTGGGCGCCCGGCGAGCGGATCGTCGATGAGCGGCGAGTGCAGCCACCCTCCCCCCTACCCGACCAGCCGCTCCGGCTGTTCATCGGGCTCTACGATCCCGTGACGGGCGAGCGGGTACCGCGCGAAGGTGGGGGGACAAGCGTTGGGATCCCATTTCCGAGCTGAGGATGCGGCAGGATGCCCGTAGGCAGTACAGTGCTTCTCGCCGCCACGGGGCGGGAACTCACCTGAGGGAGCGGGCCATGAGTGAGCGCTTCTGTCAGTACACCATCGACGCGCAGGGGATCGGGGTGGTCACCTTCCACCGACCGCCGGTGAATGCGATGACGGTGCGCGAGTACGAGGAGGTCGGCAGGACGTTCCGGGAACTGGCGAGCAGGGAGCAGCTGCGGGTGGTTATCCTGCGCAGTGCCTTACCGCGGGTGTTCCTCGCCGGGCGCGATATCCACGAGTTCCTGGAACTCGACCCCGAGAAGGCGGCCCAGCGGGCGCCGGTCGTGCGCGAGTGCTTCTGGGCCGTCTATGAGTGCCCCGTGCCGACTATCGCGGCGGTCAATGGCGCTGCCCTGGGCGCGGGGATGCTGCTCGTCTCCATGTGCGACCTCGTGATCGCCGCCGAGACGGCCTTCTTCGGCTTGCCCGAGATCAACGTCGGCTCGCTTGGAGGGGCCAAGCACCTGGCACGCTGGGTGCCGCAGCCGATGGTCCGCCGCCTGATGTTCACGGGCGAGCGGATCGCCGCAGCCGAACTGCAGCGGCTGGGAGTGATCGACCAGGTGGTGCCGCTTGAGCAGCTCGAGGCAGCCGCGCGCCAGCGCGCGGAAGAGCTGGCCGCCAAGAGCCCCGTGGCACTGCGGCTCGCGAAGGAGGTACTGAACCGGATCGAGTTCCTGGACCTCCGCTCGGGCTATGAACTGGAGCAGAGCTATACCGCCCGCTTGATGGGGTACGAGGACTCCAAAGAGGCGGCGCGTGCCTTTCTCGAGAAGCGGCAGCCGGTCTTCCGGGGCCGCTGAACGGCGGGCGGTGGAGGCTGCTACCCAGGACAGAAGCGTGTAGCATTCCCCTGATGGAGCGGAGCATGGTCAGACCAGCCCGACGGCCAGTTGTGGTGAAGATTGGCGGCAGCACGCTGGGTACCCACGATACGACGATCGCCGAACTTGCTGCCCTCGCCCGGGACGGGCTCCCGCTGGTGATCGTCCACGGTGGGGGCAAGACGATCACCGAGTGGCTCGCGCGCCTGGGGGCATCCACCCGCTTCGTGCGCGGGTTGCGCGTGACCGATGCGCCAACGCTCGAGACGGTGGTCGCTGTCCTGGGAGGGTTGGTCAACACCCAGATCGTGGCCGAGCTCGCGGCGCGAGGGGTGCCAGCGGTTGGCCTGAGCGGGGTGGATGACGGGCTGTTCCTGGTTGAGCCGGACGACCCCGACCTTGGCTTTGTCGGCCGGGTGGTCGAGTGCAACGTTGGCCTGGTACGGCAGCTGCTGGCGGCGGGTCGAACTCCGGTGATCGCCCCGATCGGGCGGGGGCGGGCAAGTGAGCAGCTCTACAACCTCAACGGTGATACTGCCGCGGGCGTGCTCGCGCGGGCGCTGGGAGCGGAGCGGCTCGTCTTTCTCACCGAGGTTGCGGGGGTCCGTGGCCCGGATGGAGCGCTCATCTCGACCCTCACCGCGGCAGAAGCCCAGCGCCTGATCGGGCAGGGGGTGATCGCGGGGGGGATGATTCCAAAGGTCGAAGCCGGGCTTGCAGCAGGTGAGGCCGTGATCGCCGACGGCCGGGCGCCCGGTGCGGTAGTGGCCGCCTTACAGGGCACAGCCGGCACGGTAGTGCGTGCCGTGGGCGCCTGAGGAGCGATGACTGCCTTCGAGCACCTCCCCCGCACGCGACACTGGTCGGGCAAGCCGGTGCCCCGGGCTGGCCGGTTGCTCGCTGGAGGCATCCTAGTGCTGGTTGTCCTGCTGGTGCTGGCGCTGATCGGCAGTACCCAGCTGGTCGACTACCTCTGGTTTGACGCCCTCGGCTACGGTTCCGTGTTTGTGCGGCGGTTTCTGGCGCGAGCCGGGCTCTTCCTCGGGGGGGCCGCCCTCACCTTCCTCGTACTCTGGCTGAACCTGCTGCTGGCTCGTCGCCTGGGTGGCCCGCGCGTGCCGGCCTACATCCCTCGCGAGGAGATGGTGGAGGTCAGCGCGGGGCCCTCCTGGGTGCTGGTGGTCGCCGCGGGCGTCGTGGCGCTGGCGGTGGGGCTGGTGCTGAGCAGCGCGTGGGAGACGGTCCTGCTCGCCCTGGTCCCGCAGGCAGTTGGGCTGAGCGATCCAGTGTTCGGCCTCGATATTGGTTTCTACCTCTTCACCCTGCCGGCGCTCCGGCTGCTCCACGGCACGCTCACGGCGCTCGTCTTGCTCAGTGTGCTCGGTGTGCTGGTGGCGTACCTGATCTTTCTGGCTCGTGAGGGCAGGCGCGTTGCCCTGCGGGGAGCGGTGGTTGCCCATGGGTCGGTCCTCGCCGGGCTGTTTTTGCTCCTGGTTGCCGCGGGCTACTGGCTGGACCGTTTCGATGTGCTCTTCTCCCATGGGCGCTCGGTCTACGGGGCGGCCTACACCGATGTGAACGTCCGCCTACCGGCGCTGCTCATCATGAGCGGGCTGCTCGCGCTCGGCGCCCTGGTGGTGATCGGCAACGCGTGGTACCGTCGGCTCTGGCCGGTGGTGGTCGTCCTAGGAGGCTGGCTCGGGGCGGCATTTGTGCTGCTTGGCCTCTGGCCGGCACTGGTGCAGCGCTTTGTGGTCGAGCCGAGCGAGCTTGCGAATGAGCGGCCGTACCTGGAACGGAACATCGCCTTGACCCGCCGGGCGTTTGCGCTCGACCGGATTGAGGAGCGGCAGTTCACGCCGCGGGATGAGCTGACGGCGGCTGACATTGCGCGCAACGCCCAGACCTTTACCAACCTCCGACTGTGGGACTATCGCCCCCTGCGCGATACCTACAACCAGATCCAGAGCATTCGCCTCTACTACGAGTTCCCGGATGTCGACATCGACCGTTATGTCATCAACGGGCAGCTGCGGCAGGTGATGCTGGGCGCCCGCGAGCTGGTCCAGGCCCGCCTCCCCGACCGAGCACAGAACTGGGTGACGCGCCGTCTCCAGTTCACCCACGGCTACGGGGTGGCGATGAACACGGTGAGTGAGGTAACCCCCGAGGGGTTGCCGCGCTTCGTCATCCGCGATCTTCCGCCGGTCGGCGAGATCCCGCTGACCCGGCCGGCGATCTACTTCGGGGAGCGCACCGACAGCTATGTCATCGTGGGCACGCGCCCGGGCAACCTCGAGTTTGATTATCCCAGCGGGGAGGACAACGTCTTCACCGAGTTCAGCGGCAACACTGGCATCCGCCTGGACCAGTGGTGGAAACGGCTCCTACTCGCCTGGCGGCTGGGTGATGGGAACATCATCTTCTCGCAGTACCTCTTTGAGCGCTCCCAGGTGCTGCTCTACCGGCTCATTCAGGACCGGGTTGGTCGTCTTGCCCCGTTCCTTCTGCTCGACTCCGACCCCTACATTGTGGTGGACCAGGGGCGATTGGTCTGGATGGTCGATGGCTACACCGTCTCGGACCGCTTCCCCTACAGCGAGCCGTTCCGACGGGGTGGCGTTTCCTTTAACTACATCCGTAATAGTGTCAAAGCGGTGGTGGATGCCTACGATGGCTCGGTGACCTTCTATATCGCCGAGGAGGATGACCCGCTCATTCAGGCCTGGAGCGCGCTCTTCCCCGGTTTGCTGCGACCGATGGCCGAGATGCCGGCCAGTCTCCAGGCGCACCGTCGCTATCCCGAGTACATCTTCCGGGTCCAGGCGACGATGTATCAGACCTACCACATGACCGACCCGCAGGTGTTCTACAACCGGGAGGACCAGTGGGCGATCCCGATCGATATCTACGGGACGGGCTCGCTGCCGATGGAGCCGTACTACGTCATCCTGCGCATCCCGGGGGAGAGCCGCGAAGAGTTCGTCCAGATCCTGCCGTTCACCCCGAACCGACGCGATAACATGATCGCTTGGGTGGCGGCGCGTTCGGACCCCGAGCACTACGGGAAGCTGGTGGCAATCCGCTTCCCGACTGACCGGGCGGTGTTTGGCCCAGCCCAGATCGGCGCGCGGATCAACCAGGACCCGACTATCTCCGCGCAGATTACGCTCTGGAACCAGCAGGGGTCGAAGGTAGTCCGGGGGAACTTGCTGGTGATCCCCGTGGAGCAGACGTTACTCTACCTGGAGCCGCTCTACCTTCAGGCCGAGCGTAGCCAGCTGCCAGAACTGAAGCGGGTCGTCCTTGCCACTGCCACGCGCGTCGTGATGGACGAGACGCTTGAGGCAGCGTTGGCCCGCATCGTCGAAGGAGGGCGCAGCCCACCGCCGCCGGCGAGCACGCCCGCTCCGGCCGTGTCGAGTGACGTTGCCGCCCTCGTGCGGACAGCGCTGGAGCATTACGACCGTGCCCAGGCCCGGTTGCGCGCGGGTGATTTCGCCGGCTACGGCGAGGAGGTCCGTCAGCTGGAGGCGGTCCTTCGCCGGCTGGGGGAGTTGACGGCCGCCCGCTAAGTGACATACCCGTGGGCGCGGCAGCGCGCCCGGAGGAGGCAGGTGATGAGCGAGCAGAACCGGCAGGCCCCCGATACGCACGCGGCGCCAGTAGACGAGCCGGCTCTCGACGGGGAGCAGCGCGCGCTGCGCGACCGTCAGGGCCGGCGGGTCGACCTGCGGCAAAGCGCGCTGCGCGATCTCCATGCCGACGTCGTCCGGGCGCGCCAGCTCGCGCTCCGTCGGCTCACCACTCAGGAGGGCGAACTGTACCAGAGCGCGGTCGGGGTGGCGACGGGAGATGCGCTGCAGATCGGGCCGAACAGCACTGTCGGGGTGGCAGCGGGTCGGACCGTCACGCTTGACCAGAGCCGAACGCCGCTGGTGCTCGCCGGCCGCCGGGCCCGCCTCGACCAGAGCGCGGCGGGGGTCGTACTCGCCCAGCGGGTCAACCTCCGCCAGAGTGCAGCCGGGGTGGTGATTGCGCTCAGGGTGAGCGGGGAGGTGCGCCCCCTCCTGACTAGCCAGGCGGCACTCGTCTTCGGCGCGACCTTCGCCCTCGCCCTGGCTCTCCTGCAGCTGGTAGTACGACCCGGGCAACGCCGGCTCTCCGCGCTAGCTCGGGCGCGTCCTGCCTCTCCACCGGCAGTCACGGTGGTACGGAGACGCCTGCGGGTGCTGAGCGGCGAGTAGGCTCGCCTCGCTCGCTGGGGATCGGGCACAATCAGGCTGGCGCGCGCTGCTGCCCGGCAGACCGGCCCGGGCATAACGGAGGGCACCGCGGTGCAACGGTGGGAGTATTACTTCGTTTCTGCCTACCTCAAAGGGACCGAATGGTATATGCCCCTCAGCCCGACGGAGACGCTGCACTCCTGGCCCGCCATCACTGCGTTTCTCAATGAGTTGGGCGACCATGGCTGGGAGCTCGTCGCGACCACCAGCATCGTCTATCCCCACGGCGAATTCACCGCTGGCACGGGCCGGATTGGCTACCAGGTGGAATACGCCTTCTCGTTCAAGCGCCCGAAACTCGAGGGAAGCGCTCGACCATGAATGTGTTGATTACCGGGCTCACCGGCCTGGTGGGAAGCCATCTTGCGGAGTACCTCCTGACGATCCCTGGCGTGAACGTCTATGGACTGAAACGCTGGCGGAGCGATGCTGCCCCGATCCGTCACCTGAGTGGACGGATCACCATCATCGAGGGGGATGTGGAAGACCGCTCCTCAGTCGAGCGGGCGATTGCGCTCAGCCAGCCAGACCGGATCTTCCACCTCGCGGCCCAAAGCTACCCCTCCGAGTCGTGGGATGCCCCAGTGCTTACGATGGCCGCGAACGTGGTGGGCACCCTCAACCTGCTTGAGACCGTGCGCCACCGCTGGCCCCAGGCGGCAGTCCATATCGCCGGTTCCAGCGCCGAGTATGGCGCCATCCGCCCGGAGGACTGCCCCATCCGGGAGACGATGCCGCTGCGGCCGCTGAGCCCCTACGGGGTGAGCAAGGTGGCACAGGAGCTGCTGGCCTACCAGTACTTCGTGAACTTTGGCATCCGGACCTACATCACCCGCTCGTTCAACCATATCGGGCCGTTCCAGGGGGAGCGGACGGCTGTCCAGACCTTTTGCAAGCAAGTGGCCGAGATCGAGGTGGGGCTCCGGCCGCCAGTCGTGCTCGTTGGCAACTTGACAACCCGCCGGGACTTCAGCGATGTCCGTGACGTCTGCCGGGCACTCTGGCTCCTGATGGAGCGGGGCCGACCCGGCGAGCCGTACAACCTCTGCTCGGGGGTCGCTCCCACTATCGCTGAGGTGTTGGAGCTGGTGCTGGAGCGCACTGCCGTGCGAGTGACGGTCCAGCAGGACCCCGCGCGGCTACGGCCGAGCGACGAGCCGATCCTCCAAGGGGATAATCAGAAGCTCCGGCAGGATACCGGCTGGGAGCCGGAGATCCCTCTGGCGGCCAGCATCGACCGGATCCTGGCCTACTGGCGGGCCCGCGTCGCCGTCGCAGCAATGCCGTCGGCCGCGCCCTGACCCTGCGGCGGGTGGAGCATGGGCATCCCGCTGCTCTCCCGCTCAGCAGCGCACCTCTTCCTGCTTGGGCTGGTCACGCTCGCGCTGCGCCTCCCCTGGCTGCTCTTGAGCGATGGGCCGGGGACCCTCGATGCTGCGTACAGCTACGTCATTGGGCTGCGGCTCGCAGCCGGCTTCGGCTGGAGCGAGCCGTTCATCTGGCACTGGCTGCGTCCCCCCGCGACGCTGGTGCACCCCAGCCACGATTACTGGATGCCGCTCGGGGCCATTCTCGTGGCAGTGGGGACCCGGATGGGAGGCGCCCACTGGTGGGCCGCTGTCCTCCCGTTCCTGCTGCTCTCCACCCTGCTTCCGCTGCTCGCCGCCTGGCTCGCCGGGCAGTGGGGTGGTCGGCCGCTGGAACGCTGGCTCGCCGGGCTCGTTGCCGCCCTGGCCGGCCCGTACGCTGCGACCTGGGCCACGACCGACCCGATGGCTGCTTTCGCGGTGGTGGGCGCCCTCTGCCTGGCGGCCAGCGACAGTCGCGGAGTGCGAGCAGCTACCCTAGCCGGCGCCCTGGCTGGCCTCGCCCAGCTAGCGCGCGCGGATGGCGTGCTCCTGCTGGGAGTGGGGCTGGGCCTCTCCCTCAGGCGCCGGCAGTGGGTGGCAGTGGCAGGAGCGGCGGGTGGCTTTCTGGTGGTCGTTGGACCCTGGGCCCTGCGCAACCTCCTGACGTTCGGGCAGCTCATGCCGGTTGGATTGGCACCCCTCTGGCTGACAGAGTACAACGACCTGTTCCGACCGGGGGGTGCGACACCCACCGAGTGGTGGAGCCGCGGGCTGGGCGTGCTCGTCGGGGAACGGCTGCTCGCCCTGGGCGTGGTTGGTGCAATGCTGCTGTTGCTTGGCCACGGCTTCCTGACACCGTTCGGGCTGGTGGGGCTGGTGCGCTGCTGGCGCCAGTGCCCTGCGGCGGGGTGCTATCTCATCCTGCTTGGTCTCACGCTCGCACTGGTGTTTCCCTACCCCACCCTGCGCGGTTCCTTCGCCCATAGCGTGGGGGCGCTCATCCCTGCGTTTGCTGCTGCAGCCGCGCTGGAAGTGACAGCCGCGGCCCGTGCGCTAGCGCGCTGGCGTGGGCTGGTGGCGGCGCAAGCCGAGCGGCGCGTGGGTGCGATCATGGTGGTGGGCTGCCTGGTCACCTCGCTGGGGATCGGGTGGCAGCTCAGTGCGGAGTGGCGACGCTGGCGGGCCGAGCTGGGAGCTGCGCTCGCCGGAGCTTCCCAGGAGGAGCCGGGGGCGGTGCTGGCCGTCGCCGACCCCGCCACGGCGGTTGCGCTGGGCAGCGGGCCAGCGGTGATGCTGCCGAACCTGCCACCGTCGGCAGCGATTGCCTGGCTCCAGCGCTACGGGGTGCGCATCATTCTGGTGGGCGAGGCTGCCCCGGCGTCCTGGCAGCGCTGGTGGGCAGGTGCCGAGCAGCCGGCGGGAGTGGAGGCGGTCGGGACAGTGGCAGGCTTCCGGCTGTTCCGCCTCACGGGAGCGGATGGCTCAGCTGCTGCGCGTGAGAGCCTCCAGCTCCGACCGCACGCTGGCAGCCGCACTGCTCGCTCCGAGCTTTTCGAAGAGGGCGAGGCTTTCGTGCAGCCAGCCGAGGCCCTCGTTGCGGCGCTGGAGCCGGCAGGTCGCTAGCCCGAGGAGGTGCTGAGCGGCAGCCTCCTCGAAGCGGTTCCCAAGCTGGACGGCCCAGCGCAGGGCGAGCCGGGCTGCCTGTTCGGCGCGGGCGGGGTCACGGGCGGCCAGGGCGAGCTCGGCGAACTGGCGGTAGTACTCCGGATGGCGCTCGCGGGCCCCGATGCCCTCGACGAGGGCAAGCGCCTGCTCAAGGAGCAGGATCCCTGCCTGCGGGTCACCACGCGTGCCCGCCAAGACGCCGAGGCGAGCGAGCGCACGGGCCACGCCGCGCTGGTCGCCTACCTGTTCGAAGAGGGCCCGCGCCCGCTCCAGGCTCGCGGCGGCGGCAGGGTAGTCGCCCGCTGTCTGCTCCACCACCCCCAGGTTGATGCAGGTGCCCGCGAGGTTTGCGAGGTCGCCCAGCTGTTCCCAGCGCTCGGCACTGCGGCGGAGGTGGGCAGCACTGGTGGTGAAGTCGCGGAGGCGGGCGTAAAGGCTGCCAAGGCGGCTTTCCAGACGAGCCTCGGCGGCACGGTCGCCAGCCGCCACTGCCGCTTCCAGGGCCTGATGCAGGGTGTGGAGTTCGGTGGCCGCGACGGGGTCGGTGGGGGGTGCCCCGGGTCGGTTGAGTTCGAGGTACGCCCGCGAGATCTCGCGGTGGTCGCCCTCGGCACCGACCTCGCTGAGGGCGCGCGCGTACACGTGGGCGGCGCGGTCGACCTCTCCCTGCTGGTAGTAGATCAAGCTGAGGGAGGCGTACACGCGGCCCCGCACGGTGCGGTCGTCGCAGCCGTTCAGATCCTGGAGGGCGGCGTTGAGGGCCTGGAGGGCGGCAGCAAAATCGCCCATCCGCTCGCGGAGTTCACCGATGCGACAGAGGATGGCGGCACGTAGCGGCCGGTCCTGGTTGGCGAGACGGAGGGCTTCGTTCAGGTCGGCGATCGCAGCCGGGTACTCCCCGATCTGGGCGGCGACCTCGGCGCGTTCCATCCGGAGGGTGGCCATCTCGGCGAGGCGCTTGCCCACCGGCACGGCCGTTCGGGTGAGGGGTTCAGCGGGCTGCCCGGTCGGGCTCGTGCTCGCTGCTTCAAGGGCGGTGAGGGCCCGTGTGAGGAGGGCGATCGCCTCCCGCTGGGCATAGAGGCGGCGGGCCGCCTCGGCTGCTCGCCGCGCGGTGGCTGCTGCCTGCTCCCACTGCTCGCCGCGCTCCAGGTGATATAGCAACTCCCCCAACCGCTCGCTTGGAGGGCCGAGCTGCTGGAGGGCGGCCGCGGCGGCAGCGTGGAGGGCACGGCGTTGCGCCAACGACAACGTCTGGTAGGCGACTTCGCGTACCAAGGGGTGGCGGAAGGTGAACCAGCCCGGCCGATGGGGGTCGGCGCTGATCGCGTACGCGCTCTCCAGGCGCGCCAGGGTAGCTTCCAGGGCTGCTCCCTGACCGGTGAGGGCACGCAGCACCGCCAGGTCGAAGACGGAGCCGAGCACTGCTGCCTGCTGGAGCACGAGGCGGTCCTCCTCCACCAGGCGGTCGATCCGAGCGGCGATCACAGCGCGCAGGGTCGCGGGCACCGTGTCGCCGGTCGGCGTGCCAACGAGCTGGCGGGCCTCGGGGGGACCGCTGAGCATCCCGCTCTCGACCAGCGAGCGGACAAGTTCCTCCAGGAAGAAGGGGTTCCCGGCGGCGCGGTCGAGGAGGAGCTGCTCGACGGGGGCGGGGAGTACCCCAGCTCCTACCAGGCTCTGAAGCAGCTGGCGGGCGTGTTCCCGGGAGAGGGGTGGGAGGTCGATCAGCCGGCGGGCTGCCCGCGGTGACCATAGGGCCAGTTCGGTGGACTCGGGCCGGGAGACGAGGATGAGCAGCAGCCGCTGGTCGGTGAGCTGCTCCACGAAGGCGCCGAGGGCAAGGAGCGACGCCCGGTCGGCCCAGTGCAGGTCCTCCAGCACGATGACCAGTGGCTGGTCGCCAGCGGGAGTAAGCAGCTTGCTGAGAGCTTGGCCAGCAGCAGCGGCGGCGTCTTCCGTGAGGCGGGCGGCTTCCAGCCGGGGGCGAGCGGGCTCGCTGAGCAGGCCGGTGAGGATGTCGCGCTCGTGCGGCGCGAGGGAGGTGGGGAGCGCAGCGACGGCGGGGGCGAGCGCCTGCGCCAGCCGTCGGGCAAGGCCGAAGGCAGTGGCCTGGTCGTAGGGGGAACTCTGGATGGAGACCAGGCGGGCCTGGTTGCCCACCTCGGCCAGCAGCTCGCGGACAAGCCGGCTCTTGCCGATGCCCGCTTCGCCCCGCAGCTCGAGGATGGTCGTCCGCCCGCGCGCGGCCTGTTCCCAGGCGGTTCGCAGCGTGGCAAGTTCGGTGGTCCGGCCGACGAGGCCAGCCGTGCTCCCCGGGAGACCCCGGTGGGAGAGGGGCTGGTCGCTAGCGGCGCGCACGCGGTAGGCGGGGACCGGCCGGGCGAAGCCGTGGAGGCAGAGGTCGGGGACGCGCTCGAAGGCGAAGCTGGTGGCGGTCCGGCGGTAGGTTGCCTCGCAGACGAGGATGCCCCCTGCTGGGGCAACTGCCTCCAGGCGGGCGGCCAGGTTCACGGGTTCCCCCACGGCCGTCATGGCAGCGTGGCCGGCCGCCCCGAGCGGCCCGTAGAGCACTTCGCCACTGGCGATCCCGATCCGGCTGAGGAGGCTGACGCGGCGATGGGCGAGCTCGGTAGTACGGAACTCGGCCAGGGCCTGCTGGATGCCCAGGGCGGCGCGGACGGCGCGCTCGGCATCATCTTCGTGGGCGGTGGGAGCACCGAAGAGGGCCATCACGGCATCGCCCATGTACTTATCGACTGTGCCACCGTACTGATGGACCACGGCGCCGACCCGCGCGAAGTAGCGGTTCATCAGTTCGGCCACGACTTCGGCATCAAGCCTGGCAGTAGCAGCAACGAACCCTTCGACGTCGGCGAAGAGCACGGTCACGAGCCGCCGCTCGGCCCGCCCGACCGCCGCGGGGAGGGCACTGCCGCACTGGCTGCAGAAGCGGTAGGCCAGCGGGTTGCGCGCCTCGCACTGCGGGCAGGGGAGCGTGAGGCGGGCGCCGCACTGGCCGCAGAAGGAAGCACCCGCCGGTGCGGGCGCGGCGCAGGCAGGGCAGCTGAGCGGGGCGGTCATCTCTCCACCGGGCCAGGGTGCGGCGCGCCTGCAGGGCGGCAACACGCGCCTGGCCAGTGTTCCTAGGGTACCAGATGAGTGAGGTGGGTTGCCGGGGCGCGTGACCGCGCCTCTCCCGCCTCTCCGCCAGTGGGAGCGAGGGGAAGGGAGCCTTGTCGCGCGCCGTTGCTGGCAGCGGCGGGCTCCTCACCGCGCGCTGCGCAGAGACGACGCTGCCCCGGGAACACCTCCCGGGGCAGCGGGTGGGAGCGGGTGATGGGATTCGAACCCACGACATCTTGCTTGGGAAGCAAGCACTCTGCCAACTGAGTTACACCCGCACCTCAGCGCAGGACACCTTGACAGTCAGGCGGCCCACACCTTAGAATGGTGCGTTGATCAGGCAAAGCCTCCGGAGTACGAAGGTTTCCCTCGCAGGCGGATTATTCCCCCGAGCCGTGCAACTGCGACACGCCTCTGCGACGTTCATTATACCGAAGCCGGCCGCGGGCCGCAAGCCTGCTGCCGTGCCCCGAATGCTCGCCGGAGCGAAGGAGTTGCTGGCTTCACGCTCCTTCCGCCCTGCAGTGCATCCTGGCTCCGGGGCGTTTGCCGGTCAAGACGAGTTCTAGCCTCGGAGCGACAACGCGATCGAGCGGGCCGACGCGCACGGGCTCTTTCCCTCTCCCTGCTGCACGCACCGGTTGCGGGTGGTCGGCCGGCTTGGCGCGGGAACGCTCGCGGCCACGCACGTAAAGCGATGGTCTGGAGTAGAACAGCATGGTGGTAACCACACCCCTGGCGCGTGACGGTGCCGATGCGTTCGTCGAGCTGAAAGCGTACAACCGCATCTCCGACGTGCTGGCACTGCCGAATCTGATCGAGGTGCAGCTCCGCTCGTTCGAGTGGTTCCGCCGCGAAGGGTTGCGCGAGCTTTTCGATGAGATCTCGCCCATCCAGGACTTTAGCAATAAGCTCGAGCTGCGTTTCCTCGACTATGAGTTCGGCGAGCCCAAGCATAGCGAGGCGGAGTGCCGCGAACGTGATATGACCTACGCTGCGCCGCTACGTGTGCGTGTGCAGCTCGAGATCAAAGAAACTGGGGAGATCAAAGAGCAAGTCCTGTTCATGGGTGACTTCCCGATGATGACGAGCAACGGCACCTTCGTCATCAACGGGGCGGAACGGGTGGTCGTCTCACAGTTGGTACGCTCGCCCGGGGTATATTTCACCCGCGAAGAAGATACCACCACCGGGCGGAAGCTCTGCTTTGCGAAGCTGATCCCGAACCGCGGCGCTTGGCTGGAGTTCGAGACTTCCAACCGCGATGTCCTCTCGGTCAAGGTCGACCGCAAGCGGAAGATCCCGGTGACGGTGCTGCTGCGCGCAGTCGGCCTGAGCTCGAACGCTGAGATCATCGAGGCGGTGCGGGGGCAGCAGGAAGATGCCGATGCCGCGGCGGTGGAGCAGTTCCTCCGCGCCACGCTCGACCGTGACCCCACCAAGAGCACCGAAGAGGCGCTGCTCGAGTTCTATCGCCGGTTGCGGCCAGGCGAGCCCCCAACGGCGGAGAACGCGCGCTCGTTGCTCAATCAACTGTTCTTCAACTTCCGCCGCTACGACCTGGGGCGGGTCGGGCGTTACAAGCTGAATAAGCGGTTGAAGCTGAGCATCCCCCAGGAGACCCGCACCCTCACCCGCGATGACCTAGTGGCAATCGTCCGCGAGATGGTCCGCATTAACCTGGGGAACGGCCACGCCGACGATATCGACCACTTGGGGAACCGCCGGGTGCGTGCGGTGGGAGAGCTGATCCAGAACCAGTTCCGGGTCGGCCTGTTGCGGATGGAGCGCGTTATCCGCGAGCGGATGACGATCACCGACGCTGACCAGGCAACCCCCAGCGCATTGGTGAACATCCGGCCCGTGGTGGCGGCGATCAAGGAGTTCTTCGGCGGGTCGCAGCTTTCGCAGTTCATGGACCAGACGAACCCGCTCGCTGAGCTCACCCACAAGCGGCGGCTCTCGGCGCTGGGTCCCGGCGGCCTCTCGCGCGACCGGGCTGGCTTTGAGGTGCGCGACGTTCACTACTCCCACTACGGCCGCATCTGCCCGATCGAGACGCCCGAAGGGCCAAACATCGGCTTGATCGGCTCACTGGCAACCTTCGGTCGGATCAACGACTACGGCTTCATCGAGACCCCCTACCGCAAGGTGGTCAGCGAAGTCGACCCTCGGGCCGAAGAAGACGTCAGCCTGCTCGTCGGGCGAACCCTGCGGGAAGCGGTGATCGACGACCAGGGAAGGACGATCGCCGAGCCGGGCACCCGGATCGACGCGACCCTCGCGCGGCGGTTGGTGAGTGCCAGCCGGCGCCCGATCCGCATTCGGCCGTTTGTCACCGATGAGGTGCAGTACCTGACGGCGGACGATGAGGACAACTACCTCATCGCCCAGGCGAACTCCCCCCTCAACGAGCAGAATGAGTTCATCGAGCCACGCGTTGAGGCCCGGCACGGCGAGCGCTTCCTGACCGCCCGGCCTGAGCAGGTCCAGTTGATGGACGTCTCGCCGAAGCAGATCGTCTCGGTAGCGGCCTCGCTCATCCCCTTCCTCGAGCACGACGACGCCAACCGCGCCCTGATGGGGTCGAACATGCAGCGCCAGGCCGTGCCCCTGGTGGCGCCAGAAGCGCCGCTCGTCGGCACGGGCATGGAAGGGCAGGTGGCGCGCGACTCCGGGCAGGTGACCCTCGCCGATGTCGATGGGGTGGTCCTCTCCTGCACCTCCGATCGGATCATCATCCGCGACGACGCGGGTTACGAGCACATCTACCCCTTGATGAAATTCATCCGCTCGAACCAGGCGACCTGCATCAACCAGCGGCCGATCGTCTTCCCGGGCGACCGTGTCCGGGCCGGCCAGCCGATCGCCGACAGCTCCTCGACCGAGCGGGGTGAGCTGGCGCTCGGGCAGAACGTGCTCTGCGCCTTCATGAGCTGGGACGGCTCGAACTTTGAGGATGCAATTATCCTCTCGGAGGGGGTCGTTCGCGAAGACAAGTTCACCTCGATCCACATCGAGAAGCACGAGGTCGAGGCGCGCGACACCAAGCTCGGGCCGGAGGAGATCACGCGCGATATCCCCAACGTGGGCGAGGAGAGCCTGCGCGACCTCGATGAGGATGGCATCATCCGCATCGGCGCGGAAGTCGGCCCGGGCGACATCCTGGTGGGCAAAATCACGCCCAAGGGTGAGACGGAACTCTCGGCCGAAGAGAAGCTGCTGCGGGCGATCTTCGGCGAGAAGGCTTCTGACGTGCGTGATACCTCGCTGCGGGTGCCGCCGGGCGTACAGGGCACGGTGGTCGAGGTGCGGGTGTTCAACCGCCACGGCGTTGAGAAGGACGAGCGTGCGCTCGCTATCGAGCGCGAGGAAATCGAGCGTCTCGCCAAGGACCGTGACGACGAGCAGGCGATCCTCGATCGCAACGTCTACGGCCGTCTCGCCGAGATGCTCGAGAACAAGATCGCAGTATCGGGACCCAAGGGCTTCAAGAAAGATAGCCGTATCACCAGGAGCATTCTGGAAGAGTATCCGCGCGCACAATGGTGGCAGTTCGCGCTCGCCAACGAGAAGGCCATGGCGGAGATCGAGGCGCTGCGGGCGCAGTATGATGAGAGCAAACGGCGTTTGGAGCAGCGCTTCCTCGATAAGGTCGAGAAGTTACAGCGCGGCGACGAGCTGCCGCCGGGCGTAATGAAGATGGTGAAAGTCTTCGTTGCGGTTAAGCGCAAGATCCAGCCGGGTGACAAGATGGCCGGCCGGCATGGGAACAAGGGTGTCGTGTCGAAGATCGTCCCGGTCGAAGATATGCCGTTCCTTGCCGATGGCACGCCGGTCGATATCGTGCTCAACCCCCTCGGGGTACCGAGCCGCATGAACGTCGGCCAGATCCTCGAGACCCACCTCGGCTGGGTTGCCGCCAACGGCTGGTACGACGACGGCTCCGAGGCTTACAAACACGCCCAGCAGAACGGCGGCCGCGTCTACGTCGCGACTCCTGTCTTCGACGGTGCCACTGTCGAAGATGTCGACGAGGCGCTCTGCCGCTGGGCGGAGGAGCACGGCGAGAAGCGCGGCATCCATCTCGACGTCGACCCGAAGGCGCGGCCCGGCATGCGCTGCTCCGGCAAGGTGACCCTCTACAACGGCCGCACCGGCGAGCCGTTCGAAGAGAAGGTCACCGTCGGCTACATGTACATCCTCAAGCTGCTGCACCTCGTCGACGACAAGATCCACGCCCGCAGCACCGGGCCATACTCGCTCGTCACTCAGCAGCCGCTCGGCGGCAAGGCGCAGTTCGGCGGTCAGCGCTTCGGCGAGATGGAGGTATGGGCTCTCGAGGCGTACGGCTCGGCCTACACGCTCCAAGAGATGCTCACGATCAAGTCCGACGACACGGTCGGGCGGGTCAAGGCGTACGAGGCGATAGTCAAGGGCGAAAACATCCCCGAGCCGTCGGTGCCGGAGTCGTTCCAAGTGCTTCTGCGCGAGATGAAGGCCCTGGCACTCGATGTCGAGCCGCTCAGCGAAGAGGGCGATGGCCTCGAAATGCAGGAGGAAGAAGACGACCTCTTGCGCGCGGCGGAAGAGCTCGGCATCGATCTGTCGGGCACGCGGGCGCGGGACGACGAGGCTGCCGACGAGGCCGAAGAGCAGATCGAGCTCGAGGGCGAGGGCGGCCAGACCGGCGACGAGGAGCCGGTCGAGCAGGACGCCCAGTTCGTCGAGGGCGAGTCCTAGCGAGCGGCCGGCTAACGGCTGTGTCGCCTGCGGCAACAGGTGTCTAGCGCGAGCAGCGAGGAGCCCAGGAGCAAGTGATCGACATCAACAACTGCGACGCCATCAAGATCGGTCTCGCCTCATCGAAGAAGATCCGCCAGTGGTCCTACGGCGAGGTCACCAAGCCCGAGACCATCAACTACCGCACGCTCAAGCCCGAGCGCGACGGGCTGTTCTGCGAGCGGATCTTCGGGCCCACCAAAGACTGGGAGTGCTCGTGCGGTAAGTACAAGCGCGTCCGCTACAAGGGAATCGAGTGCGAGCGCTGCGGTGTTGAGGTCACGCGCGCCAAGGTCAGGCGCGAGCGGATGGGCCACATCGAGCTCGCCGCGCCCGTCTCGCACATTTGGTTCTTCAAGGGCGTCCCGAGCCGCATCGGCTACCTCCTCGACATCGCGCCCAAGGAGCTCGAGAAGGTTCTTTACTTCGCCGCTTCGATCGTCACCTGGGTCGACGAGGAAGCCCGCCAGAAGGACCTGCCCAAGCTCGAGAAGGAGGTGCAGGCGCAGCTCGAGGCGTACGAGGCGGAGCTCGCCGAGCGCATCCAAGAGCTCGAGGAGTCGCTCGAGCGGCGCCTCGAGTACCTGCGCACCGGTTCGCAGGAAGGGTTCTCGGACGAGGACCTGCTCTGGCTCGACACGCTGGACGTCAAGGTCCAGAAACTCAGCGACGAAGAGCGCGCGAAGCTCGAGCGGGAAGTTCGCAAGCAGATCGAGACCGAGATCCAGGACACCAAGAACTACTTAGAGGACGCCGCCGAGCGGCTGCGCCAGGTCTGGGAGCTGTTCCAGGAGCTCGAGCCGAAGCAGATCATCCCCGACGAGACGATCTTCCGCGAGCTCAAGGAGCGCTTCGGATCGCCCTACGGCTGGGGCGAGTACTTCCGCGGCGGAATGGGCGCGGAGGCCGTGCGCGATCTGCTCCAGCAGGTCGATCTCGAGAAGCTGCGTGACGAGCTCGAGGAGGAGATCCGCACCTCCAAGGGCCAGAAGCAGAGCCGTGCGGTCAAGCGCCTGAAGGGCGTCTCGGCGTTCCTGAACTCGGACAACAAGCCCGAGTACATGATCCTCGAGGCGATTCCCGTGCTGCCTCCCGAGCTGCGGCCGATGGTGCAGCTCGACGGCGGTCGTTTCGCCACCTCCGACCTCAACGACCTCTACCGCCGCGTCATCAACCGCAACAACCGC
>JAILZB010000285.1 GCA_023512725.1 Chloroflexota bacterium | reverse complement strand
GCCCATCTGGCACGGGAAGGAAGAGGGGAGGCGGCGCGCTCCCAGAGAGAAAGGTCACCGTGTGGGGCGGGCCTGGGACCGTCCGCTCGAAGCTGACCGTATCCCCAACGTGAATCATGAGCGACTTGGGATACATCTGGTCGAGGGAGACGTTCGGCGCGTCACCGCCAGCGCCGACGATGACCTTCCAGGTCTGGGGCTGGGCATGGACCGGGGGGGGAGGAAAGTCGCCAGGGCCAGGGCGAGCGGCACCACCCAGCGGCCACTGCCCACCATGCGAGCAGGGAAACGTAACGTCATCACCTGTCACCTCCTCTTTGCTATTTGCGCCCCTGGAAGATCGATCTGTCGGCACCTTACCAGATACCAGCACGAGTTACAACCGGCGGATGGACGCACGCCTGCCAGCCCCGCAGGGTCTGTTTAGCCTGACAGTTCGAGGGTAGCGATTAGGTGGCGGTCCTCACCGGTAGGTGCGCGCAACCGCTGCCCGCTATCCGCATCGTAGAGTCCAACGACCAGGGCGTAGTGCCCAGGTGGCAGTTCGAAGCGGCCCTGGGGGTCAGTCAGCCACTCGCCGGGGAGCCAGCTGCCCGTCGGGGCAGCGCCCGCCAGGGGGATCTGGTCGCGCTGGGCCACGATCGTCCCGGCATCGTCCAACAGGTGGACGAAGCTGGTCCAGTGGCCTACCGGCCGCTGCTCGACCCGCCAGATGAGGGTGAGGTCCACCGTGCAGCGCGGCTGGCAGGGGCCACGCACCAGGCGGTAGCCCGCCAGCCAGATCCCATCGCCCAGAGCCACCGCGAGGGCACGGTCCACCGGTGCTGGCAAGAAGCTGGGGATCCGGTCGCGCACCCGCAGGCGGCCGACTTCGCGCCAGCCACCGCTGGGCAGGCCGAGCAGCGCCCGGACCTCTCCTGCGGCGAGCGGGAGGCGCACCCAGCGCACGGTCCGCTGAAGCACGCCGGGCTCCCCGGCTGGCAGGGTCAGCTCCTCCTGCCCCACGACCCGGCCGCCTTGCTCCCAGCGCAGCAGGAGCGGTACCGGCCGGGCACTAGCGAGCCAATCGATGGCAAGCTGACGGCGTCCTCCCGCCAGGGCATCCCCCGGCTCCAGCGCTCCGGCAAGCAGCACGGCTCCCTCCGGGAGTGCCAGGGGGTGCCCCTGCGGCAGGCTCATAGCACCGGCCGCCACCGCGGGGATATCGACCTCACCAAGCAGCACCCGGTCGCTTCCACCGGCAAGCAGCAGCCGGCGCCCGTCCCGTCCGTACAGCCCGGCGACCACCTGGTAGCGACCAGCCGGCATGCCGGGTGGAAGGAGGAGTCCAACCCGGTCAGTGAGCTGCTCTCCGAGCTGCCACTGCTCACTGGGCCGAAAGCCTCCACCAGCCGGCAGGTCACGCTGGGCCCAGCGGTGCCCTTCGCGGTCGAGCACGGCAAGGTAGACGCTCAGCCCAGGAGGTGGCACCTGACGGGCTTCCCAGCTGAGCAGCGCCTGGAGGGCGACGCGGTCCGCCAGGGGCCGCGCCCGCAGCTCCCAGCGCGTGAGCAGCACCGCTTCCCCCAGCGCCATCGGCTCCGCGTGGGCAAGGAGGGGTGGGCCCTCGGCAGCAGTGAACAGGAACAGACTGGCACTCGCCGGGAACCATTCCACCGTGCGGTAGCGCTGCTCGACCAGCCAGCGTTCGAGCACGCCCGCCGGGTCAAGGTCGACCGGTTGGTTCTTCACCAGCCAGACGGCTGGCGCCGCGGCCGCCGCCGCAGCGAGGTCGGCCGGGGTGAGCGGCGGCGTCAGGACCGCTAGGGGAGCGCGACGGTAGTACCAGAAATCGGCAAAGGCGGTCGGTGGATTGACCACGAGCAGCGTGTCCGGTGGGGAGAGGCGCTCCAGCTGCGCGATCGCAGGGCGAAGATCCGGGCGGAAGTAGGTAGGGTCTGTGAGGTTGTTCACAAGAGCGGGCAGGCTCACGAGCACCAGCCCGAGTGTGACTACCCCACCCAGCAGCAGCCGAGCGCGCTGCCAGGGTAACGCTTCCACAAGCTGGCGGACCCCCAGGGCGAGCAGGGCGAGCAAGGCGGGACTTGCAGCGATGAAGTACTTCGGCCAGTGGGGGCGGTTGGTCGGGAGGGCCGTCAGCAGACTGAGCGTCACCGGCACAAGCAGGCAGAGCAGGAGCACCACCCCACCACCGCGCGCTGGCCAGCGCTGGCCGAACGGGAGCGCCCCGAGGAGAGCCAGCCCCCAGCAGACGAGCGCTACCGGCAGCCAGGGCGCGGTGGGAATGGTCTCACCGAGGGGGAGCGCGACGAGCGTCGTCTGGAGCACCTGGTCGAACGGCAAGCGGCCGACATCCTCGGCGCCTGCCCGCCAGATCATCAACAGATGGGCGAGGGGGGAGTTGCCAATTCCGGCCGTCGGGCTGCCGGTATCCGGCTGGAGCGCGGCAACGAGCGCCAGCAGCGCCCACGGGAGAACGAGCACTCCCACCCCCCCGACCCCGAGCAAGACGACGCGCCAGGCGAGCGCGCGACGGCAGGCCAGCAGCACCCAGGCCAGCCAGAGCACGAGCAGTGGCCCCCCGGCGAGGTACTGGGTGTAGAGCGCACCTGCCGAGACCAGCCAGTAGCGGATGACGTCACGCCGGCGCAGGGGGCGCAGGGTGAGGCGCAGCCAGAGGGCCAACGAGAGGGCCATCAGGCCGGCGAGGAGCGCATAGCCACGGACTTCCTGAGCGAAGTACACCTGGTAGGGCGAGAGCGCCGCCAGCAGCCCCGCCAGGGCTGCCCACGGCTGCCCGGCGATCAAACGCACCACCTGCCACACTCCCACCACGACCAACAGCCCCGCTGCCACCGAAAGGAAGCGCGTCGCGAACTCGCTTTCCCCTGCTACCCGCATCAGGAGATGCAGCGCCATGAAATGCAAGGGGGGAAAGGTGTCACGCAGGGAGTAGGGAATGAGCGCGAGCAGGGGGTTCTGCGCCCCCAGGACTGTGCTCGCCTCATCAACCCAGAGGGCCTGCTGACCAGTCCCAGCGAGGCGCACGGCAAAGGCGAGCAGCAGGACCACGCCTGCCAGCGGGCGCGCCAGCGGCCAGTCCGGGGTGGGGCCCGCGGCCGCCGCGCTCGTCACACAGGCCTGGCGGGGCCACCCAAGAGCAGGGACAGCCACCTTAGTCCCCCACGCGGAGGACCCCGAGGGCGACCGCATCCCCGGTGGGGCCGCTGAGCCGCTGCCCGCTCACGGGGTCGTAGAGCCCGGCCAGCAGGCGGTACTCCCCCGGCGGCAGGGACAG
>JAILZB010000284.1 GCA_023512725.1 Chloroflexota bacterium | reverse complement strand
CCTGCCGCTCCAGCGGAGCCGGTCCGGATGTGACACCATACCCTCATCTGTTTAGCCAGCCAGCGCGAAAGGGGCGCTTGCCATGCCCAGTCTAGCGATGATCGAGGAGTTCCTCAGCCACAAGGACCTGGCCCTGGTGCGTCCTTCACCTCACCGGCCCGTCCGCGGACGGCGAGGACCTCGAGGCAATGATGCCGGTCCAGGTGCACGTGCAGCGTGGAGATGATCAGGTGGGGATGGTGGTGCTGGATGTCCGTGAGCAGGGCCTGCACGCCCCGGCGGTGGTGATCGTAGACGAGGGTGACAGTGCCCACGATCTGGCGGTTCCCGCGCTCTGCGCGGTGCTGCACAAGCTGGGCCCGCACCATGTCGGCCACGGCTCGAGAGCGGCTACGGTAGCCTTTTGCCCTGGCCATGGCGTCCAGTTGAGCCACCAGGGCGGGAGGCATGGAAAGGCTGAAACGCCGAAGCATAGAGAGATGGTGTTACCTTCTTACAAAATGGTAGCACCGACCTGCATGCGGCGTCAACCGGTGCGACCGGGAGCGGGAACGAGGAACGGACCTGCTACGCCGGCAGTCCACCGCCCTCAGCGGGCCTGGCGCGGCCTCCCGGGAAAGCGCCGGGGATCCGGCCCCTACCGGCACGCCGCCTAGGCGGATCGGGTACACTGAAGGTGCCGGGGCCGGCCAGATGCTTGCTGCTGTGGACGACGTGGCAGGGGAACAGGGGGAGGCAGTGGCGTCGCGCTCTAGCGGCACAGTGGCCATCGTCGCGGATTCCGCCACCGATCCTCCCGAGGAGCTGGTGCGCGACCTGGGCATTCTTCTGGTGCCCATCTACATCCGCTTCGGCGAGCAGCTCTACCGGGACCGTGTGGATATCTCCGTGGCGGAAGTGGCCGCTCGTCTGGCCCGGGGCGAGCTGGCCAAGACTATCAACCCGGGGCCAGCAGACTATCTGCAGGCCTTCCGCCATGCCCTGGAGCAGAATCCCCGCGCCAGCATCCTCTGCTTCACCATCTCCGCCCGGTTGAGCGCTTCCTACCAGTCGGCCTTGGTCGCCAGGAACCTGGTAGACGCCGCGACCATTCACGTGGTGGACACCACGGCTGGGAGCCTGGCCAGCGGCTGGCAGGTGATTGAGGCAGCGCGGGCAGCGAGTCGTGGGGAGTCGGCACAGCGGATCCTGCGGCGCACGGAGTCCATCGCCAGGAGCCTGCGCTTCTACGCGCTGGTGGACAACCTGCGCCACCTCTACCATGCGGGGCGGATCGGCCATGCGCAGGCAGCGCTAGGGACGCTTCTGGATATCAAACCCATCCTCACCCTGCGGGAAGGAGAGGTGGTTCTCGCGGAGCGGCAGCGGGGACAGCAGCGGGCGCTGCAGCGCCTCGTGGCCCTGGCCTGTGAGGGGATCGAAGGCCGGGCCGTCAAATGCGCGGTCTTCTACACCGGGGCGGAGGCCCCGGCACAGGCGCTGGCCGCAGAGTTGAGCCGTCGCCTGCACCTGGAAGAACTTCTCGTGGCCCACGCCGGGCCTGTCATCACCGCCAGCGTGGGGGCCGGCTTGGTCGGTTTCGCCCTTTTCCCCACGGCGCTGGAAACCCACAGAAGGGAGGCACCGTATGGCTAACCTGTTCACGCGATTCCTCCTGGTCGTGCTGGGCTACCTCCTGGGCTCCTTTCCCGCCAACTACCTGACCGCCAAGCTCGCGGCCGGCGTGGACCTGCGCGCCGTCGCCAACGGCAACATCGGCGGCATGAACACCATGCGCAATGTGGGCTTCTTCCCCGGCTTCGTGGGCACGCTGCTGGACATGGCCAAAGGGGCCGTGGCAGCGTACCTGGGCAATCGTGTCATTCCGGGATGGGGCTGGATATCCGGAGCCCTGGCCGTCGTCGGGCACAACTGGATGCTCCCGCTGAAATTCGCCGGCGGCAAAGGGGTGGCCACCACCGCTGGCATGCTCCTCGCCCTAGACCCCAGGGTCATCCTCGCCTGGGCCGTGATCGCAGCCGTGGTCATCCTCGTAGCGCGGGACTCCTACGCGGGCGCGGCGACCGCCTATGCGACCCTCCCCGTGGTGGCCTGGAAGTTCGCAGGGATCCCGGAGGCCTTCTGGGGTGGGCTCCTGGTAGGCGGAGCTTGTCTGCTCAAGCTGCGTCCAGACCTGCGGGCGTTTCGTTCCGGCCGACGGGTCATCTTCTGACCGCGGATGCCTCTGACCGGTTCGACACTGGCTCGGCTGCTGGCGTCGGGAGCGCGCAGGCTGGCGGCGTACCGGGAGGAACTGAACGCCATCAACGTCTTCCCTGCACCTGACGGTGACACCGGAGACAACCTCGTCGCCACCGCCAGCGCTGCCAGCCACGCCCTGGAGCAGTCGTCCCAGCCTCACCTCGGCCGTGCGGCTGCAGCCGCGGCAGATGCGGCTTTTCAGGAGGCGCGAGGGAACTCCGGGTTGATCCTGTCGCAGATCCTCAAGGGGTTCGCCCAGGCCTTCAGCGACCTGACGGAGGCGGACCCCCGGCAGGTCGCCGACGCCTTCCGCCGCGGCAAGGACGCCGCCTACGCTGCTATGGTCCGTCCCGTCGAGGGCACTATGCTCACGGTCATTCGCGAGTGCGGGGAGAGGGCTGCGCAGCTTGCGGCCGCTGCCTCAACCCTGGAGGAATTCATGGCCGCCATGGTGCAGACCGCGCAGCAGGCTGTGGACAGGACCCCGGACCTCCTTCCCGCCCTTCGACGTGTGGGGGTGGTTGATGCAGGGGCGCAGGGGCTGGCCTATTTCCTGGAGGGGATGTGGGAGGCGCTGATCGACCGGCCGCTCCCCCTGCGTACTCCCGCCTCCACCCCGAACCCTCACACGCTGCCGCCCCTTACCGCCCGTCCCTACGACCTCGAGCTCTCCCTGCGCCTCCGACAGCCCCACGCCGCAGTGCTCGACGCGCTGGCGGCGCAGGCCGAAAGTGTGGTCTTCACCGCGGGCCCGGAGCTTGTCCGAATCCACCTGCATGCTGACGATCCGGCGACGGTGCTGCGCCTCTGCCTGGACCACGGGACCCTGGTGGAGGCACGTATCCGGGACATGCGGGAGCAACGCTCCGAGCTGCTACGCCGTTACGAGGAGGAACCCCTGCCCTTGCGCAAGGCCAAGGTGGACGCCGCGGCGGTGAGGACTCCGGTGATTGTCCTGGCCTCGGGGGAGGGTTTCGCCGCTCTCTTCCGCAGTCTGGGTGCCGCACGGGTGCTCGATGCCGCGCAAGCCGGTGTGGACCGCCTGCAGGCGGTGATTGGGG
>JAILZB010000283.1 GCA_023512725.1 Chloroflexota bacterium | reverse complement strand
CCTCATAGGCGCGCTGGTAGCGCAGCATCATCGCAGCCTCCTCATCGAGCGAGACGCCCGCGACCTCTTCGCGGCGGCGGTCGAGCACCTGCACCAGCCTGTCCCAGCCCGCACCGAGTATGGCCTCGGGTGTGGGGATGCCGAACCTGCGCAGGCGGATCTCCAGCAGTTCGGGGAGGATGCGCGCCGGCCCCAGCCCTAAGGCGAAGACCCGGCGCGCAGCCAGGAGGACCTGCACCGCACGGTCGAAGTCCACGGGCGGGATGCTGTGCGGCACCTCATGCAGGTAGCGCAACTCCATCTCCACAGTCTTCAGGAGCACGTGGCCGTCCTTCAAGTCGGCCAATTTCCGCCGCAGGCGTGTGGCTGGCGTGACCCTGCTGCGGAAGATCTCCTGCAGCGACCGCCGCAGGTGTGGGAAGCCGTCGAAGCCGATGGCCCGGGCGCAGCGGACCACCGTCGCCTCACTGACGTTCAACCGCCGGGCCAGGTCGGCCGCGGGGAGGAAGGACGCCTCGTCGTTTCCTTCATAACCGGTCTGGGGCGGCGTCCGGCATTGCGGCAGCGCGGGGGTTGCCAGAGGCTACTTTCCGCGGCGGGCGGCGTCGATGGCGGCGTCGATGGCCGCGTAGTCCAGGGGAGGGGCTGCCAGCACCGCATCCGGCCGCCCGGCCAGCCAGCGCACCGTCGCCTCCAGGGCCGCCGCCGGAGAGACCACGTCGGCGTACCCCAACTCCGCCCTCAGCCGCGTCGTGTCCAACAGCAGGTGGGGCTGGATGTGGTAGGGATCGATGCCGTAGGGCAGCGCCTGCGACGGGCGGTGAGGGGGGAGGAGGCCGTCGGGGAGGTCGATTACCTCCCAGCGGTGGTCGAGGATGGCGGCCACCGCGTCGATGATCTGGCGGACGGTGAACTGGCCGGTATCCGCGACGTTGCACACCCGGTGGTGCACGGGTGGCGCCTCCACCGCCAGGGCCACGGCGTGCGACATGTTCTCCAGATAACCCCGGCTGAAGAGGGACTGTCCCCCGTTGGGAGCGATGACCACGGGCCGCCGATCCAGGACCTGGCGGACGTAGTACCACTCTCGCGGCGTGGTATCTCCCGGACCGTAGAGCGCCGGGTAGCGCAGGATGGTCAGGCGCACACCGGAGGAGGCTGTGGCGCGCCGCGCCGCCTCCTCGTCGATCTCGCGGTCGGCCGGCACGAGCACCTCGCCCGTCTCGGGATGGACGACGTCGCGCACCGACCAGCGCCCGACGATGCGGGCCGAAAGCGGCTCGATGACCTCGGTGCCGTCGGTGATGGGCCGCACGAGCACGCCGGCCGTCGTGCCGCAGTCCTCCTCGCGCACGATCACGTCCTGCGCCACGTCGACGAGCCGGCGCGTGAGGTAGCCGGAGTCGGCCGTGCGCAGGGCCGTGTCGGCGAGGCCTTTGCGGGCGCCGTGGGTCGAGGTGAAGTACTCGAGGACGGTCAGCCCCTCGAGCAGGCTGGCCTTCACCGGCAGCTCGATCGTGCGGCCGCTCGGGTCGACCATGAGCCCCCGCATGCCCGAGAGCTGCGTGATCTGGGCCACGTTCCCCCGCGCGCCCGAGGTCGCCATCATGTTGACCGAGTTGAACGGGTCGAGCCGCTCCATGAGCCGTTCCTGCAGCTGGTCCTTGGCCCGGTTCCAGACGGCGACGACGCGGTCGTAGCGCTCCTGCGCGGTGAGGAGGCCCCCGGGGACGGGCACTTCGACCCGATGGATCTGCATGCGAAACTTCATATCGGCAGACCGATACACGCGCATGGCGTCCTCGGCGATGCCGTCTTCCCGCAGCTGGGCCCTACCTTTGGCTTCGAGTTCGGCAAAGATGTCGTTGAGTCGCTGGTGGTCAAACGGCGCGATCAGCAATTCCGCCTTCTCGTAGACGTGCAGCAGATCGGCCGACTGAATGCCCAGGGCGGACCAGGTAGACGCGACCGAGCCGAGGGGCACGACCACCGTCCGACAGCCCAACTCGCGGGCGTAGGAGACCACGTGCAGCGGGCCGCCACCCCCGTAGGCGTAGACGATAAAGTCCCGGGGATCGAGCCCGCGCTGCACGGTCATCTGCCGCATCAAATCGGCCATGTGAAACTCGACGATCTGCACCGCGCCACTGGCCGCCTCGACCACGTCCATCCCCAGCCGGTCGGCGACGCGCCGCATGGCGCGCACGGAGCTGTTCGTGTCGAGCGTGAATTTTCCGCCGAGAAAGTTGTGGGGGTTCAGATAGCCGAGGAGCAGGTTGGCATCGGTGATGGTCGGCTCCTCCCCGCCGCGGTTGTAGCAGGCCGGTCCGGGGTCGGCGCCGGCGGAGTGCGGCCCGACTTTCATCGTGCCGCTCAGCTCATCGACCCAGATGACGCTCCCGCCGCCGCTGCCGATCGATTGGATGTCAAGCTGCGGCATGAAGAAGGTGTACTGGTGGATCACGGTCTCCGACGCGGTGAGCGGCCGGCCGTCGCTAATGATCCCCACGTCAAAGCTGGTCCCGCCAACATCCGACGCGATCACGTTGCGGTGCCCGAGCAGGTCGGCGAGAAATTTTGCGCCAATGATACCCCCCGCGGGCCCCGAGCCGATGGTAAACACCGGCTTCTGCGCCGCCTCGCTCGCCGTGGCGACCCCGCCCGAGGCCTGCATAATCAGCAGGGGCTGCCGATACCCCAGCTGTGTCGCGCGCTCTTGCACCCGGCGGATGTACCCCGAGGAGCCGGGTCCGATGAAGCAATTAATGGCGGTGGCGGCGGTGCGTTCGTACTCCCCCGGCTTGGCGATGAGCTCGTGGGCACACGTGACAAACGTCGAGGGGGACATCTCCTGCACCATGCGCTTGACGGCCAGCTCGTGCGCGGGGTTCACGAACCCCCAGAGAAACGCGATAGCAATGGCCTCAACCTGCTGGTCCAGCAGATACTGGATCGCCGCACGCGCCTCGTCGGTATTCAGCGGCAGGAACACCTCGCCGCGCCAGTCGACACGTTCACTGACCTCTCGAATAAGGGTGCGGGGAATGA
Organism: Chloroflexota bacterium; assembly: GCA_023512725.1. Taxonomy (GTDB): domain Bacteria; phylum Chloroflexota; class Dehalococcoidia; order SpSt-223; family SpSt-223; genus JANWZD01. Next base: position 300 of record JAILZB010000283.1, on the reverse strand, counting down.
TGGGGGCAGGTTTTTGGTGGCGCGAGACATGTAACAGCTTTTCGATTGGCAACCCGGCCGAGCGTCCCACCGACCGCATGATAATAAGCGCATCCCCGTGCCCGCGGGTAGTGATGAGGCCAGTCTTTGCCCCACGCAACTGGACGACCGCGTTGGTGCCGACTGTGGTGCCGTGCAACAAGAGGCGTGTCTGTTGCATGAGCTGGCCGAGGGTCAGCCCGAGTTTTTCCGCCGCCGCCGCGAGGGCGTTAAAAAACCCTTCGGCAAAATCCTTCGGTGTTGAAGGGCTTTTGGCAATGG
>JAILZB010000282.1 GCA_023512725.1 Chloroflexota bacterium | reverse complement strand
CGTAAGATCGTCGGGAGCGTCAGATGTGTTTTAGAGACAGCCCCCTCGCTGGGGGTTGAGCTGCCGAACCTGGTGAGCTACGAACCGACCTTCGCCCGCGAGGTGGAATGGACCCTGCTTGAGGGGCTCCGCCGCTGCACCGACCGCCAGGGTGGGAGCGCGACCTACCTGCGCCTGTCGACCAAACCGATCGCGCAGCATCTGCTGGAGCCGGCCCTCCAACGGTTCGGGGAGGAGCAGCTCCGCCAGCAGGTGCTCGCCGGAGGCTACCGTCTGGTCGAGGCCGGTGAGGAGGCGCCCGCGGCCCTTCCCGAAGCGACGGTGGAGATCGCAGCGGCGGGGGTGATGGTGCCGGAGGCAGTGGAGGCAGCGCGACGGCTCCATCGGGAGGGGGTGGCCGCCAACGTCCTCGTGATTACCAGTGCCGACCGGCTGTTCGCCGCCTACGCGGCCGGCCGTCGCCGGGCGCTGCAGGGCAAGCCCGCTCGCTACGGTCAGCTGGAGCGCTTGCTCCCGCTGGCGGAGCGCCGGGCACCGATCGTCACCGTCATCGATGGCGCTTCGCACAGCCTCAGCTTCCTGGGCAGTGTCTTTGGCGCGCCGCTCATCCCGCTGGGCGTGGACCAGTTCGGCCAGTCGGGCAGCCGCGCCGCCCTCTACCGCTATTACGGCATCGACCCCGACGCCATCGTGGCAGCGGCGCTGGCCGCCCTCGATGAGGTGGACTGAGACGTTCCCGCGGACCGGCCTGCGTGCCCGGCGCCTCTGGTTCACCCTGCACGCGCGCGATCCTGTCGACCTTGGCTCGAGCCCGGGCGCGGCGCTCCGGGGTGCTCTCCTGGAGGCATTGGCTGAGCGCGGCCACCCGCCAGCCTCCTGTCCTGCCACCTGCCCCCTCTGTCTGCTCACTGCTAGCGACCCGGCCTGGCTGCGCGGGAGGGAGCTTCCCCGGCCAGTGACGATCGAGGCGGCAAGCAGGGGGGCGCGGCCGGGCGAGAGCTGGCAGTTCGGCCTGACCCTCCTGGGCCCGGCGCGTGAGGAGCACGCGGGGTTCTGCGCGGGGGTGGCCCGTGCTGCCGAGAGGGGGATCGGCCGTGGCCGCGGGCGCTCGACGCTCGTTGCCGTCGGCGACGGCCCGCCCTTTGGGGAACGCGATATCGACGACCAGGCAGTCGCAGCCGCGGTCTGGCCCAGCGCGCAGCTGACCCTCCTCTTCCACTCTCCTCTCCGCCTCACGGCCGGGCGCCAGCTCGTCCACCAGGTCGACCTCGCCGTCCTCGTGCAGCGGCTGATCGAGCGCATTGCTGCCCTCAGCCTGCGCTACGGTCGCCCTGAACTTGGCTGGGAGGAATGGCAGGCGCTCTCGCGATCCCTTGCTGGACAGGCCGCAACCATCCGCCTCGTTGGGGAGAACACGCGCTGGCAGGAGGCCTTCAGTACCTCGTGTCGTTCCGGCCGGCGTACACCCCTCGGTGGCATCGTAGGATGGGCATGCTGGGAGGGGGCGGTGGAACCCCTCCTCCCCTGGCTACGCTGGGGCGAAGTGCTCCATGTTGGCAAAGGGGCAGTCAAGGGCAACGGCTGGTTTGGGCTGGTCCTTGGCGACAGCGGCTGAGGTCCGCTCGGAGAGAACACGACGCCCCTCGGTGGGAAGCCGAGGGGCAGAGTTGGTGGTGGAGACGGGGGAGAATCGAACTCCCCGTCCAGAGCAGGTCGCTGCGCGATCTCCTACGGGCGTAGTCGGTGCTTTCGTCCTCGCTCGCAAGGCTCCCACCGACAGGATCCCCGCGAGCCAGTCGAGAGCTGTCTTAGCAGCCTCCCGCTCGACCCGGGAAGCTGAGCATTCCGGCATTCTGGCGCCCGCTCCCCACCCGCCGGAAGAAGGTGAGGGCGGACGTCACCGCGACTTAGGCGGCGAGAGCGTACTGCGTGTTGGCAGTTATTGGTTCGCCGCAGCGTTTACGAGGTGAGCGGCATCCTCGGCCCGCAATCGCGTCACCTCCCCCTCTGTCGAGCCCTTTCGTCCCCAGAGCGTTGTGCCTTGAGCGCCTGGGCGATCGCCCGCTCGGCCTCGCGGCGGGCGATCGCTTCGCGCTTGTCATACTGTTTCTTCCCGCGCGCCAGCCCAAGGGCGACTTTCGCACGCCCACGTTTAATATACACCCGCAGCGGGACGAGCGTCAGCCCGCGCTCCTGGACTTTCGCACTGAGGTAGTCGATCTCGCGCCGATGGAGGAGGAGCTTCCGCTTCCGCTTGGGCTCGTGGCTGTTGACCGTTCCCTGGGCATAGGGAGCAATGTGGACGCCGTACAGCCAGAGCTCACCGCCCTCGGGGCGCGCATAGCCCTCGCGCAGGTCGACTGCGCCCTGACGCAGCGACTTGATCTCGGTGCCAGTTAACGCCAGTCCCGCCTCGAAGGTTTCCTCGACGGTGTAATCGTGGAACGCCTTGCGATTGACGGCGACGATCTCGGGCTGCTCTGGCTGGGTGGGCATGCGCAAGTATAGCGCGCTTGCGTAGCAGCGAAGCGAGGGCGATACTTGAGGTGATGCTAGTCGTACCGCCTTCTCTCCCCACTGCCCTCATCTTCTTCCACGGCGGGCAGATCGGCCCCGATGAGATCGCCAGCTATGCCGTCGGGACAGTCGCCGCCCTGGGCCTGGCCTATCTTCTCTCCAAGCTGCTCGATTATCTCAGCGGTCGGCGCTCTTCCAAACCGTAACGGTCAACCCCTGGAAGGCCAGGCGCTCTTCTGCTAGCGTTCCGCTGGCACAGGGCAGAACACTCCCTCGTCAGCCTGGCTGGCCTCCCCGGCCGTTCCAGAGGAACAGCATGATCGCGCTTGCCCGCTGCATTCGCATTGCGGCCGCACCGGCCGACGTCTTCCACTACGTTGCCGACTACCGGAACGTGCTCCGCTTCATCCCCTACCTGACCGACTTCCAGCCGGAAAGCGCACGCCCCTATGGTCTCGGCAGCCGCTTCCGCTGGGAGGCGAACGTACGTGGCTTCCCTCTCCGCGCTGCCTTCGAAGTCACCGAGTTTGCCCCGCCGTTCGCGATGGGAGCCCGCACGGTAGACGGGCCAACGAGCAGCTGCCGCTGGCTGTTCGAACCTTGCCCGGAGGGGACGCTCGTCACCCTGGAAATCACGCTCGAACTCCCTGCTCTCCTCCTCGTCCGTCTGTTGGGCCGCCTCTTCTTCGAGCGCGAGCTTGCCGCTACCATGGAAGAGGCCTTGCGAGCGCTGCGCGCCTGCCTCACCCCGGTGGGAATGGCAGGCCCCCTTGTCCCGGAGCGGGCGCAGCACTAGTACTCTGTCAAGCATGAATCTTTGGATACAAATGTTTCAGTTTCATGCGGGCATTGGCGGTGGTGAAACGCCAG
>JAILZB010000281.1 GCA_023512725.1 Chloroflexota bacterium | reverse complement strand
CCGACGATGACGGTGGCGTTGCCAACGGTAGCCTGGATCTCACCGCTGAAAACCGGTGGCCAGGCGAGGGTGTTTGCCCCGCCAAACTGCGGCACCTCGGCTGGCGCTGGCGCCGCTGCCGGTGGGGCCGGCTGCATCGCAGGCGGCGCCGGCTGCATCGCAGGCGGGGCTGGCTGCATCGCGGGCGGCGCCGGCTGCATCGCAGGCGGGGCCGGCTGCATCGCAGGCGGCGCCGGCTGCATCGCGGGCGGCGCCGGCTGCATGGGAGCAGCTGGTGCAGCCGTCACGATGACCACACCCGTCTGGTTGATGTGGACCGTGCAGGTGTAGTTATAGGTCCCCGGCGTGGTAAAACGATAGGAGTAGCTTTCGCCCGGGCCAAAGAGCGGGGAGTTGAGCGGCCCGCCATCGGTCGAGGTGACGGTATGCCGGGCAGCATCCGACACCCAGGTCACAGTGGTGCCGACAGGAACCGTCACCGTCATGGGGTTGAAGACGAAGCGGTCACCTTGGAGTTGGGCTCGGACCGTCACTGCCTGGGCGGCAGCGCTCCAGGGCGCGAGAATCCCCGGGAGGGCAAGCACAGCCGTGGCAAGCAGTCCTCCCAGGATGGCTCTGAGGCGCTGAGGTCTCATGCGCTTCTCCCTCCGTCGGCAAAATGGCTCACTTCGCAGCCACGGGGTCCGCTACCCGCACACTGCGGGCAGGCCGCGGGCTCTATCATAACCCAGGTACGGCGTGAAACCGTCAGGCGATCACTGGGTGGGAGCGGTGCTACCGCCCCCCCGCGCCGGGCAACGCCGCCTGGATCCCGCTCGGCAGGGTCACAGGCGCATCGGTTCGGATCCGCGGGGAGACGTAGGTCCCCTGGACACGGCCAGTCGGGGTGCCGAACTGACCGCCGGTGCCAAACCAGAGCCAGCTCCAGGTCTCGAAGGTGCGCCCGCTGTTATCGACGACGACGTAGAACGGCCCCTGCGCCTGGCCGGCCCGGACGAAGTGGTTGATCCAGCCGACCTGCTGGCCATCGGGGGCAAGGCCTTCGACCTTGCCTGGGTTCGCGTTCTCGACCCCCGCGAAGGTATTCGCCACCCGGGCGAACGCGGGGACGTAGACGCGCACATCAACAAAGGCATGCTGGTTCGAGGTGCGGTTGGTGACCACGACCAGAAGGCCGGTCAGGTTCCCGACCGTCAGCTGGGCCATCTCGGAGATCACCGGAGGCCAGCTAGCCTCCTGAGCGGCTGCAGGCTGTACCCCAAGGAGTGGCGCCGCCGCCAAGCCAGCCAGTGTGAGCGCGAGCGTTCCGGCCTTGAACAGTCGCCGCATCGTCCCTCCTCGCTTGCCTTGAATCCGGCGCTCCAGCGTTCGCGCAGCGAGCGCCGCGCCTCCGGCGAAGAACTGGTCATAACTGCCCGGAGGTAGGGTGCGCTGAACCGGTTGCCCGGCCGGTTGGCAGTCTACCACCCTCTTCCCAAGGGAGTCAAGCCGTTGCTCTTCTCGTGGGGAGATCGGCGAAGCCTGCGCGCCTGCCCAAGCGGTAGTGAGCAGGCGCGCTTCGTGGTACAATTTTCCCGTGTCCACTGGTTCCGGGCTGATCGAGACCCTGTGGGCCGGTTTCGCAACCATCCACCGCCGTCCAGCCCTGCTCTTCATCCCGGTTGCGGTCAATTTCCTGCTCTGGCTTGGGCCGCGCATCACCGCGCAGCCCGTGGCTACTGCCGCCGGAGAGGCTGTCGCCCGCTGGATGGCTACCGTCGCGAACGATCCGGCCCTTGTCTCCCAAGCAGAGCAGGCCCGGCTGGCGGGGGAGGAGCTGCCGCAACGGATCAGTGCCCTTGGGGACGCCAACCTAGTCAGCCTCGTGGGCTTCGGCGGCTGGACGGTGCCAGGGCTGGTCGTGATCAACCAGGACCTCGGCCAGGCCGTCATTGCGCTCGGCGGGATGCCGCTGGTCGGGGCGGTGCTCGGCCTCGGGCTGATCGGGCTGTTCCTCGGCGCCCTGTTTTACCAGCTGGCCGCCCAGGCGGTACGCGGCGAGCCGTGGCAGCTTGGGGCCGCGCTCCGGGGGACACCCTGCTTTGTTGGGCGGATGCTCGGCTGGCTCGGCATGCTGGTAACGACTTCGATCGTGGTCGGGTTGCCGGTGGTGATCATCTCGTCCTTGCTCACCCTCATCAGCCCCACCCTCGGCCTGGCAATCATTCTGCTGGTCTGGGCGCTCGGGCTGGTGGCGGGATGGTGGCTGTTCTTTCATACCAGCGCCATGTTCGTGAGCGACCTTGGCCCCCTGCGGGCGTTGCTGGCAAGCATCGAGGTGGTCGCCCGCTACCGCGCTGCCTCGCTGCTGTTCGTGCTGGTCGTCTGGTTGCTCTCGGCCGGCTGGGCGGTCGTCTGGGCCAGTATCGACGGGTGGCCAGCGGGAACGCTCCTGAGCATCCTCGGCCAGACCTACCTCGGCTGTGGGCTCGTCTTGGCCACCATGATCTTCTACCGTGACCGGCGCGCTACCCTGGCACCACCGGTGCGTGCTAACACGCCGCCCGCTACCCCCACGGAGGAACAACGCGGATGGTGACGAACGTGGAGCAGCGGAGCAAGTACAACGCCGATGCGATCCAGGTGCTGGAGGGGCTGGAAGCCGTCCGCCTCCGGCCAGGGATGTACATCGGCAGCACCGACCAGCGTGGCCTCCATCACCTCGTCTACGAGATCGTCGATAACAGCGTCGATGAGGCGCTGGCCGGCCACTGCACCGAGATCGTCGTCACCCTCGGTAAGGATGGCTCCGTGCGGGTGGACGATAACGGCCGCGGGATCCCGGTCGATGTCCACCCCAAGACGGGGGTGTCCGCCCTTGAGACGGTGATGACCACTCTCCACGCGGGTGGCAAGTTCGACCACCGGGCTTACAAAGTCTCGGGCGGGCTTCATGGCGTGGGCGCCTCGGTCGTCAACGCCCTCTCCGAGCAGGCGTGGGTGGAGGTGCACCGAGATGATACCCATACCTGCTACCGCCAGGAATACCGCCGCGGGAAGCCGGTCGGCCCCGTCCGGCCGGTGGGGCCAACCGAACGGCACGGCACGACCACCTGGTTTTTGCCCGACGGCACGATCTTCTCCACCCGCGACTACAATTTCGAGACGCTCGCCCAACGCTTCCGCGAGGTGGCGTACCTCACCCCCAAACTGCAGATTACGCTCATCGACGAGCGCAACGACCGCGAGGTGACGTTCTGCTTCGAAGGCGGGATCACCTCCTTCGTCCGCCACCTGAACAAGACGCGCCAGCCGGTCCACCCGACCCCGGTCTACATCGAGAAGCAGGTCAACGGCACGCACGTCGAGATCGCGATCCAGTACAACGACGGCTTCACCGAGTCGGTCTTCTCGTTCGCCAACAACATCAACACGGTGGACGGCGGCACGCACCTGACGGG
>JAILZB010000280.1 GCA_023512725.1 Chloroflexota bacterium | reverse complement strand
GGACACCCTCCGGGAGGCGGGGATTAATCAATATTATTTCGACTTTGCCAATATTCGGGAACACTGCTCCTGGGTCCACTCCAAAGAAAAGGAAGCGGCCACCCAGAAGGCAAAAGAGATCATCCGGATGGCCGTGGCCCGGGCTCGCCATTTGGAGCCCTTGCAGGAATTTGACCTGCCGGTAAACAAAACGGCGCTGGTGGTCGGAGGAGGCGTGGCCGGCATGACCAGTGCTCTCTCCATAGCCAACCAGGGACATGAGGTCCACCTGGTGGAAAAGGACAAAGAGTATGTGCGGGTCGTGGGGCCACAGGATCGCGCCAAGGACTCGAGGTTTGCAAAGCAAAGCAGTTTCCATACTATGGTAGACGCTTTGCATCGTGCTGTGGCCCTGTGGAGCGCAAACCGCCAGAGGGAACTGCAGGAGCACCTGTCGCAGACCTACGGTGGGAACGAATCCTTCTGGCGGGTGGCGCAGGCAATAAGCGACGTGCTGCCCGACGGCGACAAAGAGAGGCAGGCTCTGCAAGGCTTGCTCTACGGTCGCAGGGGCTTCGACTTCGCGCGTCAGGAGGCGCTTTCTCTCGAGTAGGCTTCAGTGGCCCTGGTCGTTGTGTTTTGGGCCAGGGCCGAGGAGGTGAGATATGAAACCGTGGCATCAAGTGGTGGTTCCGCATAAGGACATCCGCCAGGGGAAGTTCGACGAGTCGGTGTTCGCCGCTGACCTGGCCGATGTGGTCGCCGATCGCGGGCCGCTGGAGTATCGGGATGCGGAGACGTTCTTGCGCAAGACCTACCCCACGCGCGGACTGGTGGAACTGCTCGCGACGGTCCTGGCTCGCCTCTCGGGCCGGGGCAGGGGCGAGGCGGTGATCCAGATCCAGACCCCCTTCGGCGGTGGCAAGACCCACAGCCTGATCGCGCTCTACCACCTCTTCACCGCCGGGCATCGCCTGGCCGACCAGGACCTCATCGCCCAGACCCTGAAGGCCGCGGCGGTCGGCGCAGTGCCATCGGTCCGCGTGGCCACGTTCGTCGGCACCGCGGCCGACCCGCTCAAGGGCAAGACGCCCTGGGGAGAGCTGGCCGAGCATCTGGGCCGGTACGACGTGCTCCGCGAGCACGACCAGCGGCGCCAGGCCCCGGGCAAGGACCGGCTGCACGAGCTGCTGCACGACCAGCCGACGCTGATCTTGATGGACGAGATCGCCGAGTACGTGGTCAAGGCCAAGGGCTTCGGCGGCCAGGTGCTGGCCTTCTTCCAGGAGCTGACCGAGACGGCGAAGGTGCTGCCGCGGTGCGTCCTGATCGCCACGCTGCCGTCGAGCGCGCCCTACGGCGAGGAGGGCGAGCGAGCCCTCAACCAGCTCCAGCAGATCTTCGGGCGGGTGGAGGCGATCTACACGCCGGTGGAAGGCGAAGAGGTCTACGAGCTGATCCGGCGGCGGCTGCTGGAGGACGCCGGCGACCCGGCCGAGGCGCGGCGCACGGCCGACGGCTACCTCGAGCTCTACCAGCGGCTGGGCGACGACGTGCCGCGCGAGGCGCGCGAGCCGGCCTATCGGGAGAAGCTGCGCACGGCCTACCCGTTCCACCCGGAGCTGATCGATCTCCTGTTCGAGCGCTGGAGCACCTTCTCCACCTTCCAGCGCACCCGTGGCGTGCTGCGCCTGCTGGCCGAGGTGCTGGCCGACCTCTATCGGCGGCAGCACCCCGCACCCCTAGTCCAGCCGGCGCACCTCAACCTGGCGAACGCGGCCATCCGGCGCGAGTTCCTCAAGCACATCGGCAATGAGTACGAGGGGGTGATCGCGTCGGATATCGTGGACAGCAACGCCAAGGCCCAGAAGATCGATCGTGAGACAGGTGGCGACTACGCGCGGTTCGGGGTCGCGACCGGGCTGGCCACGGCCATCTTCTTCGGCTCGTTCAGCGGGAGCGAGAAGAAGGGCCTGGGCATCCAGCGGCTGCGACTGGCGGCGCTGCGCGAGGGGATGCCGGCCGCGCTGGTCGGGGACGCGCTGGGGCGGCTGGAGGAGGAGCTCTGGTACCTGCACGCGGAGAGCGGTCTCTACGCCTTCACCAACCAGCCCAACCTGAACCGCATCATCGTCGAGAAGGAAGAGCAGGCTCAGGACGAGCAGATCAGGGCGGCGATCCGCGAGCGGCTCGAGCGCATGGCCGGCAGCGAATTGAGCGTCACGCTCTGGCCGAAAGCTTCCCAGGACGTGCCCGATACCAAGCAACTCAAGCTGGCGGTGCTGTCGCCACAGCAGACGCGGCAGAGCGGCGCGACGACGGGGTTCGTGGAGGAGCTGCTCGGCAAGGCCGGGACGACCTTTCGCACCTACCGCAACGCGCTCGTAGTGTTGGCGCCGGACGCGGCGGAGGCGGCCGCGCTGCGGGAGCGGGTGAAGCGCTACCTGGCGCTGCGGGCGATCCAGGACGACAAGGCGCTGGTGCGGCAGCTCTCCGAGGAGAACCGCAAGACGCTGGAGAGCAAGCTGAAGGACGCCGAGGGTGGCATCCTCTTCCAGGTGCTCTCGGCCTACCGGCACCTGGCCAAAGCCGGCGAAGCGGGCGTGGAGTGGCTGGACCTGGGGCTGCCCACCGTAGGCGAGAAGGGGCCGCTCGCCCGGCGGGTGCGTGAGTACCTCAAGAGCCAGGAGCTGCTGGTGGACAAGCTGGCCCCCCATCGGCTGCTGGAGAAGGCGCTCCGGAGCGACGAGCACGAGAAGCCGGTGGCGGAGATCGTCGAGGCTTTCCTGCGGTACCCCCACCTGCCCATGCTGGAGGGCGAGGCAGTGGTTACGAGCGCCGTGGCGCAGGGAGTGGCCACCGGCCTGTTCGGTGTGCGGGTTGGGGAGCAGCTGTATTGTGGCGAGCCGGTGCCCGAGTCGGCGCTCAGCTACGGCGCGGTGCTGCTGCGCAAGGAAGTGGCCGAGGCCGCCAGGCGGGCCGAAGCCGGCGAGGCCGTTCCGACAGAGGTCGGGAGCGGCGACGGGCGTCCTTCGATGGTGAGGGAGGGGCCCCCGGGTGCTGTAGCCGGGCCGACCACCGCGCCTGCTGGCGCAGCGATCTCGGCGCTCCACCTCCGAGCGAAGGTGCCCTGGGACAAGCTGTCCGATTTTCTGCGCGGAGTCGTTCTGCCGCTCCGCAGCGACGGCGCCGAGCTGGAGGTGGAGGTGACGCTCGACGCCCGCTGCACCCCGGGGAGCATCAAAGCCTCCACGCTGGAGCAGAAGGTCAACGAGACCCTGCAGCAGATCGGCGCCCAGGTGCTGGAGGAGCGAGCGGAGTGACGGCAAGCCCCTAAAGAGGCCTCAGTCGGGAGGGCGGATCATGCCTGAACCGAATCCTGAACCGATGGTCGTCACGCTCGAGCCGCCGCGTCTCTCTGGAGGGGGGATGCTGACCAGCGCGGCAATCGCAGTTCGCCTG
>JAILZB010000279.1 GCA_023512725.1 Chloroflexota bacterium | reverse complement strand
GCCTATGCTTTCGCCAGAAGAGTGCTACCGGATCAGCCGTGCGGTCTACGCTTCCAGCTTCGCCGGCCTCGCCCCGGTCGACGGCGATGACCTGGTCCAGGAAGGCGCGATCGGCATCTGGCGCGGGCAGCTCGCCTATCGCCCGGAACTGGCCAGCGAGCGGACCTTCGCCTCCCGCCTGGCACGCAACGCCATGGTCGATGCGCTCCGTCGCTTACTGCGGCCGCGCGCGCATGAACACGCCCTCCTCGACCTCACCTTGCTGGATGAACCGTTCGAAGTCGACCTGAGCGAGCCGGAAGCTCGCGAGGCCTGGCGGCGGATCGAAGAAGGCGCGCCCGCCGATGCGCGCCTGGCCCGCTGGCGCGCCATTGTCGCCGGTCGCCTGAACGGCCTGGCCGACAGCGAGATCGCGCGTCGGCTGGGGATCTCGAAGGCCTCCCTCTCGCGCGAGGCCGCCCGCCTGGCGGCCCACGCTGCCCTGGTCCTCGGCTTCACGACTCCCCGCCCCGCGGAGCCGCCCTCCCGCTAAACGACCAGCCATCGTGTATCCTCAGGACGATGGCGATCACCATCGAGCGCCTCGTCAAGCGCTACGGTGCAGTCGAGGCGCTCCGCGGTCTTTCCCTCGAGGTTCGGGCTGGCGAAGTGTTCGGCTTTCTGGGGCCGAACGGCGCCGGCAAAACCACCACCTTGCGCATCCTGGCCGGGTTGCTGCGCCCAACTGCTGGCCGCGCCTGGATCGATGGGCATGATGTCACCCGGGAGCCGCGGTTGGCCCGCGCCGCCCTCACCTTTGTGCCCGAGACTCCGCACCTCTTCGAGGGGCTGACCGGCGCCGAGTTCCTGGCCTTCATTGGCGACCTCTACCGGGTGCCGCCTGCCTGCCAGCATCAGCGGCTCGCCGAGCTGGTCGACCAGTTCGAGCTCAGTCAGTACCTCGGCCAGGCGATCGGGCGGCTCTCGCACGGCACCCGCCAGAAGCTCGCGCTGGCGGCTGCGCTCCTGCCTGCGCCGCCGAACCTGCTCCTCGATGAGCCGACCGTCGGCCTCGACCCGCCGGCAGCTTATGCCCTCAAGACCCTGCTGCGGCGTCACGCGGCAGCCGGGGGAACCGTCTTCTTCTCGACCCATATCCTCGAGCTTGCCGAAGGGCTCTGCGACCGCGTTGCCATCCTCGACCATGGCCAGCTGCTCGCTTGCGGCACGCTTGGGGAACTCCGCTGCTCCCACGGCGACCCGACCGCCTCGCTGGAGGCGATCTTTCTGGCGCTGACCCGGCATGAACGCGCTGCTCCGCGATAGCTTCGTGCTGGTGCGCTACGGGCTGCGCGCAGAGCTTGGCCGCCTGCGCTGCCTTAGCCGTGGCCAGCGCACCGGGCTAGCGCTCACGCTCGGGGTGCTGCTCATCCTGATGATCCTCCTTGCTAGCGCGCTCGCCCAGGCCCGGCTCAGCCAGGAAGCCGCGGCTGCCGCGCTCACCGGAGCCTATCTGGCAAGCGGGCTCCTGCTCCTTGCGACTGCGCTGCCGCTCGGGGTGGCCTTCTTCGATGACCGGGGTGAGCTGCCCTTCCTGCTCGCGACCCCCGTGCAACCAGCGGCGGTCATCGCGAGCCGACTGGTGGTGATCGCCGGCTGGGAAGGGCTGCTGGCGCTGGCCCTCCTGGTGCCGTTGACGGTTGGGCTGGGTCTGGCGCTTGGGGCTGGCCCACTCTACTACCTGCTCGCGCTCGCCGTGCTTCCCCTGGTGCCGCTCCTCCCACTCGCGCTCGCTCACCTGGTCGCCTTTCTCCTCCTGCGGCTCCTGCCACCCCGCGTCGTCCAGACGGTTCTGGCCCTGGCGGGGGCACTGCTCGGGGGCAGCTGGGTGCTCGCCCGGGCTGAAACGCCCGCGGAGTTCGGTACTCAGCTCGCCGACGGTCTGGGTACCCTCGGGCGAACAGCGCCCTGGCTGCCGTTTGCCTGGCCGGCGGAAGCGTTGCTGGGAGGAGTAGGGGGTGAGGGGGCGCTGCTCCCGGTGCTTGGCTTTGTGGCCCTGGCGCTGGTGGCTTTCGTTGCCGCGACCGGGCTTGGGGTGGCCGTCGTGCGGGCGGGCTGGTACGATGCCATCCCCCGGGCTGGCAGCCGCCGGCGGGAGGGGCGTCCGCGTTCGCTGGGCCAGGGGCCGGTCGCGGCGATCCTGCTCAAGGACTGGCGCATCCTCTACCGAGACCCGAACGTCTGGGCCCGGCTGCTCGGTCCTCTCGTCTTCTTCGGGGTTGTCGTCTGGCAGGCGGTCGTGCAGGCAGCGACGCTCGCGGGGCCGGGCGGTGCCCTCATCAAGGAAGTGACGGTGGTGGGGGCTGGGATCTTCCTGGCCTGGAACCTGAACAATCGCCTGGCAGTCACCGCCTTCAACCGCGACCGGCGGGGGATCCTCTGGACCCTGGTCAGCCCGACTCCCCCGACTCAGCTGCTGGTGGCGAAGCTGCTCGTGGCACTCCTCCCGGAATTGGCCATCATCGGGCCGCTCACGCTCGTGCTCTGCCTGGTCGAGCAACTGCCACCAGCAACGACCGGGCGGCTGGTCCTCGCCCTGCCGTTCCTGCTCCTGGTGCTGGTTGCCGTGAGCATCCTGGTTGGCGTGCACTACCCCAAGTTCGATTGGCGGGACCCGCGCCGAGTCACGCCGGTGGCAGCCACCCTATGGGTCACGCTCCTGCACGCAAGCGTGCTTGCGGGAGGCGTGGTCGTGCTGGTGGGGGTGCCGCGCCTGCTCCCGCTCGGCGGCGCCCTCGGGGTGCTCGCCCTGGTTGGGCTGGCAGCCCTGGCGCTCCTCGCGTTCCTCCGCCACGGGGCGGCTCAGATCGCCCGCTGGGAGGTCGGCGGCTGGTAAGGCAGCGTCCCTGGAGAAGGTGTAGAGTGTATCCACCGACTGCTGGGAGGCTGCGATGTCCCCTTCGGCAACTGAGCTAGCCTGGCCGGTCTACCAGCGCCAGGTCACCGTCTCGTGGGACCCGGATGTCCCGATCCTTGGCCAGGAACGGCCGCCCGCGCCCTACCACACGATCCATCTGGTCTCCGAGCCGCTGACGACCCCACGCATCCTGGAAGATGAAGCCGGGGTGCGCTACCCGTCCGCCACCGAGGTGCTGCCGCGGCTGGCGGTCGCCTGGGAGCCCGCCGATGACTATCGCGTTTGGACGGTTCACCTGCGTCGCGGCGTCCGCAGCCCGTTTGGGAACGAACTCACGGCCGAGGATGTGCGCTGGTGCTGGCAGCGGGTCTACGCCTTGCGTGGCGTGGGCCTCTGGCGTTCCCGCCGGCTGGCGGGTGTGAGCAGCCCCGACGATGTGGAGGCGCTGGACCGCTTTACCATCCGCTTTCGCCTTTCCCGTTCGAACCCTTCCTTCCCAGCCTACACCTCGTTTGCCACCAACAACATCGTCGATGCGACCGAGGCGAAGCGGCATGC
>JAILZB010000278.1 GCA_023512725.1 Chloroflexota bacterium | reverse complement strand
CGCCAGACGCGCAGGTCGGCTTCGACACGCTGCAACGCGTCGCAGGCATCGGAGTGCGCGCGCGCGTAGGCGTCGCCGTCTCGCGCGAGCTTCTTGCCGACCGTATCCGGCGCCAGCGCCTTGCGCGGCGTGCCTTCGTCCGTCAGCAGCAGCGCGCGCGCGGCGGCGAAATCGCCTGCTGGGTCGGTCGCCGGCGCATCGAGCCACTGCGAAGCGGCTTCGACGAATTTCTGGACCTGCGCGCCGCCGCCACCCGCAGCCACGTGGACCAGGACGGGCGGGGGTGGATCGGCAAGGGGCCAGAGTTCGACCTGCGCGCGCTCTCCCCGGGGAGGCGCCGTCTGGGGAACATCCTCTTTGAGATCCTGGATCCGGCGCAGAACGGGGGGCGCTCCGTGGTCATGCTAAGGGGAGCGCGGGAGGAGTTACGCCGGCTCCCCCTGCGGGTCCGCATCCCCGTGGGGCGGCGCGCCGCCGCTGTGGCCTTCCTGCACACCACCCCCTTCGCTGCGCCCCGCTTCGGCCAGGAGGTGGGCGCCTACGTGATCCGCTATGCCGACGGCACGCAGGAGACCGTCCCCCTGCTGTTCAAGCGCAACATCGGGTCCTGGCTCGATGAGCCGGTCTCCATGGAGCAGCGGTTGGCCTGGTCCGGGCGGACGCGCTCCGGCCTGGAGGTCCGCCTCTCCCTGCTGGTGTGGGCGAACCCCCACCCGGCGAAGACCATCGCGGCCGTCGAGGCCGCCACCAGGGGGGCCGACGCCACGCCTGCGCTCTTCGCGGTGACGCTGCTGGACGAGCTGCCGTAGGAGGCAACGTCCACACAGGATGCGACGGGATCTCACGCAAAGAGACCACATCCCGCAGGAGGGCAACCGCGGATGAGGCTTGCCGGCCGCGTCGTGATCGAGGAGTTTGACTGCGTCGCCCTGCGCGACAACCCCCTGGGCGACCCCGCACGCCGTCAGATCCCCGTCTACCTGCCGCCCGGTTACGACCGCAGCGGGCGGCGCTATCCGGTCATCTACTGGCTGCACGGGTTCACCGGGACGGGGCTAGGCGCGGCCAACTTCAACCCCTGGGTGCCTTCCCTGCCCGAGCTGATGGACCGGGTGATCCTGGAGGGCGCGCCGCCGGCTATCCTGGTCATGGCCGACGGCTGGACGCGCTACGGCGGCAGCCAGTACCTCAACTCCTCCGCCACGGGGCGCTACGAGGACGCGGTAACCGAGCTCGTGGCTTACATCGACACCTACTACCGCACTATGGCCTCGCGCAACCACCGCGGCATCGACGGCAAGTCCAGCGGCGGCTACGGGGCGCTGGTGCTGGCCATGCGCCACCCCCAGCTCTTCGGCGCCGTAGCCGCGCACAGCGGGGACATGTACTTCGAAGCCTGCTACAAGGTGGACTTCTGGAGGGCGGTGGACACGCTGCGCAAGCACGGGGGTCTGGCCGGGTTCCTGCAGGCCTTCCAGGCGGCGCCGAAGAAGCCCGAGGAGATGGTGCGGGCCATGGTCTCGCTGGTGGCCATGGCCATGGCCTACTCCCCCAACCCGGCCAGCCCGCACGGCTTCGACCTGCCCGTCGACGTGGAGACGGGAGAGGTCAACGAGGTGGTCTGGGCCCGCTGGCTCCAGTGGGATCCGGTGCACCTGGTGGAGCGCCACGCCGAGGCCCTGCGCTCCCTGCGGCTGATTTACTTCGAGTGCGGCAGCCGCGACCAGTACAACCTGCACCACGGGGCGCGGATCCTGCACCGGAAGCTGGAGCGTCTTGGCATCCGCCACGAATACCTGGAATTCGACGACGACCACACCCAGATCAACTACCGCTACGTGGAATCCCTGCGTCGCCTGTGCAACGTGCTCAGCGCGTAAGCGCCGCCCTCCCGGGGGCGCGGGCCCGCCCGCGCCTGCTCGGTCTCTCCCGCCGGCAGTGGCGGACCACCCTGGTGGCCTACCTCTTCATGCTGCCGGCACTGGTCCTGCTGGCCGTCTTCACCTTCTACCCCGTGGGCTTCGGGACCGTGCTCAGCCTCTTCGCCTACAACCTGCGCACGCTGCTGGGGATGGAGCCGGCGCGCTTCGTGGGCCTGGAGCACTTCCGCGCCCTGCGCACCGACCGCTTCTTCTGGATCGCCCTGGCCAACACTCTGCAGTACGTCCTGGTGGTGCCCGTCCTGCAGTTCGCCTCCATCCTTCTGGCTGTGGCGGTGAACCGGCGCCTGCGGGGGATCACCTGGTTCCGAGCCGCCTACTACATCCCGGTGATCACCTCCATGGTGGTGGTGGGGCTGCTGTGGCGCTGGCTCTACGAGCAGGATGGGATCATCAACTACGCGCTGCTGTCACTGGGTGTGATCGCCCGCCCGGTCTCCTGGTTGGGCAACCCTAACCTGGCGCTGTACGCGGTGATGTTCGTCACCCTGTGGAAAGGGCTGGGCTACTACATGGTCATCTACCTGGCCGGCCTGCAGGCCGTCTCCCCCGAGTACGAGGAGGCGGCCATGCTGGACGGAGCGGGGCGGTGGCAGATCTTCCGCCATGTGACGCTGCCACTGCTGCGCCCCTCCATCCTGGTGGCCTCCACCATCTCCACCATCGCCGCGCTCAAGGTCTTTGAGGAGGTCTATGTGATGACGGGTGGGGGGCCTATCTTCCGCACCTTCACCATGTTCTTTTACATCTTTGACGTGGGCTTCCAGAAGTTCGACTTCGGCTACGCCGCGGCCCTGGCCGTGGTCCTGGCGGCGGGGATCATGGCGCTCTCCGCCGTGAACTTTGCCGTCTTCCGCCGGGGCGGCTATGAGTACTACTAGGATGGCGCGGCACCGGGCGTATCTGGGGACGCTGGTCCTCTACCTTGGCCTCGGCGCCCTGGCCCTGTTCACCGCCTTCCCCCTGTTGTGGCTGCTGGGCACCGCCCTGCGCACCCAGGGGAGGGTCTTCGGCTTTCCTCCGCCGCCGCCCTGGCCCATGGGGCTGGACAACTTCGTGGCCGTCTGGCGGACGCTGCCCATCCCCCGCTTCTTGCTGAACACCCTGCTCATCACCGGGGCGGGGGTGGGCGCCAACCTCCTGCTCTGTGCCATGGCCGCCTATCCTCTGGCGCGCATGCGCTTCCCAGGCCGCAACTTGGTCTTCTTCGTCCTGCTGGCCACGCTCATGCTCCCCTCGCACGTGGGCCTGATCGTCAACTTCGTCACGCTGACCCGCCTGCGCCTGATCGACAGCTACGCGGCGGTGGTGCTTCCCAGCGCGGTCAGCGTCTTCGGCATCTTCCTCCTGCGCCAGCAGTACCTCTCCATCCCCCAGGAGCTGGAGGATGCCGCCCGCATCGACGGAGCCAATCCGTGGCAGACCTTCTGGCGGATCATGGTTCCGCTGGCGAAGCCTGGCATCATCGCACTTGTGGTGTTCACCGTGCTGTGGTCCTGGAACGATCTGCTCTGGCC
>JAILZB010000277.1 GCA_023512725.1 Chloroflexota bacterium | reverse complement strand
GCCCAGGACCACCGTCTTGTCCCCGGGGACAAACCGGAGGGGCTCGAAGCCGCCCGAGCGCTGGTCGTCGTACTCCAGCAGGAACCGGTCCACCTGCAGTTCCCCGAACACCTTCTCGGCGATCGGGTCGTAGCCGCCCTCCGCGTACCACTGGCTGCGGTTGTTGCCGCGGCACAGGTGGATGGCGAGCACCGTACCCAGCCCCCGCAGGCCCCCTAGGCACGCGTTGTCCGCCCGGATGGCCTCGTCCAGAGCGGCTTCCGGCTCCATCCCCATCTGGTCCCGGATGTACTGGCGCCAGCGGGGGTCGATGTAGTAACTGTATCGGGGCGCGTCGATCTGCACGTACGGCACGCCTTCCGCCACCAGGGCTTCGATCTCCCGTCGCACGATGGGGACGATGTCCCACAGCAGCTCCGAGTGGTCGCGGTAGACGCGGTCCGTCACGCCCTTCTTGAAGGCGATGGCGGGGAACTGGTTCGCGCTGGGCAGGGTGATCTTGAAGGGCCCCGGGCTGTGCGCCCGCAGGAAGCTCACCTCGTGCTCGGTCAGGCGTCGTACCTGGCGCAGCCGCGAGACCACCACCCCCGTGACGCTGGCCGGCGGTGCCTTCCCTTCCCCCTTCCAGCTCCGCGGGAGCGCTTCGCCGAAGTCAAACCCCTCCACGGAGTCCATGAGGTCGCTCATGAAGTTGCGCCGCCTCAGCTCGCCGTCGGTGAACACGTCCACGCCTAGCTCCCGCTGCCTGTCCAGCAGCCGGAGGATGTGCCGATCCTCCAGCGACCGCAGCTCCTCCTGCGGAGCCCCTCGGTAGCGGGCCTCCAGCAGCTCCTGCGGCCGCAGGAAGCTACCCACCTGGTCTGCCCGGTACGCCGTCGTCATCCCGCACCTCCACTCCCGATCCTGCCCCGATGGTACGCCCCCGCCCTGGGCGTCGCCACCCCTCCCTCCCCCGTCACCTCCGCTCCTCTGCCGCCACCGCGGATAGGGCCAGGCCGGAGGAGCGCTCTGGCCCAGCACTGTTGGCAAGGTGACAGCAGCCCCGGCTGTGATCCGACGCCTGGAACTAGTCCGGAGCCGGACTCCGGCGAGCTGGTAGCGGAGGCAGCCGGGAAGCTCATCTTCCGCTTCTCAGGTCGCCCGGGAGCGTTTTGGGTGTGGATCGACCCGAGGCACTCTGCGGGCTTGTCGCGGCGGATCCCGCGCCCCCACCGCCGGCCCTGGGGACCCAGCAGGCCCCGAGGTAGCGCACCGGTCGCTGGCCCTCTACGAGCAACTGGCAGGGTGCGGGACGACGGGAAAGGGCCTCTTCCCAGCCCGCGCCGACGAGTCGCTGGGCGAACTGGGGCTGCGCCCCGCCGCCGAGCCGTCGTCAACCACGCCGACGCCGACGTGGCCCAGCAGCTGACCTACCTCGCCTCCCTCGTAGGCCTGCTGGACGTCGAGCGCAAAGCGCGCTAAGAGCGCCACCTCCAGGCCCGCACGAACCTCGCTAACTTCCCCTTCCGAGACGCTGGCCGACTTCGACTTCCCGGTTCCAGCCCTCCCTGGCCGGCCGCCAGGTGCGGGAACTGGCCACCCTCGCCTCCGTGTAGCAGGCGTCCGCGCAATCCTCGTCCCGCCTCCAGGATCTTAGCTCAGATGGCCGCGCCCCCGTCCGGTCCTTGCGACAGCGCGCGCCCAGAGCGTCCTCGCTCGAACAACAGCTGCCGGAGGGCCCTTCGCCTTGAGAGCCGGAGTCCGCCGCAAGCGCGTGTTAGCCCCTAACGTCTGTTTCAGACGCCCTCGCCCCTCCTGCCCAGTAGTAATGCTCCACCCGGCAAACCTCCTGAAATCCGAGCCGCCGATACACGGGCAAGCCCGCCTCAGAGGATTGCAGGACGCCAATGCGGTAACCCATCTGCCGCGCCTCGAGCAGAGGCCAGAGACACATCGCCCCGCCAAGCCCCCGCCCCCGCGCTTCCGGGAGGGTCGCCACGAACTGCACCCCCGCAACCCCAGCGCCCAGAAACAAATTGGAAGTGCCAACCGCCCTGCCATCCAGATAGCCCAAATAGTTGCGCATGGGCAGGTCCAGCCCCAGGCCGCTCATCATCGCCAGAAAAGGCTCCTCCCAGTCCGCCGGCAATCCGAACCCGCAGATCAGCGTATGCGTCCACGCCTCTAAGGTTTTCTTATCGGCCACCGGAGCAA
Source organism: Chloroflexota bacterium (assembly GCA_023512725.1). Lineage (GTDB taxonomy): Bacteria > Chloroflexota > Dehalococcoidia > SpSt-223 > SpSt-223 > JANWZD01. The sequence continues at coordinate 1,265 of JAILZB010000277.1, read as the reverse complement.
CGTGAAACCCCGGCGGGGTCTTTCCCTCTTCTTTCAGCCCTCGCAAATCCACGGCCATGCCGGGCGGACCCTCTGACGGTCGGAATCCTTCCAATCGCAGGGCATCTTCCCAACCCTCACGCGGCACCGTCGCCCCCAGCCACCAGGTGAACGTCCTCACCCCCCGCGCCTTAAACCACGCACTTGCCGCCCGCACGATCTCCCCGTCGCCATCCGCCGCAGGACGCGAAGCCAGCACCCCCTTGAACCAGGGGAAGGGTACTTCCGTGTGCCAGGCCGTCAGTTCCGGGTCGCCAAAGGATCCCGTTTCACCCGCCCCGGCTACACAGCGGAAAAACTCGTGCAGGTTGGCCTTCACAGCACGCGCAAGTGCAGGCCCGGACAAGTCCGCAAGGACAGACATCTCCCTGTCCTCAGCTACTGCGGGGCCCGGTCATCGCCATTCCCTCCCACCAGATCGCACACCCCGTAACCGCCAGGGCAAGCAAGCCCCAACGTCAGACCGCTGACGAGCAGCACCAGGCAGGCTAGAGGCGCAACCGGCGGCACAGCCGTAACACCCATCCAGAGAACCCACTCCACCTGGGCAGCTCGCTCGCCCTCCAGATACGGACCTCCAGCACGATCGCGCCCACTACGAACCCTACCGGCGACCACGACAAAGACCCCCAGTGGTCTTCCCGGCAACGGACCACCACGATCCCGCAACACCCTGCGTTGCGATCCGCGGCCACGACCGCTCCGACAACGCTTCCGAGCTCAAACGCGGCGGTAAACTACGCAACGCGCCCGAACGTCAACAGCTACTCTCCGAAAGGTACTCTCCGAACCCGAGCCCGCCTTTCAGTCCCTCGTAAACACGCCCCAGTCCAACCCGAGCGGCCATCGCGCCGAGCAACAGGACACCGCCCGCTACACTCCACCGCCCCGCGCTCACCACCTTCGCGTCAGCCCCCTTCTCGCCTCCACCCGCAGCGCACTCCCCATCACCACCCTGGCGAGGAATCCTGCCAATCCTCCCACCGGGAGTTCCTCTTCATCTTTTTTGTTCCGACTTGCTTCGCTATCTGACCCTTCTTCAACGCCGCGCCACGTAGAAGACGTGCAGAGGGTCCCTTTCCAGGTGATGCACCTGGACCCTGGAGAATCCAGCCTCTCTCAGATATTCCTGCGCCACCTGTTCCCCCCACATGGTTCCCAGTCCTTCACCACCTTGCGCCAGCGAGACCGTCATGCAGTGCATGACCGACGCCCCGTAAAGCAGC
>JAILZB010000028.1 GCA_023512725.1 Chloroflexota bacterium | reverse complement strand
GTCTCCGCACCCGTTCCGCCGCCCCGCCGCCAGCCGCCCGCTGACCAGTAAGCCCGGGCGCCCCGCCAGCGGCCACCCGTCTGGTACGATCGCGGCAGCACCGTTTGCGGAGGCCGCTGGTGAACCTACTCACGCCACGAGACCGAACGGTCGTCGTTGAAGGCCTGCAGCTGCACCTTCTGGACTGGGGAGGTGAGGGGCGCGAACCGCTCCTCCTGCTCCACGGTTTCGCTGGGCATGCGCACGCCTGGGATACCCTTGCGATCGCCCTTCAACCACAGTTTCACGTCCTCGCGCTCGACCAGCGCGGCCACGGGGAGAGTGACCCGGCACCCGAGTACGGGCCGGCAGCGACCGCCCGCGATATCGACGGCGTTGTGGCAGCGTTCGGCATCGAACAGATGATCATCATTGGGCTGTCGATGGGCGGCCGCGCAGGGATGTACTACGCTGCTACCCGCCCCGAGCGGGTCTCGCGGCTTGTGGTGATGGATATCGGGCCCGAGGTGAGCCGGCGGGCCAGCCAGGCCCCGGCGGGCCCGCCCGAGCCGGAGACCTGGGAGAGCATCGAGCAGGCTGCCCGCCATCTCTACCGGGCGAACCCGTACCCGGGCATCCACTACTACCGCTGGGTTGTCTCGCACAGCCTGCGCCAGCGCGAAGACGGTGCCCTCGTCTGGAAGTGGAGCCCAACGATCAAGAGCAGCTCCGCCATCGGCCCGGCTATCGACTGGTGGACGATCGTGCGCCAGATCCAGGCTCCAACGCTGGTGCTGCGCGGCGCGGAAAGCCCGGTGCTAGATGCCGACGTGGCCGAGCGGATGGTCCGCGCACTGCGCGATGGGCGCTACGTCGAGATCCCGCGGGCGGTCCACTGCCTCCACGAGGACAATCCCGAGGCGGTGCAAGAGGCGATCGAGGAATTCCTCGGCGTGCGGAGGGCGCTCGCCTGACCACGACGCTCCCCGCTCGCGCGCTCGCGCGGGTTACGTTGGCCGCGAGTGCGCTCCCCGCGCTCGTCACCCTCCTCCACGGGGGGGTTGTGCTGCTCCAGCCGACCGAGGCGCTCTACGGGGAGGGGATCGTGCTGGGGCAGGCCCTCGCCGTCGCAACCGGGCGCCCGCTCTACCCTCCGCTCGGCGAGCCGCCATACTCGGTGACAGCTTACCCACCACTGTACTACCTCGCAGTTGCTACCCTCCTCCCCGTCACCGGCCCCAGCCTCGTGCCGGGGCGGCTGCTCTCGCTCGCTGCCCTTGCCCTGGCGGCTGCTCTGGTTGCCCTGGCGGTCACGCCACTTGCCGGCGGGCGTTGGGGGCTGCTTGCCGCGTCCCTGTTCCTCGCCCAGCCAGCCGCAGCTGAATGGGCTGGGCTGCATCGGGTCGATAGCCTGGCGCTTGCGTTCGCCCTGGCCGGCCTCCTCCTTGCAAGCCGGAGCCGGCTCGGCCTCGCCGCGCTGGCGCTCACCCTCAGCGTGCTGACCAAGCAGACCTATCTGGCAGCGCCACTGGCGGTGCCGCTCTGGCTGGTGTGCAACGGTCGGTGGCGGGAGGCAGCGCGCTTCAGCGTGACGGTGCTTGGGCTGGTCAGCGGTGGCGTGCTCCTGCTCCAGCATCTCAGCGACGGCCAGTTCCTCCGCCACATCGTGGGTGCAAACCTCAACCCCTATTTCCCAACTCTGGTGCTCGCCTGGCTGGGGTGGGCGGCGGTTGTCTCGGGGCCGCTCCTGCTCGGTGCAGTCCTCGGGCTGATCGTGCTGCCGCGCCGCTGGTTGCTCTGGAAGCTCTATCTGCTTGCCTCCCTGCCGAACATCCTGGCGCTGGGGAAGGAAGGCGCCTCGTTCAACTACTGGTTCGAGCCGCTCGCCGCTGCGGCGGTCCTGACGGCAGGCGTCCTCGCGCTCCTGCTCGTCCGCTGGCCGCGGCTTGCCGCAGCCAGTGCCGTCGCTCTCCTCGTCACCCTCCTGCCGGCAGCCGCTGCGACCGCCCGCGTGAGTAGCGCGGCAGTGGTGCAAGCGGGAACCGACCGCCCGCATGTTGAGCAGGCGGTCCAGTTCGTGCGCGATGTACCCGGGGAGGTCCTGAGCGAGGACCTTGCGATCCCGGTGCTGGCCGGCAAACCGGTGGCGTTTGAGTACGTCATCTTCACTATCCTCTGGGCCGAGGGAGCGTGGTCGGCTGAGCCGCTGATCGAGGATGTGGCCGCCGGGCGGTACCCCTACCTGCTTTTACTCGGCGACGACGACCCCCTGGCCGGCGATTGTCGCTGCTTTCCGCCGCCCGTCTGGCAAGCGTTGCAGCAGCACTATCAGCGGGAGGACCACCTGGGCCGGTTTGTCGTGTATCGTTTCAAAGAGCGAGCGGAGCTTGCCGCCCGCTAGAGGAACTGGGTCCAGCGGAGGAGGGACCGCCGCGTGTTTGAAACGATCCTGGTCGAGCGCCGGGACGGCATCGCGACCGTGACGCTCAACCGGCCAGCCGCCCTCAACGCCATCAACCGCACGATGTACCGCGAGCTGGAAGCGGCCTTTCGTGCCCTCGCGGCAGACCCGGCAACTCGGGTGGTGGTCCTCACCGGCGCGGGAGAGCGGGCCTTCGCGGCGGGTGCCGATATCAGCGAGTTCGCCGCCCTCCAGACCGAGGAGGACGTGCTTGCCTACGAGGAACAGGTCGAGGCGATGCTGAGCGCGCTGGAGCAGCTCGGGAAACCCGTGATCGCTCGCATCCGCGGGGTCGCCACCGGCGGCGGCTGCTCGCTCGCGGCGGCCTGCGACCTCCGGATCGCCAGCGACGACGCCCGGATTGGCATCCCGATCGCGCGGACGCTGGGGAATTGCCTGCCGCTGGGTACCCTGGCCCGCCTGGTCGACCTCATCGGCCCGGGGCACACCAAGGCGCTCCTCTTCACCGGGCGCTTGCTCAGCGCGGCCGAAGCGCTTGCCATCGGCTACCTGACCGACGTGAGCCCCGTCGCTGCGCTGGATGCCCGCGTCGCCGAGCTCGCCCATCAGCTGGCCAGCCACGCCCCCCGCACGCTCTGGGCCACCAAAGAGGGCATCCGGCGGTTAGCTGCTGCCCGTCGGCCGGTCGACGGACGTGACCTCTTGCTCGCTTGCTATTTAAGCGCGGACTTCCGGGAAGGGGTGGGGGCCTTTCTCGAGAAGCGCCCCCCGGTCTGGACGGGCCGATGACCAGCCTGACCTCACCTCCGCGACGGACGGTCTTCGGGCGGCCGCTCGGCCAGGCGCTCGCGGTCATCACGATCGGGGTTCTCCTGGCGGCCCTGTTCGTCACCACCTCGCTCGCGATCGCCAGCCAGTCGGTCTCCGAGCGGAACGCCCGGCTGCTGCGGCTGGCAACCGCGCCGGATGTGCGGGTCAGTCCGTTCAGTGGTGAGGGTGGCATCCGGGGCGCGGTCTACGAGCGCCCCGGGCAGCCAACCATGCTCGTGGTAGTAACTGGGCTCCCCCCGCTCGGGCGCGATGAGCGCTACGAGATGTGGTTCCTCCGCGGCGGCCGGATCTATGAAAACCAGCACGTCCGGCCTGACCGCGAAGGTGCCGCCCGCATCGCCCTCGACCTCGCGGAACCCGGGTTCTACGACGAAGTGACCATTACCCGCGAGCACGAGCAGTTCCGGCTGCCGACCGGGCCAGTCGTCGCGCGCTGGACGCGTCGCTGAGAGGTCCCATGGCCGGCCGCAGCGCGCTGGAGCGCCGTGCGGGCAGCAGTATATTCCGCTTGGCGCCCGGATTGGCCCTGGTCGCGCTTGCATTTGGGCTGCGGGTCACGACTCTCACGGCCCAGAGCCTCTGGAACGATGAGGTCAGTAGCCTCTGGCACGCTCGCTTCCCACTGAGCGCCATCCTTGCTGGCCTCGAACCGGACCACCTTCCGCTCTACTTCCTCGTCCTCAGGGGCTGGGTCGCGCTCGCAGGGAGTAGCGAGTTCGCCCTGCGCTTTCTCAGCGTGCTGGGGAGTGTCCTCACTGTAGCCCTCCTCTGGTGGCTGGGCCAACGGCTCGGGGGAACGGTGGTGGCAGCGGTTGCAGCGTTTTTCGGCGCGCTCTCCCCTGCGGTGCTGTATTACGGCCAGGAAGCCCGAATGTATGCTTGGCTAGCTGCCTTCGCTGTGCTTGCCGTTGGGAGCATGGTGGTGGCAACGTGCTACCCGGCGCGGAGGCGCTGGTGGGCTGTTCATGGGCTGGCGCTCGCGCTGGCCGCTCACCTCCACTACTTCGGCAGCTTGCTCTTTCCCGTGAGCTGGCTGCTCGCCGGGCTCGCCGCGCGGCGGAGCAGGACCTGGCTCCGCGCGTGGGGGCTTGCGCAGGCTGGCGCCCTCGCTAGCACCGTGCCGTACCTCGCCTACCGCTGGGCTGCCGCCACCAGTTACCGCTCGGCGAGTGCGGGGGACCTCTCCGCGCTGGACCTTCTCTGGCGAGCTGGCAGCGGCCTCCTCCTTGGCCCCCACCTCGAGCGGGCGACCCTCGGCCTGCGCGAGGGGCTGGCCACCCCGGAGCACCTGCAGACGCTCCAGCTCCTCCTTCCGCTCGGAGCGATGCTGCTGGTCGGGTTGTGGCCCGGGCGCACCGGTGGCTGGCCGGTACTCGGGGTGTGGCTGCTGGTGCCGTTCGGGCTGCTGGTGCCGGTGCTAGTCACAGGGCGGGACTTTACCTCCCGCTACCTCATGATTGCTGCGCCAGCAGCCTGGTTACTCCTCGGAGTGGGAGTGGCCCGCTTGGGCCGCTGGCTTCGCCCGCTCGGGCTGGCTGCCGTTCTCTTGCCTACCCTCGCTGCCCTTGCCACCTACCAGGACCCCGCCTTCGCTCGCGATGACCTCCGCGCTACCGCCCGCCGGTTAGCAGCCGAGGCCACAGCGGGGGATGTCGTGCTGCTGAATGCCGGTTACCTGGAGAAGGGGTTCCGCTATTACTTTACGGGCACGGTGCCGGTGGTGGCCCTCCCTGCAACGGCGCCAGCGGATGATGGGCTGCTCGCTGCGACCACGGAGGAGGCAGTCCGTGGCTTCCAGCGGGCCTGGCTTGTCCTCTGGCAGGACTACTACAGCGACCCGCGGGGGGTGGTCCAACGTACGCTGGCAGAGCGCGGGATCCTGGTGACGCGCTGGCCGTTCCATGGCCTCCAGGTGCTCGGCTATCGTGTGCTCAGCCCCTTTCCCCCGGCCAGCGCGCCCCCTACGCGCACGACCGACCTCCAGTTCAACGGGGAGGTCCGACTGCTCGGCTACGACGTCCTCGTCGACCCGCCGGACCCGCGCGAGCGCTGGACCGGGGTGGTGAGCGTCCGCCTTTACTGGCAGGCCCAGCGGCCCCTGAGTCGGAGCTACCGCGTCTTTGTCCAGCTCGTCAACCCCGTCTATCACGTGTACGCCGCCAAGGACAACCGCCCGGGTGAGGACCGCTGGCCAACCCCGCGCTGGACCCCCGGCCAGGTGGTGCGGGATGATTACCGGCTCGTGGTGCTCCCCGGCACGCCGCCGGGGGAATACCAGCTCTCGGTGGGACTATACGATGAGGCCACTGGCCAGCGGCTACCGCTCGACGGCACGGCGCGAACGGATGCGCTGCTTGGCCCAGTAACCGTTCGCCAGGGTGGTGGCCAGCCCGACCCCTCCCAGCGCATGGACGTCCGCTTCGGGGAGGGTATCGTGCTCCTTGGCTACGACTGCCCCGCGGAGGCCCGGCCGGGCGAGCGCCTCCAACTCGCCCTGCACTGGCGGGCCCTGGCGACCCCGCCGCCCGACCTGAAGGTGTTCGTCCACCTCGTCTCTCCAACTGGCCAGCTGGTGGCGCAGCGCGACAGCACCCCCGCGGCGGGCGGCTACCCGACCGAGCGCTGGGTGCCGGGCACCTACCTCCGCGACTGGTACGACCTCGACCTGCCAACCACTCTTGCGCCGGGGAGCTACCAGCTCCTGGTCGGCCTCTACCGACCCGACGGCGAGCGGCTGCTTCCCTCAGCTGGCACTCCCGAACGCGCGGTCGTGCTGACAACCCTGCAGGTCCGCTGATGACCCTGGAGCCGCGCAGCAGGGTGCGGCATAATCCGCGCGACGAGAGCGTATGACCACCCGCTACCCTGCTCAGATCACCATCCCTCCGGTCAGCCGGCCAGTCCGCGGCCAGGTGCGCCTGCCGGGCTCCAAGAGCATCACCAACCGGGCGCTGCTGATCGCGGGGTTGGCAGCGGGGGTCTCTACCCTCGAAGGGGCGCTGTTCAGCGATGATACCCGCTACCTCAGCCAGGCCCTGGTCCAGCTCGGTTGCGAGGTCCACGCGGAGGAGGAACACGAGCGGATCGTGGTCCGTGGGGCAAGTGGCCCGTTCCCGGCCACCACTGCCGATCTCTACCTGGGTAACGCTGGTACTGCCACGCGCTTTCTGGTCGGGGTGCTCCCGCTCGGGCGAGGCCGGTTCCGGGTGGACGGCTCGCCGCGCATGCGCGAGCGACCGATCGGGCCGCTGCTGGAAGGGCTGCAGCAGCTGGGGGTGCGGGCCTGGGCAGAGGCGGGCAACGACTGCCCGCCGGTGATCATCGAAGCCGCGGGCCTCCGGGGTGGCGAGGTTACGATGCGGGGGGATGTTTCGAGCCAGTATTTTTCCGCCCTGATGCTCGCTGCCCCGCTGACCGAGAAGGGCATTGCGCTGACGGTGAGTGGGCCGTTGGTCAGCGCACCCTTTCTCGAGTTGACGCGCGCCGTGATGGCGGCCTTCGGGGCGAACGCCTGCTGGGAGGGCGAGCGGCGGATCGTTGTGCCCGGGCGGCAGGGGTATCGTGGCCAACGCTTTCTCGTCGAGCCGGATGCCACCGCGGCGTCCTATTTCTTCGCGGCCGCTGCCGTGACGGGCGGCGAGGTCCAGGTGCTCGGGTTGACCGAGCGCTCCGCCCAGGGCGACCTCCGCTTCGTCGATGTCCTGGCCCGGATGGGCTGTACGGTCGAGCAGCGGGCGGAAGGGGTCTGCGTCCGCGGGCCAGCACGCCTGCGCGGGGTCGAAGTGGACCTGAGCGCGATCTCGGACACGGCCCTCACCTTAGCTGCTGTAGCACCCTTCGCGGACTCTCCGGTGCGGGTGCATGGGGTCGCGCACAGCCGGGCCCAGGAGACTGACCGTATCGCCGCAATGGCGACTGAGCTTCGGAAGCTCGGTGTCCCAGTAGTCGAACATGGGGATGGCTGGACGATCTTCCCCGCAACCCCGCACGGTGGCGAGGTCGAGACCTATGACGACCACCGGCTGGCGATGAGTTTTGCCGTGCTCAGCCTGCGCACCCCTGGCGTCGTGATCCGGGATCCGGGCTGCGTCGCCAAGACGTTCCCCGATTTCTTCGACCGGCTGGGTCGTTTGCTCGCCGGATGAGCTTCCGCTGGCGCCTCGGCCTGCTTGCCCTTGCTTTCGCCCTGCTGGCAACGACCTTCAGCTTCGCCATTCCCCTCTACGAAGCCCCCGATGAGACCATCCATCTCGACTACGTCATCTGGCTGCGGGAGGGGCGCGGCCTCCCGGTGATGACGGGTGACCCGACTACCACGCCGGGAGGCCAGGAAGCGTTTCACCCCCCGCTCTACTACGCCCTGGCAGCGCTGTTCACCCTACCCGCCGACCCGACGGGCTACCGTGAGGCCCAGCGGGTGAATTGGTACCAGCAGTTTGCGCCCGACCTGCCGGGCAACAAGCACGTGATGGTCCGCCCCCCGGGCGAGCATCCCTTCCAGCCGCCGCTGCTCGCCCTTCACCTTGCCCGCCTGGCCTCGGTGCTTTGTGGCGTCGCGACAGTGGTGCTGACCGCGTTGGTAGCCCGCCTGGCCGGCCTTGGAGAGGAGCTTGCGCTCCTAGCGGCAGCGCTGGTGGCCGCGCTCCCGCAGTTCGTCTTTCTCTCCGCTGTCACCAATGCGGATAGCGCAGTGATCGCTGCTTCCACTGCCACGCTCGCGAGCGCGCTCTGGTTGCTCCAACGCCCGCTCTCCCTGCCCCGAGCGCTTCTGCTTGGCGGAACGGCTGGGCTGGCGGCCGTGAGCAAAGGCTCGGGGGTGCTAGTCGTTGCCCTGGCTACCGTGGTGCTGGGCATGGCGCTGCTTGCCGGCCAGGGCTGGCGACAGCCGCGCCGCTGCGTTGCCCAACTGCTCTGCTTCGCTGTTGGTCCCACCATGCTCGCGGGGTGGTGGTTCGCACGCAATTTCGTCCTCTACGGCGAGCTGCTCGGCTGGCAGCAGCTCAATCGCCTTGCTGCTGCCCTGGTTCGGCAGGAGCTGACGCTGCCGGCCCTCCTTCAGGATGCTGCCGAACTCCGTACCTCGAGCTGGGCGCTGTTCGGGTGGGGGAATGTGGCCCTGCCAGAAGCGCTCTATTTCGGGTTTGATGGGCTGCTGCTCCTGGCCGGCCTGGGCTGGGTCCTCCATTGGCGGCGCCCACGGCCGGGGCTGATCCCCACGTCCCCAGCGCTGGTGGTGCTTCTCCTGTGGCTCGGTGCGTTCCTGGGTGCGCTCGTCCGCTGGGCGATCGCTTTTGAGCACGCTGCTCAAGGCCGGCTCTGGTTTCCTGCGCTGACAGCCTTCAGCATTCTAGTTGTGAGTGGGCTGGCGCAGCTATTCCCCCGGGTGCCGACCCTCTTGCCTGGCCTAGGGGTGGGGGGGCTCGCGAGCGTGGCCGGGCTGGCCCTGCCGCTTGTCATCCTCCCGGCCTATGCCGCGCCCGTTCCCCCGGCGGAGCCACCTCCGACCAACGTCCGGGCGACCTTTGGCGAGGCGGTCGAACTGCTTGGCTATCGCTTTGTGCCGGAGCGCGCGGCGCCGGGCGAGTTCGTGACGCTCCAGCTCTGGTGGCGCGCTCACCAGCCCCTCACCCGCGATGCCGCCATCCAGTTGCGGCTGCTCGCCCGCGACTTCCGACCGGTCGCCACCATGCGCAGTTATCCAGCAGCAGGCACGCGCCCATTCGACTGGTGGCAGCCAGGCGAGGTGGTCTTTGACCCTCACACTTTCCGCCTGCCCCGCACGGTCGAGCCGCCGGACTATCTCCGGCTGGAGCTGGGCATCCTCGACCGCGGGAGTGGCCAGTTACTGCCCGTCCGGGATGCTGCTGGCCGGCCGGTGGGTACGAGCGTGACGCTGGCGCCCCTCCGGGTGCCGGGTGGAAGCTGGCCGCCGGGTGGAACGCCGATGGACCTCGAGCTGCCGGGCACGCTCACGCTGGCGAGCGCCCGCATGGAACTCGCCCCGCCGGAGGGCGACGGCCAGGGCCCCACTCTCACGCTCCTCCTGGCCTGGGTCGCGGCCCGCCCACTGCCAGACGCCCGTGCCACCCTCCGCCTCGTCACGCCAGGGGGGGCGGTCATCGTCGCGGGTGAGCAGCCGCTGGGCAGCTGGCACCGCGCGAGCGACTGGCGCGCGGGCGACCGCTTCGTCGACGAGCTGGACTTTTCCTTGCCGGCCGGGCTGCTGCCGGGCCCCTACGACCTCTGGCTGGACGTTACTGGGGGTGGCCAGCAGGCGAGCGCTCGCCTGGGGAAGGTGGGCTGGTGAGGGTCTTCTTCGACTTCGCTGGCGTCCTCGCAGGTGCCGGGGTGGCTGCGCTCGGGGGGTGGCTGGCCGCCGGGAGCCGGCGCACGCCCCCGAGCTGGCTGATTCACCTGTTACCGCTGGCCGGGCTGCTCTGGGCGGCGACGTTCGCCGGGCTGGCGGTCGCCCGCCACAACGGCTTTCGCAGCCACGCCTACGACCTCGGGATCTACGACCAGGTGGTCTGGAACTCCAGCCAGGGGCGGCTGTTCGAGAACTCGATCATGTTCTATCTGCCCCACTTCCTGGGTGACCACTTCTCGCTGGTGCTGCTGGCCTTTGTCCCCCTGTACTGGCTCTGGCCAGACCCGCGTACGCTGCTGGTGGTGCAGCCATTCTTGCTGGCGCTCGCCCCTGTCATCACGGGCTACGCCGCGGGGCGGCTCCTCAAGAGCACGCTCGCTGGCCTGGTGGTCGGGGGGACGTACCTGCTCCATCCTGGCCAGGCGTTCACGGCCCTCTTCGACTTTCACGACCTCGTCCTCGCCCCGCCGCTGCTGGCGCTTGCCCTCTCCTTCCTGCTTGGTGGGCGCTTCACGGCCTTCGCCCTCAGCCTGCTGCCGGTGTTACTCGTGAAGGAGGAGATGGGGATCGTGGTGGCTGCTGCAGGGCTGTGGGCGGCGGCGTTCACGCCCGCGCGCAGGCGCGGGCTGCTGCTGGCGGCCCTGGGCGGTGGCTGGACGCTGCTGGTGCTCTTCGTGGTTATTCCCCTCTTCAATCCGGAAGGGCAGTACTACTACCTCCGACGCTATTTCGAGGGTGGCGCCCCACCCACGCTCGCTGCTGCGGTCGAGCGGCTGTTTGATCTCCTAGCTGGGCTGGGCACGCCGGAGCGGCTGGCGTACCTTGGTCACCTCCTCCTGCCGTTCGCGCTGCTGCCGCTGGCCGGCACGGCCAGCCTGCTGGCGCTCCCGACGCTGGGCTACCACCTGCTCAGCCCGGAGTTCCCGTTTGCCTTCATCGAAAAGCACTACAGCGTGCTGGTGCTGCCGTTCCTCGCCTTCGGGGCAGTCCAGACGCTTCGACGGCTGGCTGGCCGCACCCGCCGCGCCTACGGGGCGGCGCTTGCCGCGCTCGGCGCGAGCGGCGTGCTGGCGTACGGGCTCCTCAGCCCGGGGCCGTTGGGACGGCACTTCCAGCCCGAGCGCTTTGCGCCCAACCCGCGCGCTGAGGCGCTGCAGGAGGCGATCCGGCGCATCCCGCCGGAGGCAAGCGTGCTCGCCCAAACGGATTTGGTGCCGCACCTAACGCACCGCCGGCAGGTCTATATGTTCCCCGAGGCCCCCACCTTTGGCGGGACAGACTACGTCCTGCTTGACCTGGAAGGGAACAAATACCCGCTCTCGAACCCGGAGGACGACTACGACCGCGAACTGCTGCAGTACCTGCTGAACCCGGCATTCGAAACGGTCTACGAGCGCGACAATGTGCTGCTGCTCCGCCGCCGGGCCATGCCGCTGGAGCCACCCCATCGGCTTGACGCGTCGTTTGCGCGGCGGGTGCTGCTTGAGGGGTTCGACCTCGCGCCACAGGAGCTCCGACCTGGCCACGCGCTGACCCTTACCCTCTGGTGGCGTGCGCTGACCGATGGGCGGGACGACCTCACCCTCTTCATCCACCTGCTCGGACCGGATGGGCAACGGGTGGCCCAGCTCGATGTTGCCCCGACCGAAAGCTGGTTTGGCACTTCGCGCTGGCAGGCAGGCCGGCGCTTCCGCGTCCCCTACACGCTCGTGCTGCCATCCGATGCGCCGAGCGGTGAATACCGGCTGCAGCTTGGGCTGTACAGTGTCTACAGCCAGCGCCGGCTCGGGCTGGTGGGTGGTGGCACGGTGGTCGAGCTGCCGCTTCGGCCGTTCGTTAGCGAGCGGGGTGGGTGAGCAGGTGCGCGGTCGGGAGGCAGGTGCGTTGCGCGCCTTAGCGGTTCTTGCTGACCAGGGGCAGGTACAGCCCGCCACTCCTGCCGCCGCCACCACCAGCGCTCACCAGAAGCCACCGCGCAGCTCGAAGCTCCCGCCGCTCAGCACGCCCGCATCCGCCTGACCCAGCGTGCTGCCTAGCTCGTAGCCACCGCCCGTCAGGACGGCGCTGCCGCCCCCATCCACCGTCCACCACTTCAGCTCCTCCCCGGGGCTCTGGGCCAGCGCTCCCAGCACGGCCGTCAGCAGGCTAGCAGTGGCAAGCGCCACAGCGCCAAGCAGCGGCAGGCGCTTCATGGCCGCCTCCGAGGCAGGCGCAGCGCCCAGGCAAGCCCACCGGCCAGCACCAGCCCCGGCAGCACGAGCGGCAGGGAGAAGGGCGTGCTGCCGTGCTGCCCCAGCGCGGCCAGGCGGGCTTCCAGGGCAGCGTTCTGCTGCTGGGCCGCACAGTCAGTGCACCGGGCGGCCAGTGCCTGCTAGAGGGCAGCGCTCTAGGCTTCGAGGGTGGTAAGGCGCTCAGCCAGGGCGGTCTTGTCCGCTCGCGCTAGGAGCTCGCGCGCCGACCACCCGCTGATGCCGCGCCGCCAGCCGGAGGAGCAGCGCGGTGGGTGTGCTGCCGCTACGACCGTTCGTTGGCGAGCGGAGTTTTTGCCCAGTCAATGTTCCGGAAGCAGCGCATCGCTGCCCGGAAGCAGATCCCCTCAGCCTCCTCGTGGGTAAAGCGGATGCCGTAGCGTTCACCCCACTCGGGCAGGTTCTTGAAGATCTCGGTCCAGGTCTTGGTGGCAGCCTGGCGCCGACGTCCCACGCCTGCCTGGGGGAGATCGGTGCCCCAGACGATCCGGAGCGGGCCGACCGCATCCAGAAAGACCCGGATCACGCGGAGCAGCTCGGGGATGTTCTTCTCTTCGACTGCACCAAGTACTTGCCAGTCACAGAGGTCGAGCCAGATGTTCGGCTTGTTGAGGGCAGCGGTCAATCCCCGCCAGTAGGCGCCCGTCTCGAACGGTCCTTGCAAGTTGGTGTGCCCCATGATAATGCGCAACTGGGGAAAGGTCACCGCGACCTCTTCCACCCATTCCGGCCAGGTCCAGCGCGTTCGGCTGAGCTTGCCCGCACCCCCCGTGTGGATCAGCACTGGCACGTCCAGCTCGATCGCCTTGCGATACATCGGGAAACAGAACTCTTCGTTCGGTTGGAACCCGCACGGCGGGTAGACCTTCAGCCCGACGGCGCCGTGTTCGACCACCATTTCCTCGAACAACTTGACCGCTCGCGGCCGGCGCGGGTCGATCCCCGCCATTGCGAACAGCCGCCCGGGGTACTTCTTGACATTCTGCAAGGTGATCCGGTTGAACTCTTCGACCGGCACCGGTGAGTCCTCTTCCGGCCCGTACGCCAGCCCCCAGTCGAGCGTTTGGATGATCCCCACGTCGATGCCGTAGTAGTCCTGCTCCCGGATCGCCCCATCGCAGGTGGGGTCCATGGTCGGCGCGCGCTTGATCCGTTCGAGCACCTCGTCGACATCTCGGGGCGGGTCGGACCGCAGGGCATTCGCTTCCGCAGTTAGCCGGAGATGGGTCGGCGGGAACCAGCCAACATCCCAGAGATGGCGGTGCACATCAACGATCTTCATTCCGTCCTTCCCCATGCAAGGTGAGGCGCCTCTGGGCGCAGCATACCGAAGCGCTCGGGAGGTGTCGAGGACTGCTGGGCAACCGGCGGCGCCAGCGCCCAGATACTCACCCCTTCCTCCTGGTAGATGGGCATCACGCCGGGCGTGCGCGCGAGTTCCCACGGGTCGATCGGCCCGCCACGACGGCCAAGGTAGAGATGGGTCCAGCCGTGCTCAGCCAGCCAGCGCACCAGTTCCGCCGGCCGGTCGCTGAGCGCCAGGGCAGCCGCGATAGCATCCGTGCGCTGGGCACGCTCGGCTGAGGCGTGATAGGCATAGGCCAGTGGCGGGATCAGCGTCTCTCGCCCGCTGAATGGCTGGGCCCAGTAGCCGCCATCGGTACCGACGTAGAGCCCGTAGGCCCAGGGTTCCCCGTTGTTCGCCAGGCGGGCATTGGTGGGCAAGCTGCTCGCAACCCAGGCGAGTGCCCGCCGGTCGGCATCAGCGTACCAGAGGAGCTCGGGAAGCCGCGCCCCAAGGGTGCCCGGGCGGTTGCTGGCGAGAGCGAGCAAGCCAACCACCGCCAGCGTTGCCGCCGGGGCGAGCCGCCCACCACCGAGCTGCTGGGCACTGAGCACCCCCACGACCCAACCAACCCAGAGCCCGACCGGCAGGTAATAGGCGATCGCGGCCGAAAGCGGGTTGACCGCCAGCCCCAGGCGAAAGCCGACCACGCCCGACCAAGTAAAGAGCGCCAGCACTGCCGCCACCCAGAGGATCGGGGCAAGCGGGCGAGCGAGCGCGGACGTGCGCAGGGTGAGGAGCAGGAGCCCACTGGCAAGCGCAACGCCAGCCAGCACCCAGTCGCCCCCCCCGTACTGGAGCGTCCAGGCCGGGAACTCCTGCGGTCCGCCCGGGCCTTCCGCCACCGCTGGCAGCCAGAACGTCAGCGCCACTCCAACAACCCAGGGGGCGAGCAAGAGCACCGCCAGGCTGGCAGCGAGCAGGAGCACGCCGACATTACGCCACCGCAGGGGCTGCCCCGGGGGTGGAAAGAGCAGCAGGACCGGGAGCGCTCCGAGCGCAAAGGCCAGGGCCCGGTAATGCAGCAACGCCACTCCAGCGCCGACCAGCGCCGTCGCCGCCGCAAGACGGGCCGGCTGGCGAGCGCTCAGCGCCCAGGCCGCCAGCGCGAAGAGTGGTGGGAGCAGCGCGAGCCCGGCGATCTGGGTAAAGCGCGACCAGGCGAGCAGGAACCCTGGCAGCGGCAGGACCCAGCCCGCCATCACGAGGGCAGCCGCTGCGGCCCAGGCGCTCCCTCGCCACTGGACGACCAGCAGGGCGAGGCCAGCAAGCGCGGCCAGTTGCATGGCTTGACCGGTCGCCAGGAAGGCCACGTCCAGCGGCGCGCCCGCCACCAGGCTGACGAGCGCGACCAACCCCGAGAGCCCGAGGTGGTAGAAATCCGCCCGGTTGGCCACTGCCGCGGGCGAGACATCAAGCAGGGCACCACGCTCGATAATCCGACGGGCGAACTCACAGACGGCTGTCCCATCGACCCCCGGGGCGCCACCAAGGCCGACCAACGCTCCAGCGCGAGTGGCAACGAGCCCACCGGCCACCAGCAGCAGCGCGAGCGATCCGTCCGCAACCCAGCGCCTCAGGCTGGGGCGCTGGGGCCAGCTCCGCCACCCCCAGCGGACGAGGGCAGAAAGCCCGACGACCGCCAGCACCACGCTCAGGAGCCGCAGCACCCAAGGCGTCAGCTCGCGGGGGAGGCGCACCGGACCGAAACTCCAGAGCGCCCCCGCAACCAGGAGCAGCGCACCCGAGAGCCCGACCCACAGGGCAACCAGCCCAACTCCCGTGCGCCGGGCCGGCCGCCCGAGCGGACCTCCGAGCCAGCGCCACACCAGCCAGCCGGGGACGAGGAGCCAGCTCAGCAGGGCCGCGAGCAGCGCCGCCTGCTGGGGAAGCTGCCGGGCGATCTCCCCGGCAATCTCGCGCCACGGCCAGCGCCGGTACCACTGGTAGACGGGGGCGAACAGTCCGCTGCGGTGCTGGGCAGCGAGGACGAGCGGCCCCGCCTCGGGTGGACGGTGAAGTTCCAGGACCAGTGGCCCATCCTCCGGCCCAACCGGGAAGGGGAGCGCCAGGCGAGGGTCCTCGTCCACCACCAACTGGCCGCTGAAGCGGGACCTCCCCATCCGGTCGGTAACCGTCGCGACGAGCGGGCCGTGAGCGCCCGCCGCCAGGCGCAGTTCCAGAGCATCCCAGGCGCCACCACGGGGGTCCAGGGTCGCCGTCACTACTCCGCCGGCCGGCAGGGTGTAGTCGCCCCGCGGGTAGCTGGTTGGGCTCGCTGGCTCCGGCCAGAGCGGCCGCGGTGCAGTCAGGAGCGCCCAGAGGGCGAAGGCCGCAGCAGCGAAGGTCGCGAGTGCCCCCAGGAAACGCTGGCGCACCGGTGCTGCCGAAGCCTGCTCACTCACCTGCCATCAGGGTCGGAGAAGAATTCGTCCTGCTCTCCCGGCTGGAGCGGCGGCACCACGCGGATGAACATCTCAAAACGAAACAGCTCGCGCAGCTCTTCGCTCTGGGCGCGCGCCATCGCTCCCTCCGGGTCGACCTGGGTACGGTGGGCGAGCATCGCCTGCCGCTTCAGCGCGAGCACCTCATCGATCGGCACTCGGGTGGTAATTGCAGCCGCAGGGGTGCCGATCGTGGGGAGTGGCGCCTCCTCACCTGGCTGGCGTAGCCGCTGCTGGAACTGGCGGAAGCGCTCCTGCTCGAAGGTGCAGTAGTAGAGGCGGGCGGGCTGCCAGGGGGCTCCCGCATCGGGGAACTGGTCTGCCTGCCCGGCGCGGGTGAACGCCTCGGTGGTGAACTGCGAGATGGCAATGTGGTCCGGGTGGCCGTAGAGCCCGCCCGGCTCGAAGGTGATCACGACCTCCGGGCGGAGTTCGCGGATGGCAGCGACCAGCTGGCGCAGCACGTGCGCGCGGTCGGCATTGACCAGGGCGGCCGGGTGAGCGTTCTCCGGCGTGCCGGCCATGCCGGAATCGCGGTAGTCCAGGAACCGTGGCGGGTCGATGCCGAGGATGGCGCAGGCCTCCTGCAGCTCCCGCTCGCGCACCTGGCCGAGAGTCTCAGGCGTCGCCAGGGTGGGATCACGGATCTCGCCGACCTCACCCCGGGTGGCACAGAGCACGACTGAGCGGCCACCCCGACGGGCGTTGAGCACCAGGGTGCCGCTGCAGACCGTCTCGTCATCGGGGTGAGCAAAGACGGCCAGAATTACGAGACCAGACACTGCCCCTCCTCAGATACCGGGGCGATTGTAGGACACCGCGCCAGCGCCGGCCGGCCGACCCCCCCGTTGACCTTGCCCTGCTCTTGACACCAGGAGCAGGGGCACGCCCGGACCCCCCGCAACAGCTGCCCGCATTGACCTGGCCGTCGGGGCTTACGTATCTTCCCGCTGACGCAAGAAAGGTGGAGCAGTGGAACGAACACTCATTATCGTGAAGCCGGATGGCGTCCAGCGGGGACTGGTCGGCGCCATCCTGGAGCGCTTCGAGCGCCGAGGGCTCAAGCTGGTGGGGTTGAAGCTGATGCGAATCGACCGCTCGCTGGCGGAACAGCACTATGCCGAGCACGTCGGCAAGGGCTTCTACGAGGGGCTGGTGGCCTACATTACCGCTGGCCCCGTGGTGGTGGGAGTGCTCGAGGGGCCGGATGCCATCGAAGCTGTCCGTGCCACCGTCGGGGCGACCAACCCCGTCAAGGCGGCAGCCGGTACGATCCGGGGTGATTTCGGCCTGGCGGTTGGCCGCAACCTGGTACACGCCTCCGATAGCCCCGCGAGCGCGCGCCGGGAGGTGGCGCTCTTCTTCCGCGAGGAGGAGCTGCTCAGCTATACGCGCAGTAGCGACCCCTGGCTGCTGGAACAGGCTATCCCTCCCGTCTGGTAAGGGGCTACTGCAGGTAGAGGTCGAAGCGGGGCTGACGTGGCCGGCGGAACACGAGCGACGTCGCCACCTGGGCGATCAGGGGCCCAAGGCCGAAGCCCGCGAGTGAGCCGAGCACGAGCCCGGTGCTTGCCCCGATCACGAGGCCAAGCACCAGCGCCCGGGTGACGTCCCGCGGTGTCACGCTGCCCCCCTGCCCGATCACTGGATCTGCACCACTGCGGGAGCATCTCGCCAGAGCCGCTCCAGCCGGTAGTACTCTCGCTCGGCAGGCGCAAACACGTGGATGATCACGTCCCCGTAATCAAGCAACACCCAGCCGGAGTTCGGCTCGCCTTCCCGCTGCCGCCGACCGATCCCGGCTTCGAGCAACGCCTCTTCGATCCCCTCCACGACGGCCCGGATCTGCCGCTCCGTTTCGGCAGTACAGATCACGAAGTAATCGGCGAGGTTCGCCACCCTGCGAACATCGAGCACCAGAATATCGCTCGCGCGCTTGTCGACCGCTACGTCGACCGCGCAGCGCGCCGTTGCCAGACTGTCCAGACCGGTTCCCTCCTGCCCGCCAGGAAAGTCGTTTGCTCTCCGCGAGTATACCACGGCTAGCTGCGGGGGGAACCGCTTCCGCGCCTTAGCGAGCAGGTTCTACCCGGGCCGGCACCGCTTTCGCGACTGGTGTGCCCGCGCCGGGCGCCCGCTCACCTCCAAAGAGGGTGCTCGCCTGGCTTTCGGGGAAGACGCAGGTGATCGCTGCGGTGCCGGGCGCGAGCGCTGTGCTCAGACGCACCCGCGCGCGGGCCTGGCCATGGCGGGTGACCACCGTGGCGAGGGCGCCATCCTCCAGGCCTGCGGCGGCAGCATCCGTCGGGTGGAGTTCGAGGCGCTCTTCAGCCTGGAAGTGGGCAAACTGTTTGACCAGGCGGGTCTGGGTGCCCGTGCCGAAGTGTTGCGGGCTGCTCGCCGACCCCAGGAGCAGCGGGTAGTCCGGCGAGGTCGTGCGCACCCGCGGCTGGGAGAGCACGGGCAGGGTGAACACCCCTCCATCGGGGAAGAGGGTCTCGGTCCCGGGGTCCTCCGGGTTCAGGCAGGGCCAGCAGAGGGGGCCATCGTCCAGCCGGTCGTAGCTCATCCCGGCGTGGAGCGGCGAGACGTGCGCGATCTCTTCGAACACCTCAACCGGATGGACGTAGTCGAAGCCCCCACCCCCGAGCCGCCGCCCAAGCTCAGCAATGATCTCCCAGTCTGGCCGTGCTTCTCCTGGCGGGCTCACAGCCTTCCGCACCCGCTGGACCCGCCGCTCGGCATTCGTAAAGGTGCCATCCTGCTCGGCGAACGAGGCGGCGGGGAGGACGACGTGGGCGAGCTTGGCCGTCTCGGTCAGGTAGAGATCCTGGACAACGAGGAACTCGAGCCGTTCCAGGGCGGCCCGGGCCGCAGCTGCCGGTGCCGATTGGGCCGGGTTCGCCCCGACGATGTACATCGCCGTGATCTCCCCCGCCTGGGCAGCCGCCAGCTGGTCGAGCAACGTCCGTCCGCCGGCCGCTGCCACCGGCCCGCCCCAGAGCTGCTCGAGGTGCTGGCGGGCGGCTTCGCTGCTCGTGGGTGCATAGCCCGGCAGAAACTCGGGCAACAGCCCCAGGTCGAACGCGCCGCGGGTATTATTCGCTGCCACCGGGAAGAGCACGCCCGCATCCGGCCGACCGAGATTGCCCGTCACCACCGCCAGCGCCGCCAGCGCCGCCACCGCCTCGACCCCATCCACCTGCTGGGTGAGCCCTCGCCCGAAGAGGGAGACTGCCGGCCCACGGGTGGCGTACCAGCGCGCCGCCTGAGCGATCTGCTCGGCGGGCACCCCGCTCAGCTGTTCGGCCAGTTCCAGGGTGAAGGGAGCGAGCGAGGCGCGGAGTTCCTCTACGCCCTGGATGCTCGCCGTACTGGCAGTCACGCTCGCCAGCCCTTCCTCGAGCACGAGCTTGAGCATTGCCCCCAGGATGACGCGGTCGCTCCCCGGGCGCGGGCGCAGCCAGAGGTCGGCGTACCTGGTCAGTTCGGTCGCGCGCGGGTCGATCACGATCAGGGTCGGGCGTGGCTGCTCGCGGACACCGGTATCGGGCAGGTAGCTGAAGTACCCCGTGTTGGGCGGGACGGTCACCTGGGGACGGACGGCCTGCAGGACCTTCATCGCCGTGATCGGGCTGCTGGTGCTGAGATCGTTGCCGACCACGAGTAGGCAACGGGCAGCGGCGACTGCATCGTGGAGGGTGGTCGAGGCCCCGACGCCCAGTACCTGGTGGAGCCCCAGCAGCCCCGCCGTATCGGCCAGGCGGGCAGGCGTGTCGAGGTGCGGCGTCTGGAGGACGAGCCGGGCGAGTTTTTGGAGCAGGTAGCTCGCCTCATTCGTCGTGCGGGCCGAGCCGATCACCCCCAGGCATGGCCCCCGGCGAGCTCCTAACTCCCGCACTACGCGGTCCAGCGCCTCCTCCCAGCTCGCAGGCACGAGCTGGCCGTTCTTGCGCACCAGCGGGGTAGTCAAACGGAGCTGGGGCTGCAGCGGTTCTGCGGTGGCGAAGCGGCCACGCACACAGTACTGCCCGTTGTTGACCGGCGCCTCCCAGACTGGCCCCACCCGGATGAGAACGTTGCGCTTCTGTTCTAGCCGGAAGGTGCAGCCATCGCTGCAGTAGGCACAGACCGACTCCGTGGTGCTGTCGGCAACTCCAGCAAAGCGGTTGCGTCGCTCTTCGATCGCGCCGACCGGGCAGACATCAACGCAGGCGCCGCAGAAGATGCAGCCCGCCTCTTCGAGCGGCGATCCCTCCGCAGTATCGATGATGGTCTTACCCGCTCGGTCGATCATGGCGTAGACGCTCTGGACGCGCACTTCATCGCAGACGCGCACGCAGCGCCCACAGACAATGCAGAGGTTCCAGTCGAGGGCGATCAGCGGGTCCTTCCGCAGCGGGATGTTCTTCACCCGCACTGGCATCGCCATCTCGTCGAGGCCGACGTAGTCGCAGTTCAGCTGCAGTTCGCAGCGATAGTTCGCCGGGCAGGTAACGCAGCGGAAGTCGACTGCAACCGAGCGGAGGCAAGTTTCCTGCGGGCCGCACTGGTCGCGCTTGTGGCAGGTGAGGCAGCCGATCGGGTGCTCGGTCAGGATCAGTTCCATCACCTTGCGCCGCAGGTCGAGCACCTGGGGAGTATTGGTATGGACGACCATGTTCGGAGCGACCGGGGTATTGCAAGCAGTCGGTACCCCGCGCGCATTCTCGATCTCGACCATGCACATGCGGCACGCGCCCCAGGGGCGCAGGGCTGGATGTGCGCACAGGTAGGGAATGAAGATGCCGGCAGCTTTCGCCGCATCGAGGACGGTCGTCCCCTCCGGCACTGTCACCTCGTAGCCGTCAATGGTGAGCGTGACCAGCTTGGCCTCGGCCCTCACGTTGGCCATTGTCGTCCTCCACCGGTGCTGCCGGGTTCAGCGCGTGAGCAAGCGTTCGAATTCGCCACGGAAGTGCAGCAGGGCGTACTTGACGGGTTGGTGCGCCACCTGGCCGTGGCCGCAGAGCGACCCGAACTGGAGGGTCGGGAACAGCTTCTCCAGCTCGCGCAGGTCCAGCGGCGAGCCGTTCCCACGGGAGATCCAATCCATCAGTTCGTACTGGCGCTGGGTGCCGTAGCGGCAGGGGAAGCACTTTCCGCAGGATTCATCCCGCAAGAATTCGCAGAGATGCTTCACCAGCTCAGGGATCGAGGTCGAGTGGGGGATCAGGACGAAGCCCCCCGAGCCAATCCCAGTATCCTTCGGCCGCAGCTCGTCGAGGGCGATCGGGAGGTCCAGGATATACGCCAGGGGCCGGATATCGGTCGCCGGCCCGCCCATCTGGACGGCCTTGATCTGGGCCGGGTCGCCACCGGCCAGCTCGACGATCAGCTCGCGGAAGGTCATGCCGAAGGGCACTTCGTACCCGCCCGGGCGCGAACACGCCCCCGAGAGGGTCAGCACCCGCACGCCCTTGCTCTTCTCGGTGCCGATGGCAGCGTAGGCTTCCCAGCCGTTGCGGATGATGTTCGGCACGTTGCAGATCGTCTCGACGTTGTTGACGGTGGTCGGCTTCAGCCAGGCGCCCGCCTGGGCCGGGAAGGGTGGGCGTGCCCGCGGCATGCCCCGCGACCCCTCGACCGAAGCGATCATGGCGCTCTCCTCGCCGCAGAGGTATGAGCCCGCGCCTTCCTTCACCCCGAGGTGGAACGAGAAGCCCGAGCCGAGGATATTCTCGCCCAGCAGGCCGTAGCCGTAGGCCTGCTCGATCGCCCGCGAGACGAGGTGAGTCGCCAGGGGGTACTCGTCACGAATGTAGATGTAGCCGTAGGGGATGCGCTGGGCGTACGCCCCAATGATCATGCCTTCCACGAGCTGGTGGGGCGTCCCCTCCATCAGCAGGCGGTCCTTGAAGGTGCCAGCATTCCCTTCGTCGGCGTTACAGAGGAAGTATTTCTCCGGCGCGGGTGCGCGGTTGAAGTTCCACTTGACACCGGTCGGGAAGGCGGCCCCGCCGCAGCCACGGAGGCCTGACTTCGTCACCCACTCGATGACTTCGCTCGGATCCATGGTGAGCGCCCGCGCCAGGCCAGCGTAGCCATCGTTGGCAAGGTAGTCATCGATGTCGTCGGGCTGCACCGTTCCGGCCAGGCGCATCGTCAGGCGCACCTGTTTGGTAAAGAGCGGGTGTTCGGCCGTGCAGGGGATGCCCCGGAACGGCTGGTCGCCAAAGGCGACAAAGGCGAGGTCAGGGCGTGGGTCGTCGTTGACCAGATAGCTGAAGACGAGTTCACGCGCGGTCTCGGGGGTCAGCGGGCCATACATGATGCGGGGACGGCCCGGCTTAATGATGTCCAATTGGGGCTCGAGGAAGGAGAAGCCGAAGCCGCCCACCGGGCGGAACTCCACCTCGACCCCCGCCTCGCGGCAGGCGTCGGTAAACGCGGCTTTTACTCGCCGCGCTCCGGCAAAGAGTGCACTCGTCCCCAGATTGACCAGCACCAGCGGTTTCCCCGGGTTCTGGCGCTGCTCCCAGCGCTGGCGTGCGCGCGTAACCATCTCGGTAAAGGCAGCGGCGTTCATGCCTCAAGCTCCCGGACCAGTTGGGCGGTGGGAGCCGGCATGCCGTCGCCCGCAATCGGGGCGGGTTCACCCGGCAGCTGCTCCCGGAAGATCTGGCGGACCTTTTCGACCGTCAGGTGGGTGTAGGCCTCTTCGTCGATCTGCATCAGGGGGGCAAGCGAGCAGGTACCGAAGCAGGGCAGGCGGTCGAGGTGCCACTGGCCATCGGGGGTCGCTTCGAACATGCGGATGCCGAGAATGGCACTGATCTCGGCCAGCACCTCCCGCCCACCGAGCGCATCACAGGTCGTCCCGACGCAGTAGCGGATGGTGTGCCGGGCTGGCGGCTCACGCTTGAGGAACTCGTAGTAGGTGATGACGCCAAAGACCGTGTTGCGGGAGACCCCCAGCCGCTCTGCCACCACCGCGATCGCCTCCTCGGGGATGTAGCCATACTTCCCCTGGACCGCCTTGAGGGCATCGAGGGTAGCACCCTTCTGGCCTTCAAACGGTTCGAGGAGGGCAACCAGCTCAGTCCTGAGGTCGGACATCGTTTTCCTCTCGCACGCGGCCGGCGGGGATTTGTGAAGTGAGGAACAAAGCCGGTTCGAGTATACGCCCGCTCTTCCTCTGCTGGCAACAGCCAGGCTAGCGGTCAAAGGTGCGGTAGAGAGCGGGCTTGAGCCGACCGAGGAAGCCCTCAGCCCGCACCAGCTGGGGGGTCGTGCGGAGCAGTAGGCGGCCCCACTCCTCGTGGGCATGCGGGTCCCCCCGGCCGGTGGCTGCCTCGCGCCGGCGATAGAAGTCGGCAATCTCGGCAGGGTCGTCGATGATCTGGCAGATTCCCTGCATCCAGACGCTCTTGGGGCGGACCCCTGGCGGCGGGCACTGCTCCACCCAGAGGTAGCCAACCACCGGGTTCGCCCGGATGTGCCGGTTCTTGAGGTGAAGGTCCTGGCTGATCGTCCCCACCGTCCACCCTTCCACGAAGGTACTGACCGGCCGGCAGTGAGGCCGGCCATCCTTGCGGAGGGTGATCAGAAAGGAAAAATTGGGCGCGCCACGGCCCTGGATAAAGGCCTTGACCTCCTCGCGGACGCGCTCGGCCTCTTCGGGCGTCGCTTCAGCTTCGAGTTCGATCGTCTGGGCGCGCGTGATCGGGGTGTATTCGTTCGCTGCGGTCATCCGAGCCTCCGCTCACGCGTCTGGCGGCGGGTTCCAGCGTGAGCACCGTGATCTCGTGGTTGGTATAGATGCAGAGGTCGGCTGCGATCTCCAGGCCACGGCGGGCGATCTCCGCGGCGCTGAGGGAACTGTGGTCGAGGAGCGCCCGCGCCGCCGCCAGGGCGTAGGCCCCACCCGATCCGATCGCAATGGCATCGCCATCCGGCTCGATCACTTCACCATCGCCGGAGAGGAGCAAAAGCGTCTGGCTATCGGCTGCCACTAGCTGGGCTTCTAGCCGGCGCAGGATCCGGTCGGTGCGCCATTCTTTTGCCAGCTCGACTGCTGCCCGTCGGAGGTTGCCCTGGTGCTTGTCGAGGTGGCCTTCAAACTTGTCGAACAGGGTTAGCGCATCGGCAACCGATCCCGCAAAGCCGACGAGGACCGTATCGTGGTGGAGGCGTCGGATCTTGCGGGCCCGCGCCTTCATCACCGTCTCGCCGACCGTCACCTGCCCATCTCCCGCTATCGCCACCTGACCATTGCGGCGGACTGCTAGGATGGTTGTCATCCTACCACCTCCCGGAGCACCTGCTCGGCCAGCATCGGCGGCACATCATCGCGGATGACCGGCTGCCCGACGTCAGCGAGCAGTACCCAGCGATTGCGCCGGGCGCGCACCTTCTTGTCGACGGCAAGCGCTGCCAGCGCCCGCTCGAGCGGCACGGCGGGCGCGCGAAGTGGCAGGCCGAAGCGGGCGATCAGATCGCGCTGGCGTGCTTCCAGCTCGGGGGGAGTAACCCCCAGGGCAACGCCGATCCGGGCGGCAGCCGTCATCCCGATCGCGACGGCTTCTCCATGCAGGAGCAGGCGATACTCCCCGGCCGCCTCGAGCGCGTGGCCGATCGTATGCCCATAGTTCAGGACCATCCGCAGCCCATCTTCCCGCTCGTCGCGCGAGACGACCCTGGCCTTGACCGCCATGCTCCGGCTGATGAGGTCGACTAGGTACTCTCGGCGCTGGGCGAGCACCTCCGCGACCGCGCCTTCTAGGTCCCCGAGCAGGGCGGGGTCCTGGATGAGGGCGTGCTTGATCGTCTCTGCCCAGCCGGCCCGGTACTCCCGCTCGGGTAAGGAGGCAAGGAGCGCGACGTCGGCGAGAACGAGGCGCGGCTGGTGAAACGCTCCCACCAGGTTTTTCCCTTCGGGGAGATTGACGCCCGTCTTGCCCCCGATCGCGGAGTCGGTCATAGCCAGCAAGGTCGTCGGCACTTGCACCAGAGCGATCCCCCGGAGGTAGGTGGCTGCCACGAAGCCCGCGAGGTCTCCCACCACGCCCCCACCAAACGCCACGAGGGTATCCCCCCGCTCGGCTCGCTCCCTGGCCAACCAGCGGTAGAGCGTGCTCGCGACGGCAAGGTCCTTGCTCGCCTCGCCCCCTGCAAGCACCTGGACCCCCACCCGCAACCCCGCCTCTCGGAGCGCCTGGAGGAGCCGCTCGCCATGCCCCTCGGCAGCGCCGGCATCGGCCACCACCCACACGGCTCCTTCCCCCACCTGCTGCCGAATGAGACGGCCGAGCGCGGCCAGCAGCCCATCGCCGACGAAGAGGGGGTAGCTCCCACTCCCGGTGGTAACGACGGCAGCTGGCAAAAGTTCTCCGACTCGCTCGCCAGCGAGACGTGGCCGCAAGGTTGCCCAGGCCCGCACGACCTCGGCGGCAACCGCCTCGGGTGTGAGGAAGTCGGTATGGATGGTCCAATCGGACTCGGCGTAGTAGGCAGCCCGCTCGGCCTTGAGCGCACGCACTCGGCTCAGCGGGTCGCCGTCTGCCAGGAGCGGCCGTACCCCTGCCTGGGTACTGAGCCGCGCAACGATCGTCTCGGGCTGCGCTTCCAGGCAGATGACCAGCCCATGGCGGCGCATCGCTGCCCGGTTCGCTTCCCGCAGGACAGCGCCGCCCCCGGTCGCGATCACCTGGCGCTCACCGGCGAGCGCCTCCTGGAGGAGGCTGCTCTCCAGTTCTCGAAAGTGCGCTTCGCCCTGGCGTGCGAAGATCGCGGTGATGGGACAGCCCGCGCGCTGCTCAATCTCGTGGTCGAGGTCGCGGAAGGGAAAGCCGAGCCGAGCCGCCACCAGCTGGCCAACGGTCGATTTGCCAGTGGTCGAGAAGCCAGTCAGGATGAGGTTGCGAGGATCTCGCCCAGCCATCGAACGCCTTCGCGCTCATCGAGGTGCTGCCAGGGTTCAGGGAACCAGCCGGGGTACTCGAGGATGAATGACGCCGTTGGCCGGGCGGCATGGATCGTGCGGACAACCCGCGCGATATCCACCCACCCTTCGTCCGGCGACTGCGAGGGATGGAGCGGCAGGTGATGGTAAGTCACGTAGTCGTCATAATGACGAGTCTGCCAGAGGTGGACGGAGCCGATGTACGGTAACAGGTCCTGGAGAAATTCGTCGTAGACGAAGTCGGCCCGCTGGCCCGCCAGGTGATTATGAGCGACATCGAAGCAGTAGGCCAGAATGGGGTAGCGGGTGAGCACCTCGAGGATGAACTCGCTGGTGAGGAACGGGCTAGGACCGAATCCTTCGATATGCAGGGGTACCCCAGTC
>JAILZB010000276.1 GCA_023512725.1 Chloroflexota bacterium | reverse complement strand
ATCGATACCAGGGCATGCGGGCGTTCCTCGATGCCCTAACCCGCGCTGGAGCGGAGATCGGACCGGCGCCTGCCCGAGCCGGTTTCCGGGCCACGCTCACCCGAGCGGGTGTGGTGGCGGTGCTCCTCGTGGCGGCGGGAGTGGGCGGTGCCCTGTTCGTTCGCTGGCAGCACCGGGACGGACCGACCACTAGTGACGGGCGGCCGCGGCTGGCGGTCCTGCCCTTCCGAAGCGCCCGTCCCGAGGACGCTTACCTCGCCGTGGGGTTGTCGGATGAAATCACCAGCCGGGTCGCCGTATTGAGCGGCATAGCGGTGATCGCCCGCACCAGCATCGCCCGGGTCGCCGCCGAGGATCGGCCTGTCCGCGACATAGCGCGGGATCTCAACGTGGGATACGTGCTGACCGGCTCGGTGCAGGCCGATCGAGGAGACCACCGCTCCGTTAACGTCCGGGTGATTCCCAGCCTGCAGCGCGCCAGCGACGGCGAAGTCATCTGGAGCGACCGCTACGATGTCGCCCTCGCTCCCGGCGATCTCCTCAACGTGCAATCCGCTATCGCAGGCGGGGTCGCTAGCGCGCTCAACGTGTCCCTGCTGACCGAGGAGCGGCTCGAGCTCGCGGCGCGACCAACCTCCAGCCTCGAGGCTTACGAGGCGTACTTGCGGGGCAATGTGTACTTCTCGCAGAGCTTCTCCGAGCCACCGTGGCGCGAGGCCATCGCGATGTACCAGCGTGCTGTCGCGGCGGACCCCCGCTTTGCCGTGGCCTGGGCGCGGCTGGCCCAGGCCAACACGCAGTACTACTACTACTTCGACCGCAGCGCGGCTCGGCTGGGCCAGGCCCGGACCGCACTCGACCGGGCCATGTCTCTCGATTCGACCTTGATCGAAACCCGCCTCGCCGAAGGCCTGCTCGCGTATCTCGGCTCGCTCGACTTCGACGCGGCCGAGCAGCATTTCAACGCGGTACGCCGCTCCCGGCCCAACAACAGCGAGGTCCTCTATTACCTCGCTACGATCCAGCGGCGGCAGGGCCAATTCGATGAAGCCGAAGCAACTCTGCGCCGCACCCTAGAGCTCGATCCCCGCGCCCCCCTCTATAGTCTGGAGCTCGCCACGACCCACCTCATGCAGCGCCGGTACCGCGAGGCCGAGCGCGAGCTCACCCGGACCCTCAAAGTGGCCCCGGATTGGTTGGCTGGTCATGTCACCCGGTCGTTCCTGTACTGGGTCTGGAAGGCCGACCTGGACCGGGCTCGCGCCGCGCTGCGGGAGGCCTTGAAGACCCACCCCATGCGCGAAGTCCTTTCTTATCTGATTCCCGTCAACCCGAACTATATCTTGAGCATGGGCGCGGAATTCCAGGACTCTCTCGATGCGCTACCGCCACGCGGCCTGTCGGTTGATCCGGGCTTCGTTTACATCGCGAAAGCCCTTTCGAAGCAGCGGCAGGGTGACCCGCGCGCTCGTGCCTATTTCGACTCGGCCCGCGCGGCCTGGGAGCCGCGGCTACAGGACCGCTCGCAGGACTGGCGCGTCCGCATCCAGTTGGGGCTCGCATACGCCGGGCTGGGACGGAAACAGGAGGCACTTCGTGAGGGTCGCGCTGCGGTCGGGCTCCTGCCGCTCGACCAGGATGCCCAGGCCGGCACCTATCCAGTCAACGCCATGGTGAATATTGCGATCCTTTTGGACGAGCTCGATACCGCGATCGCGTATCTGCGGCCCCTGCTGGCGCATCCTCCCCAGGTGAGCCCGCAATTGGTTCGAGCCGACCCGCTGTTCATGCCGCTCCGCGCCAAGCCCGAGTTCAGGAGCCTGACCCGCTAATGGCGGCCAGCCCGAGAGGCGGATACGAGCCGGCCCGTCTGGTGGACTCTCCCGGTTCGGGCAATCCAGGCCGTGTTTCCGCATGGCCCTGCCGCCGCGGCGTGCCGGTCTGGTGGGATTGGCTGGCTGGTGGCTGAGCTTCGGGGCAGGCTTCACGCCCGCCGCGGCAAGGCGGAAAGCCCGGGTAGATGCGATAGAACGCGCCTGTGCGGTGTTTCAATGCCACGAGGCCACGATTCGGACAAGTTTCCGGGCGCTCGCTCGGGCCTTTGGTGGTTCATCCGGGTCGCTGGCTGCTGTTCAGCGATCGGCAACGCCAAGCACGGGTTGCGAGGGGGGATCATGATCGGAATCATACTGGGAGGCACGGACCGGCTCGACGGGGCGCTCAGGCGTTCCGGAAGAAGGTCCAGAAGTCCTGGGTGCTGCGGGAGCTCCGGCAGCGGCGCCGCTACTTGAAGCCCAGCGGGGCCCGCCGGGTGAAGGCCGACGTCGCCCGGCGCCGGGTGCGAACGCGGGCGGAGAGCTAGGGGTCGAGGCAGGCGGGCTGGGGTCGAACCGTCGCTCCTACCTGAGCCCGATCCGCCGCACCAAGTCGTCGAGCCGCGAGTCGCCCCGCAGCGGGGCGTAACCCGGGTCGAGGTGCAGGTAGATCAGGCCAGCCGAGCGGGTCTGGTACGCCCGCTCCAGGTGGTCGAAGGCGGTGTCAATCCGGCCCAGGGCGGCATACCCCATCGCCAGCACGTCCGCGCGCAGATACGTCTGCCGCGCTTCCTGCTCCAGCCGGTGCATGATCTCCTCGGCCTCGTCCCGCCGGTCGAGCGCGGCCAGTGCCCGGACGATGAACGCATCATAGGACCGGACGCTCGATTCCAGGGCCTTGCCCTTTCGGTACCACTCCAGCGCCTGCGCCGGCTCGCCCCGGCGTCGCTCGCCTGGCGCCGCCGTGTGCCCCGGGACCGGCTGGCGTACCAGCCGTCATAGCGCTGCATCACCTGGCCGGGATCGGGGATGTGGGTGACCACCCGCGCCAGGAACTCCGGCGGGTGCACGGTCTCCGGGCCGGCGGTGGCTCCCTCGGGCTTGCGGCGAACCAGAGCGGATCCGGAGCCCCCCTTCCGGTCAGCTTCAGCGCCGGAGCCGCGCCTTGAGCTGCTCGGTCCAGTTCTGCACCAGCACCAGGTCTCCCGAGCCGAAGCGGCCCAGCTGGACCATCAGGAATCGTTGATCGCCGGGCCCAACGGCGTAGTGGTGATGGGTCTGATCCCGGCTGAACAACGTCACCTCGAAGAGCGCCTGCTGGCGGGTTACCGCGAAGCTGGGCGAAGTGGCCACGGTGGCGGCGGTAAGCTGGTTCAATCCGTTGATGTAGAACAACTCTCTGCCGCTGTGAGCCCATTGTGGCTCGCTCCCCCCGTTGATCGAGATCTGGTATTTGCCCTCCGCGGAGTTGGGAAAGGGCCGGACGTACACTTCCTCCCGGCCCGACTCCGTGGACACGTAGGCGATCCAGCGTCCGTCAGGAGACAGGACCGGACCGTATTCATCCGCCGGTGTCGTGGCGATGGCGATGGTGGTGCTGTCTCCGTCGGTGCGGCGGGCGTAGATATCCCGGGCCGACGTGGCAGGATTGAAAGTCCGCAGGATCATCCAGCTC
>JAILZB010000275.1 GCA_023512725.1 Chloroflexota bacterium | reverse complement strand
GCCGGCAGCAGGCCCCACGGGCCCGACGGCAGGAACAAGCGAACCACCGCGGGCCTAGCATACAATCTGTTAAATCCGCCGCCACACTCTCACCAGGGAGGGGGCACGCCGCGCACGCGCTGGCGTGGTGAGCATGTCCTTCGAACAGGTCCGTAGCCGGGCAGCTGAGTACCTCCCACCGGAGGCGCTGAACCTCCTGGAGGCAGCGTACTGTTATGCGGCCGAGCAGCATGCGGGCCAGCTTCGGAAGTCGGGCGAGCCGTACATCGCCCATCCCGTGGCGGCCGCCCTGATCCTGACCGACCTCCGGCTCGACCAGTACGCGATCGCGGCGGCCATCCTCCACGATGTCCCGGAAGACTGTGGCGTTCCGCTCAGCGAGATCGAGAAGCGCTTCGGGAGCGAAGTCGCCCGGCTGGTCGATGGGGTGACCAAGCTCTCCAAGGTGACTTCCCTCGCCCACGAAGGCCGACAGCCAAGCAAAAGCGGGGACGACGTCGTCCAGGCGGAGAACCTCCGCAAGATGCTGATCGCCATGGCGGAAGATGTCCGCGTGGTGCTGATCAAGTTGGCCGACCGCCTGCACAACATGCGCACCCTGAGCGCCCTCCCGCCGGAGCGCCAGCGGGCGATTGCTCAGGAGACGATGGAGATCTTCGCGCCACTTGCCGGCCGGCTGGGCATCTACCAGATCAAGTGGGAACTGGAAGACCTCGCCTTTTCCTCCCTCGAGCCGGAAAAGTACCGCCAGATCGCCGACCTGATCGCAGCGCGGCGGGCCGCCCGCGAGCAGTACATCACCCGGGTGGTGAAGGTGCTCCAGCGCGCGCTCGAAGAAGCCGAGATCAACGCCGAAGTCTCCGGTCGGCCGAAGCACATCTACAGCATCTACCGCAAAATGAAGGCCTACGAGGCGCTCGGGCGCGAGTTCGCCGACATCTACGACCTGCTCGCCGTCCGCATCCTGGTGGATACCATCCCCGATTGCTACCACGCCCTTGGGGTCGTCCATAACCTCTGGCATCCGGTCCCCGGGCAGTTCGACGACTATATCGCCAATCCGAAGCCGTCGCTCTACCAGTCGCTCCACACCACCGTGGTGGCGCTGGAGGGCAAGCCGCTGGAAGTCCAGATCCGCACCCACGAGATGCACCGGGTGGCGGAGTACGGGATCGCCGCCCACTGGCGTTACAAGGAGGGGGGACGCAAGCCCGACCTCAAGTTCGAGGAGCGGGTGGCCTGGCTCCGCCAGCTCTTGGAGTGGCAGAAAGAAGTCCGCGGCGCGCAGGAATTCGTCGACTCGGTCAAGACCGACCTCTTCCGCGACCAGGTCTTCGTCTACACCCCGCGCGGCGAGATCAAGGACCTGCCGGCTGGCGCCACCCCGATCGACTTCGCTTACCGCATCCACACCGATCTTGGGCACCGGTGCGTCGGCGCAAAGGTCAATGGGCGGCTCGTCCCGCTCAATACCCCGCTCAAGAACGGTGATATCGTCGAGATTATCGCGCCGAAGAGCAGCCGTGGCCCCAGCCGCGATTGGCTGAACCCGAACCTGGGCTATGTCAAAACCTCCCATGCCCGCGAGAAGATCCGGCAATGGTTCCGCCGCCAGGAACGTGCCGAGAACCTGGAGCGGGGCCGGGAACTCCTGGAGAAAGAACTCAAGCGGCTCGCGCTTCACAAGCCGATCGAGGAGATCGCCCGGCTGTTCAAGTATGAGAAGGTGGAAGACTTCCTCGTTGCGATCGGCGTGGGCGAAGTCAACCCCGGGCAGATTGCGGTCAAGATCGCGACGACCGAGCCCCGGCCACTGACCCTCCCCACGAGCTCCAAACGCAACGGGGCCTCCCCCAATGGCGCAGTCGCAGTGATGGGGGTGGGAGACCTCGTGACCACCATGGCGCGCTGCTGTTCACCCGTGCCGGGCGACGTAATCGTGGGGTACATTACGCGCTTCCGGGGCGTGACGGTCCACCGCGCTGACTGCCCGAATATCCGCAACCCTGCCGAGCCGGAGCGGATCATCCGAGTGGACTGGGTGCTGCGCAAGGACCAGCTCTTCCCGGTCACAGTTCGGGTCGAGGCATGGGACCGGGTCGGGCTGCTCCATGACGTCACTACGGTGATCGCAGCGGAGAACATCAACCTCACCACCGTGATCACCGAGACCAGCGACGAGGGCACCGCCACCATCACGATGAAGCTTGAGACCTCCGGGATCGAGCAGCTCAGCCGGGTGCTGGGCAAGCTCGAAGCGGTCAAGGGGGTCCAGGCCGTCCACCGCGAGGCGGGCTAGCCCCTTTCTGGCTGCGCTCGCTGCTACCTCCCCGGTGGCAACCCGCCAGGAAGCACGCGCCAGCAGCCGGAGGCATCGGCCCACGGGGAGCCCACCGGCGGATGGGCACCCTGCCTGCCCTGGGGATGGGGCGTTGCGTTAGCCGCCGCTTTGCAGCCGCCGAATCTTATTCACCAGCAGCCAGCGGTCCGTCTCGGAGAGCAGGTTCGCCCAGGCAGGCATCCCGTTCAGTGGGCCCTCCGGGTTGTAGTTCAAGCCGTTCGTCAGGATGAAGAAGAGGTCGCCATCGGTCTTGGCGACCGTGGCCGGGTCCTTCAGGCTTGGCGCAGGTCGCCCCTTATAGGCAGTAAAGAAGGCGTTGGCCCGGCCATTGCCATCCCCCTGGGGGCCGTGACAGACGGCACAGTTCGTCGCATAGAGGGCGTCCTGGCGAGCAGGGTCTTGCGTGCGTGGGATCGGGTTGGGGAGACGACTGGCTTCGGCTGCGCTCGGGCGGTAGTTCGCACCCGTGATGGGAACACTCCCCTCCGGCGGGTAGAGCCGACGCGGCTCCTGGGAGCGGTACGACTGCTGGTAGTGCATCTCGACGAAGAGGTCGAAGGGGTACTGGCCGCCAGCGAACGGCCAGAGGTTACCATCCAGCGGGACCTGAACGGTCGGTCGGCAGGCTGTCCCGACGCTCGCAACGAGCACCAGCACGGCGAGCGTTCGTCCAAGCCGCATCGGTCTCCTCCTCACGCCGGTTGCCGGACGGCCGCCGCCTCGCGGACGACGTCCTCGGCGCCAACGGACTGGAAGATCGTCTCGGCCTGGCTGAGCCGCTCGGGTGGACCGTTGACGACCACCCCGATGTAGCCCTCCGTCATGATCCGCGGGTCGTACACTCCACCGGTCAGGTTGGGCAGCCGGGACTCAAAGAGCGTTCCCAGGATGGTGAAGATGATGGCCCCGAGCATCGTCCCTTCGTAGGTGATGATCACCATCGGCGGCACCACGGCTGCAACGCTCATCAACTTCCGGATGGACGACATCAAGAACGTGCTGCGCGTCACGAAGGTCGCGTTCACGCGGCGCCCTCCGCAGCTCACAGCTGTCATCATGCAGATCATATCCCTGGCCGAGCTTGCGCGGCGTGAGGGTCTCCTCGCCCTTGACAACAGCCTCGACAAGGTCAAGGACGACTTCCTGAGACACGGCCTGCAGCTTGTGGTGGACGGCGTTGACGCGACGGTGATACG
>JAILZB010000274.1 GCA_023512725.1 Chloroflexota bacterium | reverse complement strand
GCTCCGCCAGCGGCCCGTCGCCCAGCTCCGGCCGGTAGGCGAGCAGACGCTGTCGTACTGCTTCGGGTAGATGCAGCGCAGTCCATCCAGGTTCCTCGCCGCGCCATAGCCGCTCGAACCGGTGAACGACTTGCTCCAGGTAGGGGCGCGTATGATCCCACGAGAAATAGACCGCGAACTGCTCGTAGTTGTGCTGCCAGCCACGGGCGGACTCGTTGACACTACCGCTGAAGGCGATCCGATCGCCCGTCGCGTCAGTGAAGACTCCCTCCTTAGCGTGGAAATAGTCAGCTGCTTCCTCGGCCGGTAGCGGGAGACCCGCGCGATCGCATGGCAGCACAACCCGAATCTCGAGTGTCCCCTCGGCCACCATCCAGGCCAGCGCTGCCAGCCGGTCACGCATCAACTCGTCCTCGGGCGTGGTCAGCCCTGCCAGAAGCCTACGGCGTACTACGGCTGCCAGTTCCTCGCCAGCAACGATCGCCTGCACATCTTCCGGCGCGAGTTGCGCGCCAACCAGCAGCCGCATCTGCCCACCGTTCTGGATGAGCCGAGCGATACCGGCCGCCGCCACCGCCAGGGCTGAGCTGGAGAAGAACCCAGCAGAGCGATCGTAGGCCACACTCCGCTCCAGGGCAGGCAGGTAGAACTCATGGAGCCGGTCGTCGCTTGGGCCATAGGAGATGCGGAACGTGTAATCGCGCAGGCCAGCCACGGTTTACTCTGCTTCCTCCTCACTAAGGCCTTCAGGCTCGCTCAAGAACGATAGTTGCTCCACTTTGATCCCCGGCTCTGGTTCAGCCGGTGGCCTGATCTCCGGGAAGAATGCCTGCCGTAACCGCTCCAGTAAATCCGCTTCCGGCCGAAGAAAGCCGCCGTCGTGCCCACGAGTGCGCGGTACCGCTTCCAGCAACGCCTCGAGACACTGGCGGAACTCCGGGTGCTGCAGCAGCCCGGCTCTGCGCAGGAAGGCCCCGCAAGCTGTTGCCCCGTCCTCCTCGTAGACCAGCATGGCAGTGTGGACGGCATCGATCAGCCGCACGAAGCTCGTGGCGTTCGGGGCGACGACGCCCCGGCGCTGACGCTCGGCCGGGGTCAGCAGCTTCACCGTGCTCCCGTCGCGCTTCACCAGCCGGGCACGGTCGATGACATCAGCGTCCAGGTCGAGCCCGACGGCTAGGGCCAGCTTACGCGCCTCATCGGCCGGAAACTCGATCGCCCGGAAGGTATCCCAGGCTAGCAGATACCAATCGGTCTCGGGGTCGAAGCGGGCGCGCTGGCCGTGGAGCAGTCGTTCACGGCGCAGGGCCAGCACCTCCCGCCGGGCCAGGTCGAGTGCCGTCTCCGGCCGCAGTACCAGCGGCTTGCCAGTGGCGGGATCGGCCTCGCTGGTAAGCACTGGCCAGCGAGCCGAGACGACCGCGAGCGCCGGGCCGTACGCGGCCAGGAAGAGGTCGACGCCGCCGATGCCCAGGGCTGCCAGTTCCTGAGCCCGCTGGCGCACGCGCTGGGTCAGCTCGCCACGCAGGTCGTCCCACCAGACCGGCCCGTCGCCTGGCGGCCGCTTGCGACAGACCAGCAGGATGGTGCTCTGGGCCGCGTTCTTTTTAGCCTGGTGGAGGCTGTGCTCGCTCTCGGTGTGTACCGGCCAGGAGGCGACGATCTGGAAGCCCGCCTGAATCAGGGCCGTGGCCAGCGCGTCCCAGGCCTCGACCCGTTTGTGGGTGAACATCACGGTCAGAACGCCGTCAGGCCGCAAGACGCGGGCACATTCGCGGAAAATGCTGGTCATCTTGCGCTCGTAGTCCTGATTTGCCAACTCGCGAGCGCGGCCACCCAGGCCGGCAAAGCGGGCCGGATTGGCCACCGCCTCATCCTCTTTGTCGGCAAGTGGGGCGGCGAACCAATCCGGATAGTGATGTCCGACTGTCCGTTTGAGCCAGACGTAGAAGAAGTCGGAGAGTTCGGCGTATTGGACGTTGTCATAGTAGGGCGGATCGATGCAGACCAGATGAACGGAGCTGTCTGGCAGGTGGTCGAGCCGCCGGGCATCTCCCTGGGTGATACGGAGCCGTTCGACGGGGGAGGTACCAGCGCGTTGCCAGAGCGGGAGACGCGCCGGCTGGGCCAGCCGGGCGATGCCGCGGTAGGCGTCAATCACCTGGTCGATGGCCCAGTCGAGCCCTTTGCCGGCAGCGACCACTGCCATCTCGGCGAAGCTCCACTTCATGCTGAAGTCGTGGCGGTCGAAGGTGCCTTTTACCGCGACGCGCGTGACATCCAGCCGGCTCATCCGCGAATTGTAGTCCGCCAGCTTGTCGAGCGCGAGTGCGAGGTAGGTGACAACAGCCCGGGCGCGGTCGGGTGGCAACTCCTCCTGGATCGCCAGCTCTAGGTTGCGCAGCGCCTCGACCGTCGTGCCCAGCGCCAGGAGCTGGCGAGGGGCGAAGAGGTCGCGCCAGCGAGTCATGCCGTAGAGGCGGTGCCCACGGTTGTAGTTGCTCCCCTCCGGGATCTCCTCGTCGGGCACCAGGCCGCGGGCGAGCCAGCCGGGGAGGCGGCGGGCAAGTTCCTGCTCGGCTGCGGCCGCGGCGGCGAGGTCGGCCTCGCTCGGCGGGCGGAACTCGACGCCGCGCGGAGTCTTGACGATGACCGCGTAGAGTTGCTGGCCCATGCGGCCAGCCTGTGCCTCGCGCTTGATGTAGTCGCCATCGACTACCTCGCCGGTCCAGGGGGAAATCGCGACACCTCTCCGGATCGTCCCCTGCTCCGCGACATGCTCGGCCTCCGGGCCGTAGACGATTTCGAAGCGGCAGGCTGGCCAGTCGGGGTGAGCGAGGAGGCGGACGGCGACGCGGCCGCGATCGTCACGCTGGAGCCACCAGTTGGGGGAGAGGGGGATCGGCTTACCGGTCTGCGGGCAGGCCACCGTCCGCGCCCAGAGGTAATCGTGCGCGTCGCCGGGCGCATAGAATTCCAGAAGTCGAGATTCTACAAGTGCATAGAGGCGCTGCCCCCACTCGCGGAGACAGGTCGCAAGTTCCTCTCCGTACCTAGCGGGGTAATCAAGAGTGGCCAGTAGAATAACCGACGCAACCGGATTCAGCTCGTTCGCGTAGACCGAGAACCCACAGCGGAGAGCCTCGAGCGGGATCGAGCCACCCCCAGCCGTGGGATCGAGAACCATCGGATGGCTGATGCCGCTAGTCTCCAGAACATCGCTCAGAAGCTGGAGATCCTCTTCCGACGGAGGGTGGGTAAAGGCCCGTGGGTAATCAAAGGGGTTAAACTGCAGCCGCTCACCCCGAAGACGAGCCTGCTCAGCAATGTTACGCGCGGTCACCGGGTCGCCGTGGATGCCGAGGAGGTGGCGCACCCAGGCGTGGTAGGCGTCGGGGGTGGGGAAGCGCTGGCGCAGTGGCGCGGGCCAGTCGGGTCGCCAGGCGGGGAGCAGGCTGGCCAGCACCGCGGCACGGCTGACCACCAGCGGCCGCCTCGCCCACCAGACGTGGAGACGGTTGGGCGGGGGATGTTGGCCGGTACTATTC
>JAILZB010000273.1 GCA_023512725.1 Chloroflexota bacterium | reverse complement strand
GACGTAGGCGGTGCCCCCCTCGACCCGCACGGTCTGGGCGCCAACGTAGCAACTTTCGACGAACTGGCGGCCGTTCAGATCGACCGGGGTATCGATCCCGAAGCGTGCGTACAGATGCAGGCTGGCCGCCAGCCCCACGTCGCTATCGGTCAAGCCACTACCCATCAAGCGCACTCCGCTCGCCTCCGCGATCTCGCCGAACTGCCGCGCACCCCAAAGCCCGGCCGAGCGCTGAACCTTCACGATCGCCACTTCGACCGCGTTCAGGCGGACGTACAGCGCGAGGTCGGATGGCGAGCGCACCGCTTCATCGAGCGCGATGGGGATCGTGGTGGCGTCCATCAGCC
Source organism: Chloroflexota bacterium (assembly GCA_023512725.1). Lineage (GTDB taxonomy): Bacteria > Chloroflexota > Dehalococcoidia > SpSt-223 > SpSt-223 > JANWZD01. The sequence goes on along the minus strand of JAILZB010000273.1, from coordinate 3,254 downwards.
GCTTCATCCCCACCAGGTCGTTCGCGGGGAGCGGCTGCTCGAAGGCTGCCACCCCGAGCGCCTCCAGCCGGCGGGCCATCCGCAGGGCCTGGTCGGCGACGTAGCCTTGGTTCGCATCCACCCAGAGAAAGCGGTCGGGACCGATCACCTGGCGGACGGCGGCAACCATCTCATAGTCGCCCCGCTCGCCGTGGATCCCGATCTTCACCTTGAAGGCATCGTAGCCGGCATCCAGCCCCTGGCGCGCCAGCTCAGCACCCACATCGGGCCGGTCCGAAGAGATGATCCAGCCTAGCGTGATCTGATCGCGCCGTTTGCCTCCCAGGAGCTGGGAGATGGACAGGCCGAGGGTCTTCCCCAGGAGGTCGTAGAACGCGAGGTCGAGCCCAGCCTTGGCGATCGGCTGGCCGGTCGAGATGCCGGGCATGATCGCCCGGTCCATCGCGCGGTGGAGCCCGTCGAGATCCCAGACCGGCCGACCGATGGCACACGGCGCCAGGTACTTCACCAGCGTGGTGTAGATGCTCTCGGTAGTCTCGTAGCTCCAGCTGGGGCAGGGCGTACTCTCCCCCCAGCCGACCAGCCCGTTCTCCCCCGTGACCCGGGTCAGCACCCGCGGGGTGGGCGCCTCGGGCGAGGACATCAACCCACCGGCCAGTTGGAAGACCGCTTTTGCCGGCAGATCGACCACGAAGACATCGACTGCCGCCACTCGAACATCGCCGGGCTTACTCACTCAGGACTCCCTGGGCGCGGAAGATCCGGCGGATGTGGGTGGTGTAGCGGGTGAAGTCGCTCCGCTCGGTTTCGTCCAGCCGACGGGGACGGGGGAGATCGATCGTCAGCACCTCCTCGATGCGGCCAGGCCGAGGGGTCATGACCACCACCCGGTCGCTCAGCAGCACCGATTCGACGATCGAGTGGGTGATGAAGAGTACCGTCTTGCCCGTCTGGAGCCAGAGCCGCTGGAGGTCGTGGGCGATCTGCTCGCGCGTCAGGGCATCGAGGGCGCCAAACGGCTCGTCCATCAGCAGCAGTGGCGGGTCGTGGACCAGGGCGCGGCAGATGGCGGTGCGCTGGCGCATGCCGCCGGAGAGTTCATAGGGGTGCTTCTGCTCGAACCCTGCCAGCCCCACCATCGCCAGCAGTTCGCGAGCACGTTGCTCCAGTGGCGCCCGCGGGAGACGACGGATCTCCTGCTGGAGCAGGACGTTGTCGAGCACCGTCCGCCAATCGAGCAGCACGGCATCCTGGAAGACGATCCCAAGCTCGGTCTGGGGCCGAGTAACCGGCTGGTTGGCGATCCGGATCTGGCCGCTGGTGACCGGCACCAGGCCGGCCACCAGCATCATCAGGGTGCTCTTGCCACAGCCACTCGGTCCAACGATCGAGATGAACTCACCGGGAGCGATGTCCAGGCTGACCCCAGCAAGCGCGTGCACGGGCCCGTCCTTGGTGAGATAGACCTTCTCGACTTCCTGGATCTGGATCGGCACGCCGCTGGTGGTCGCCGCCGCAGTAGTCAGCATCGCCTCCCTCCTCTGCTCGCTGGCCGGACGACTAGTTGCTTGGGCACTTATAGGGAAGGTAGTCATTCGTGAAGAAGCTCAGGGGGTCCATCCCCGTCTTGAGGCCGGTGTACTTGACCAGCAGCTCGTAGCTGGCCTGCCAGTCCTTGGCCGACATGCAGCCGGTCGGCCAGCCCTGGGTAGTGGGCGTCTGGAGCAGTGGGATCGTCTCGTCGATCTCCTGGCGGGAAAGCTCATTGTCGAACCCCTGCTCGCCGGCATACTTGGCGAAGATCACCGTATCATCGACCTTGACCTCCATGGCCTGGCGGGTCCCATCCTCGAGCACCTTCCCCGGCCCCACGGCCAAGACCCGGCCTTTCTGCGGCTTCTCCTTCGCCGTATCGGGCAGGACGATGCCGCTCGGGGTCTTCTCCTCTTCCTCCAGGGACTTGACGACTACGCGGTCGGCCAGTGGCCTGATCTTCAAGATCCGCACCTCCTCCTCATTTGTTAGCACTCACTCTAGGTGAGTGCTAATCCACAGCCTAGATTCTACGAGAAACTGCAAATGGAGGCAAATTGTCTCTCCGGTCCCAGACGGCGTTCTGGACAATTTAACTCCTCCTCTCTCTTTCTAGTGTCTTCGTTCTTCGCAAAAAACACGCGAGCGAGCCACGGAACCGGGACCGCCACCGAAGTCCCGGCCGAGGCATAGGATGATGCGGGAAATAGACGAGGAGGGTCGATGATATGGAAGGACAAGAATCCCAGGAGCGGGATAACGGCAAGGGAGCATCCGGTATAAAGCGGCGGGGCTCCTCCAGGCGGCCGAGGGAGGAACCGGCGAAGGCCGTGGAAGAAGGGTTCTTGAGCAAGGAGGATCTCTCGAACTTCCTCGCCATAAAGCCGTACCTGAGCGAGCGGGGCCGCGGCATAGTCGATCTCCTGGAGGAGCTCCACCGGAGGGGCAATCGTCTGGATCCGAGCATCATCGCCAGGTTGATCGGGCTCTTCGGCGGAGAGGCGGGCCAAAACCTGGCGGCGCTCGGCCCCCTGCTCGGCATGGCCGGGACGGGCGGGAAGCTCGATCCGGCGGCCCTCGTGACGCTCCTCGGCAGTTTGGCCCAATCGAGCTCCCCCGCAAAGGAAGGAGGTTAATCGGCGGAGCTCGGGCCGCCCAGCATGCGGCGGAGCTGAAGGGCGTTCCGGGCGGCGTGGCCGGCGTGGCAGTTATTCATCAAGACCAGCGTGGACTCGGTCTCCCGGGCGAGGGCGCGGATCCTGGGGACCCATTCGCCGAGCTCGGTCTGGGAATAAAGGTAGTCGTACCTCTCCCAGGCCTCGGCATGCCGCCACCACTTGGCGGCGTTCCGGCCGTGGAAACGGACGTAGCCGATGGCGCTCGTGGCCCTGGCGATGGGAGGGAAGAGGCCGGGCAGGCGCGGCTCGTCCACGCAGCAGAAGCCGAGCTCGAAGTCGCGGAGGAAGGCGAAGATCTCTTCCCGCACCCACTCGGCATTGCGAAACTCGACCACCAGGTGCAGGCCGGGAAAGACTTCACGGAGAGCGGCCAAGAACTCAGTGTTCTCCGAGGTGGCCTTGAAGCTCCACGGGAATTGCGCCAGGATGCAGGCGAGCTTGCCGCTCTCGACGAGCGGGGCCAGAGCGGTGCGGAACCTCTCGGCCAGGCTCGAAAGCTCGGCCCCGGTGAGATCGCGGCGGTGGGTCAGCTCGCGGTAGGTC
>JAILZB010000272.1 GCA_023512725.1 Chloroflexota bacterium | reverse complement strand
CGCTGGTTCCGCTGAAAAGCCCAATGGCCGCCAGCCCCATGTGCGAGATCCCCCCGTAGGCCAGCAGGTTTTTCCAGTCTTTGGCTCCCCAGGCCGCCCAGGCCGCGTAGATCGCCGTGAAGGCGGCCAGCGTGAGCAGTAGCGGCTGTAGGCCTTGGAAGCCCTCCGGGGCTAGGGGCATGGCCCAACGGAAGAAGGCGAAGATGCCCACCTTGTATAGCGTGCCCATGGCGTCGGCCAGACCGCTAGGGTGGTTTTCCTGGTGGAAGCTGGGCAGCCAGGCGTGTAGCGGAAAGAGCGGGGTCTTGACCGCCAGGGCGAAGAAAAAGCCCAAGAAGACCCAACTCGCCGCTACCCCCTTGAGCGGGTGGTTGTACAGATCCCCGATCAGGAAGCTCTCCGCCCCGCCTAAGAAGCGGGCCGCCAGGATAGCAGCCAGCATCGGCAGCGACCCCACCAGGGTGAAAAGGGCAAAGGTGTAGAGCGCCCGCATCCGCTCGCGCCCGCCGTACAGCCCCAGCATGAGGAGGGCGGGGATCAGGGTGAACTCGAAGAACACATAGAAAAGCACCAGGTCGAGCGCGGCGAAGATGCCCAACAGGCCGGTCTCCATCATCAGGGCGTAGCCGAGCATCCTGGTGGGGGCTTTGGCGACCCAGACGCTCAGGAAGACCGTGAAGCTTACCGCCAGCCAGAGGAACATGGCCGCGTTATCGAGGCCAACTGCGTAGTAGATCCCAGCGGGGCCCAGCAGCGGAGTTTGGGTGAGGTAGGCGATTCCCTCCTTAGGGTGGAGGAAGAACATCACCAGGCTCAGCACAAACACCCCGCCCGAGGCCACCCAGGCGAACGGGCGGCCCAGCCCAGGCCATAGCACCAGGGATACCCCCGCCAGCAGGGGGAGGAAGAGGGCGATATCGGCCAGGCTCATCGGCTCACCCCCCATAGCAGCAGCAGCACCGCCCCCACCAGCACGCCGCCTGCTCCGTCACGATCGCCTGATCACGAGGACGCCCCCGCTCCGCCGGCAACCGCGCAGGCAGCTGACAGTGGTGCAGGACAGACAGGCCAGCCAGCGGCAGGCTGGGCGCGCGAAGCTGAAGCGGTGGACGAAGCGTGTGCGGCTCAGCGTATCGAGACAAAAGAGAGGAACGATACTGCTCAATCGCATTCTTTAAGCGGAATACAGTACAGCGACAGCTTTGCACGAGCCGAACGCTACTTTGTTGACCCACGCGACGACTCGCCCGACGACGCTGCGCTCTGGGAGCAGCTCTTCCGGCTGGCCTACGAGCTCGACGGGGGCGTCCCCGGCTCCTCCGAGCTGGTCGGCACGCTGCGCGGCATGCGGGCGGTCGGGGCACGGTTGGAGCGGGCCGGGCCCAGCTACCGCATCGTGCCGGGCCCAGACCTGGATCCAGCGGAGTTCGCCCATTTGCGCCGGCAGTGGCTCGACCCGCGTCGTGCCCGCATCGCCCGGCTGCTCGCCAAGCTGCCCCTCCCGCCTTCCCCGCCGGCGGCCTGAGGGCGCAGCGGGCGCTCGCCCCAGGCTGCACCCGCCTCACCCCTGGCGACGTGTGCCTGGGGCAGCGGCCAGCGCGGCCGTCGCGCTCCCCACCGGCTTCCCGGCAACCGAGCGCGAGCAGCGGCAGGGCGCTAGCGGCCGAGCAGGCGGCGGCGGAGCGTTGCCAGCGCAGCGCGCACGCGGTGTGGCCCGATGATGATGACGACGAGCACGACAGCCGGCACGCTGAACAGCGCTGTCATGATTGTTCGGATCAGAAGCGACATTACCGTCCTCCCGCATTCCTGCCGCTGAGCATACGCTATCGGCCCCGCCTTCTCACGGCTGCCACGCGCGACGCCGAACGCCAGGCCATGTTCACCCGCGCTGCGGCTCCCACGCGGGGCGGCTTGCGTGCGGGGCCGGGCGCGGCGATTGGGCGGCACCACCGGCGTGTTGGCTCGTGAACCCGGACAGCCGGGACGTGCACCTACGGGCTGGTTCGGCCAGCTTCCATGGCTACGGGCGCTGCCAGCGAACCACGCACGGGCCAGCGGCGTTCCGACCGTGCGGGCTGAACGCCGGGCGGGACGTGGCGGAGGCGAGGTGCGCCACATGACGGCGCCGCGCCAGGGCATCCCCAGCGCAGCGCCGCAACGGCTGTGGCGGGAGGGGGATTAGGAACTCGTCTGCACGGTCAGTTGCAGGTTCGCGGTGAGCACCAGGTTGTCTTCGACGCTCAGCACGACCGGCACCTTCGGCGGCTGCATGCCGAAGTCTTCAAAGGTGACCTGGGTCGTCGCGGTGCCCTGCACCGTGTTCTGGTTGAACGTCGCCGTCACCTGCCAGGTGACCGTCTTGGTCACGCCGTGCACCGTCAGGTCGCCGGTCAGCTGGAACTGCGCCTGGCCACTCGTTGGCAGGGGCCAGCTCAGCCCAGTGATGGACGTCGGCACGAACGTTGCTTGCGGATATTTGCTCGTTTCGAGCGTGTTCTGCTTGATGTAGTTATCGCGGCGCGACTCGTCGCTCTGCAGCGTCGTGAGGTCGACGGTGATCTTGGAGGCGCTGGCGACCGGCTGCCCGGTAGCGTCGAGCACGATTTGACCGCTGACGGCCGAGGTCTTGCCGACGGCGTCGTTTGGCAAGGTGTGGCCGACCAGTTGTTCGTGGGCGGTGTAGCTCACCTGGCTCTGGCTCGGGTCCACGACGAGCACCACGCGGCCCGCGGTGCTGCCACTGGTAGCGGTGCCACTCGTGGCCGTGCTACTGGTGGCCGTGCCACTCGGAGCCGTGCTCGGAGCCGCGCTACTGGTGGCGGTGGCACCCGTGGCGGTGCCACCCGTGGCCGCGCCACCCGTGGCGGTGCCACCCGTGGCCGTGCCGCTTGTCGCGGTTGCGGTTGGTGTGGCAGTGCTCGCGCTGCTGGCAGCTGGCGCGGTCGTGGGCGTCGCGGTGCCACCGCAGGCGGCGAGGACGAGGGCGAGTGCCAGTGAAGCCAGCAGTGGCAGGGCAATCAGACGGATCCGGGTCATTGTGCCTCCCTTCGGCTTGCTTGTCCGATCAGTCACCGTGCCGGGCGCCTGCCCGACAGGAATAAGCATGCCGGAGTGATGTAACCGTCTGGTAACCGCGCCAGTGGCGCCAGCTGCGCTCAGGCGCGCGTTGGAGCTGGTCAGGGGGAGCCGAACGTGCGCCGCGCTGTTGCTGCAGGCATGCTCCGGCGCACACGGCAGAGCGGCAGGCTTGCGCGGCCCGGCCGCAGCCCTCGCCGGGCCTGGCGGTGCGTCACCACGCGCAGCGCGCCGTCCGGGACGTGCGGCGGCTCGCGTGTGCCTGGCGGTGCGTCATCGACCGCAGCGCGGCACGCGGCAAGCTCCCGCGTCGCCTGTGCTGGACGGGAATGGCGGGCAGGGTACCGCGGGGTCTGGCCGTGGCAGCGCACCCAGGGCAGTCCGCTGGTTAGGGCTCCGGCGTGGGGTCTGGCCGTGGCAGCACACTCCGCCGGCAAGCGAGGCGGGACGCGGGGGCGTGGGCGTGTGGTAGAATCGTGCGATTGCCGGCTGGCCACGGGCCGGCACTGAGGGAGTGGAGCGACG
>JAILZB010000271.1 GCA_023512725.1 Chloroflexota bacterium | reverse complement strand
CTGTTCCTCCCGACCTTCGGAGGGATCCCCGACCCGATCGCGCCCCATCGCAGCGTCCCCCTCGATGACTACCCTGTGCTCACTCCGCAAGTCCGTCCACCGTGGGAAGTCTACGTCAACCCGGCAGGACGCCGCTTCGTGGCGGAGGACTGCGAGAGCATCGATGCTCGCGAGCGGGCGCTCCTTCAGCAACCGGACCTGAGCTTCTGGATCATCTTTGATGAGCGGGTCCGTCGCGAGGCGCCACCTCTGCTCCCGACCTGGTCTTCCGAGCGGGTCGAGCAGGCCTTCCGGGCTGGCGGGGCCTTCATACGCGCAGCGTCGCTTCCTGCCCTCGCCCAGGCGGCTGGCATTCCCGCTGCGCCCCTCCTGGAGACTATTGCCGCCTATAACGCTGCCTGCCACCACGGGGATGACCCGCTCGGTCGCCGCTTCTTCCCGTGCCCCATCGCCGAGCCACCGTTTTATGCCATCCGTAACCACGGGACGACCCTGAAGACGCCAGCTGGCATTGCCGTCGATACCTCGCTCCGGGTCATCCGTCGGGACGGCTCACCCATTGGCAACCTGTACGCTGCTGGCGAGATCCTCGGTGGCAGCACCCTCTCTGGGAATGCCTTCGTCGGGGGGATGAGTGTGACCCCAGCCATCGGCTTTGGCCGGTTGCTGGGCGAGCGCCTCCTGGAGTGGTAAGCCGTTGACCGCCCTGAGCCGTTATCCGCATGTCTTTCAGCCGTTCACCCTCGGTAACGTGCAGCTGCGGAATCGCATCTTTATTTCCGGGCACACGACCAATTTCGCGGAGCACTTCCTCCCTTCGGACCGTCACGTGGCCTACCACGCCGAGCGAGCACGCGGTGGCGTTGGCCTGATCTTCACTGAAGCGATCCGGGTGCATCCGACGAGTGTCGGGCGCGCGGGTGGCCTGATCGGGTATGACGAGCGAGCGCTCCCAGGCTTTCGTCGGATGGTCGAAGCGGTGCACGCGCAAGGCACCGCAATGTTCGCCCAACTCACCCACGCGGGGCGACACAGCGAGAATGTCTTCTTGCGCACCGCCTCCTGGGGCCCTTCATCGGTCCCATGGACCACCACCGGGCCAGTTCCGCACGTCATGACCCGCCGGGAGATCCGCGAGGTGGTGGAGCATTTTGTCTTTGCTGCCGAGCTGATGCGCGCTGCTGGCTTCGATGGGATCGAAGTTCACCTCGGTCATGGGCACCTGCTCCATCAGTTCATCTCGCCACTGTCCAACCAGCGGCCCGATGAGTACGGTGGGAGCCTCGAAAACCGCTTGCGCTTTCCGTTGGACGTGCTGCAGGCCGTGGTCAAGGCGGTAGGGGACCAGCTGGTCATCGGTGTGCGGATGAGTGGCGATGAGTTCATGCCAGGCGGCATGGACCTCGAAGCAAGTAAGGAGATGATCGCTCTGGTCGCGTCTCAGGTCCCTATTCAGTTCGTCAATGTCTCCCACTCTTCCTACACCGTCCCCAGCATCGGGTTCCATGTTGCTGATATGCACTACGGGCCCGCCCCCTTCCGGCACATTCCGTACGGCATCCGCGAGGCAGTCCCCCACCTGCCCGTGTTCGCCATCTGCCGCTTCACCGACCTTCGCGTTGCGGAAGAGACCCTGGCCACGGGGAAGGTCGACCTGGTGGGGATGACGCGGGCTCACATCGCTGACCCCCATCTGCTAGCGAAGGTGCTTGCCGGGCGGGAGGACGAGATCCGCCCCTGTGTTTCCTGCAACCGCTGCATCGGGCAGATCGAGCTCCATCTCCCGATGACGTGCCTCATGAACCCGACGGTCGGGCACGAGCGAGAATGGCCCCCCGAGGTCCCGAAAGCAGAGCAGCCGAAGCGGGTCCTCGTGATTGGCGGTGGCCCAGCCGGCCTGGAGGCCGCACGCGTTGCCGCCGAACGAGGCCACCAGGTCTCGCTCTGGGAGCAGGCGCCGGAGCTGGGCGGCCAGGTGCGTCTCGGTCGCCACGGCCACGGCCGGGGTGACCTCGACAAGGTCCGCGCGTACCTCGAGAGGCAGCTCCGTCGCCTTGGTGTCGAGATCCGGCTTGGCTACCCAGCGGATGCCGAGCGGGTGCGGGCCTTCCAGCCAGAGGTGATCATCGTGGCGACCGGCGCCCGACCGAAGCCGCTGGTGCTCGCAGGCTGGGGGGAAGTGCGCCCCGCGGAGGACTTCCTCCGGGATCCCGGCGTTGCGGGTAAGCAGATCGCCCTCTTCGACCTCCTTGGCGGCTGGACGAGCGCGGCGGCCCTCGAGACGCTGGCGCAGGCCGGAGCGCGGGTCACTGCGCTGGTGCCGACCGATGCGTTCCTCTGGGGCATCAACGCCTACAGCAGGATGACCACGGTCGACCGCCTCGGCAAGCTGGGGGTCCAGGTACGGCTGCTGCGACGCCCGGTCTCGTACCAGGAGGGTAGCCTCACCATTCAGGATGTGCTCACGGGAACTACGGAGGTGCTGACCGGAATTGATCTGGTCGTCGCGTGCCTCCCACGGGAAGCCGACAGCGTGCTTGCCGAGGCGCTCGCCGAGCAAGTGGACTGCCTCTCCGTCGTTGGCGATGCCCAAGCCCCCCGCACTCTCTTGGAGGCGATCTACGAAGGCCACGCGGCCGGGCGCTCCATTTAGCTATCCCACGAGTCAAAGGAAGGCGGAATGTGGAACCGAGCTGATGTTGACTTCATTCAGACCCAGGAGCTTCCCTGGACCCTCGTACCACCCGGCGACTTCGGGAGCGGCGGTGGGCTCAAGCGCGTGCTGAGCTGGGACCCCGAGGATGGGGCTGAGACCCAGCTCCTCCAATTCCGCAACCGACAGGTGGGCGTCCTTGCCGCGGGAGCGGACCTTTACGTTCTCCAAGGAAGCGGCCTGCTCAATGGGCAGCCTTTCCATCCCGGCCATTACTTCTATCTTCCCCCAGGAACCTTCATGGATTGTGTGCCTGGCCTCCCCCGGACGCTGTTCTACGCCGGCTTTTTCGGTCCGCCGCGGCTCCTTGCCGCCGAAAGTCGCCAGCGTGACGTCCAGCACTTCGACCTCGAAACGCTCCCCTGGTCCACGCCCGAGTGGAATGGCGATACACCCCTCGAGCCTGGTGTGATGGTCAAATGGGTCCGACGGGATAGCGCGGGTACGGTCTACCTTGCCGCCATGCTTCCCGGCTGGAAGAGCCCGCTCGAAGAAGCCCATCCCGTCTGCGAGGAATCGTTCAAGCTGTACGGTGATATGCTGATGGGAAGCCGTGGGGTGATGCGTCCCGGAGCCTATTTCTTCCGTTCTGCCAATGTGTTCCATGGTCCGCTCTACACCCGGACGGGTACTCTCTCCTTCATCCGTTCTAGCGGGCCCACCACCACAGTCTATCGTGAGCCGGGGCCAGGGAGCCGCTGGGATGAGCTCGCCACCAGGGCCTACGCGGATTATCCTCATCCCGCCCTTTAAAGGAGGAGACATGGCAGGAGCGCTGCCCGGGCCCCCCCCGCGCGCCGGCGGCGGCCGGGCGGGGGGGGGGGGGGGCGGGGGGGGGGGCGCGGGGGGGGCGGGGGGGGGGGGGGGGGGGGGGGGGGGGGGGTGGGGGGGGGGGGGGGGGGCGGGGGCGGGGGGCGGGGGGGGCGGGGGGGG
>JAILZB010000270.1 GCA_023512725.1 Chloroflexota bacterium | reverse complement strand
GGCTCTAGCAGCATCCCGACCGTGCTTCCCTGCCGGGTCGCAGCTGAGTATCTACATGACCGTGGACAACTGCCGTATCGTGCTGGTCCGCCCAGCGATCGCCGCCTTGAGCTGGCCTTCATTCAGACGGCGGATCACCTGGTAGGTCAGCCGCAGGTTGAAGGTCACGGCATCATCGTCGAAGCCGACCAGCCCCAGGGGTGCCACCATCAGACTGCCGGGCAGCACCTGCTGGCCCTCGATCAGGCGGGCGGCTGCCACGCGCTGCCCGAGCTCGATCACGTCGTCCGAGGTGAAGGCGATCGCAGACACCCGGGCTTTCGCGACGATACTCACCGTGCGGGCCTCTTCGTCGAGCAGGCGGTCGAACGTCTCCTCGGTCACGGTCACCTGCACCGTTTCCCGGTAGATCGATTCGTTCTCCCGCTTGGCCTCGTAGAGCCGGGCATATCCTTCGTTCCGGAGCTTTTCGATGATGCTTTGACGCAACCGGTTCCGGTCCGCCAGGGTGACGTAGGGGGTCTCGCTCTGACTGCCTCCACTCAGCGGCTGCTCGTTCACCACCGCCAGCCGGCTCTGGAGCGCTGGCTCGACGAAGGCCGTGATGCTACGGGCGGGCACGTTCCCCGAACCCCCCGGCTCAACCGCGGTGACCGCCACCTGGATCGGAGCCGTGCTTGCCGGAACGGTGACAGCCTCATCGGTCGTGAACTGGATGTTGCCGAGCGTCCGCAGGAGGGCCCCGCGCGGCACGACCACCGCACCGTTCTCCTGGGGGTTCCGGTTGGTCAACGTCACCCGCCCCCGCGCTTTCTCGGCGGGGCTGGACTTCTTACCGGTTGCCTCGGCCGTCTCGGTGGCCTCAGCCTCCGCGGTGATCAGCCGCGCAGCGATCGTGCGCTGGTCCGCGTTGACACCGCGGGCCTGACGCGAGGCCTTGACCGTGACCACCTCGCTGGCGGCAGTAGCGACCGGTGCCAGCTCGACCGTCGCGCTGGGCACTACCAGCGCAGCGAGCAGCAGGGCCGCGACCCCGAGCACGCCGGCCGTGAGGGCAACGGCAATGGCACCACCGGCCGAGAGGCTAGGGAGGGTAAGAGGGGAACTGCTGGCCTGGAACCGCACCTGCCGGGGTGAGCTCGCCACATGGAACCCCTCGGCTCTGGCCAGCCGGCGGATCTCGCCATCCTCGCTGACAATAGCGACCTCGCGGGCCACCTGACGGGCGTAGCGGCGTAGCAGCTTCAGTCGCACGGGGTTGCGTAAGAGAGCCGCCCGGCGGGGCACTACCAGTACCACCCGCCGGCTCTCGGCCTGGTCGAGCTTCTCCCGCAGCGAGCCGATATCGTCATCCGGGTCCATCGAGATGACGGTCGGCTCGCTGACCAGCTGCCCGCTGAGGGAGGATGGCTCCGGCTGAGGGGCCGGGAAGCGCCGCGACGCCCCCGTCGTCATGCCCGCTGGACAAGCCGGCGGGCCACCTGGAGGGCCGCCTCGATCTTGTCAGGGTCGCGGCCGCCGGCCTGGGCCAGCTCGGGCCGGCCGCCGCCACTACCTCCCGCCACCACTGCTACCTGCCGGATGATCTCGCCCGCGTGGTATCCCTTGGCGACGAGGTCCGGCGTGACCGCCGCAATGAAATGAGGCCGACCACCGATCTGTGCCCCCAGCACCACCACTGCACTCTGCAGCCGCTCGCGCAGCCAGTCGGTCAGCTCGCGCAGCGCCTCCGGCCGCGAGACGTTCACCTGGGCAGTCAGTAGCGTGACCCCGTTGACGTGCTCGGCCCGAGCCGCCAGCGCCTCGACCTCCCGCCGGGCCAGCGCGCGCTCAAGCTGCTCGCGCCGCCGCCGCTCCGCCGCTAACTCCGCCTGGAGGCTGGCAACCCGGCTTTCCAGTTCGCTGGGCGACGTGCGGAGCAGGCGAGCAAGGGTATCGACCGTCGCCAGGCGCTGAGCGATGTACGCCTCCGCCTGAGGGCCAGTGAGCGCCTCGATTCGCCGAATGCCAGCGCCGATGCTTCCTTCCGAGATGATCACGAACGGGCCGATCTCACCGGTCCGCTGGCAGTGGGTACCACCGCAGAGCTCCAGGCTGGCGCAGGGCACGCCGACCGCGAGTTCCTCCTCCGGTGGCCGGCGGATGCAGACCGTGCGGACGATCTCGCCGTACTTCTCGCCGAAGAGCGCCATCGCCCCCGCCGCAATCGCCTCGTCATAACGGGCGTAGGCAGGAGTGACGGGCAGGTCCTCATAGATCCGGCGTGTCACCCACTGCTGGATCGCACGAAGCTCCTCCGGTGTCACCGGCGAGAGGTGGGTGAAATCGAAGCGGAGCCGGTCGGGGGCGACGAGCGAGCCAGCCTGGCGGGCGTGTGGCCCCAGCACCTCCTGGAGGGCCGCGTGGAGCAGATGGGTGGCAGTGTGGTTACGCATGATGTTGGCCCGGCGCAGGGCATCGACCTCCAGGCGGGCCTGGTCGCCCCGAGCAAGGTAGCCCTCCTCGACCCGGGCCCGGTGGACGATGATCTCTGGCGCTGGCCGCTGAGTATCGAGCACCGTGGCCCGCCCAGTCGCCGTGCGAAGTACGCCGGTATCGCCCACCTGGCCGCCGCCCTCGGGATAGAACGGCGTCTCCCGGGTGATGATCTCGACCTCTTGCCCTTCGACGGCCGCATCGACCGGCTGGCCCTCGTGCAGGATCGCCACGATCGGTGACTCGTAGGTGAGGTGGTCGTAGCCGACAAACCGGATCTCGGGCAGCTCCAACTCGTTGAAGCGCTCCACCCCCACCCCGCGGAAGCGCGCGGTCGCCTTCGACTGCTCACGCTGGCGCGCGAGAGCGGCCTCGAAGCCCTCCCGGTCGACCGTCAGCCCGTGCTCGGCCGCAATCTCCTCGGTCAGCTCCCGCGGGAAGCCGTAGGTATCGTACAAGCGGAACGCTTCCTCCCCGCTGAGGACACGCTCACCCCGGGCCTGGGCCTGGCGGATCACCTGCTCGAGGAGCTGGGCCCCGGCATCCAACGTGCGGCCGAAGCGCTCCTCTTCCAGCTGGATCACCCGCCGGATGAAGGGTTGGCGCTGGCGCAGCTCGGGGTAGGCGCCTTCCATCCGGTCGATGACGGCATCGGCCACCGTGGCGAAGAACGGCTCGTGCAAGCCTAGCCTCCGGCCGTACCGTACCGCCCGCCGGAGGATCCGCCGGAGCACGTAGCCGCGCCACTCATTGCTCGGCAGGACGCCGTCGCTGATCAGGAAGGTGCAGGCCCGCGCGTGGTCCGCGATCACGCGGAAGGGGAAACCGGCTTCCCCCGGGTCGTAGGGCCGGCCCGCGAGCTGCTCGACCCGGGCGATGATCGGGCGAAAGAGGTCGGTATCCCAATTCGTCTCGACGCCCTGCACAATTGAAGCGATCCGCTCCAGTCCCATGCCGGTGTCGATCGACGGCTTGGGGAGGGGACTGAGCACCCCGCTGGCATCCCGGTTGTACTGCATGAAGACCAGGTTCCAGATCTCCAGCCAGCGGTCGCAGTCGCAGCGCCCGATCCCGCAGTTAGGCCCGCAGGCACGCTCGGCACCCCGGTCGACGTGGATCTCGGAACTGGGGCCCTGGGGGCCCGTCTCGGCCATCGCCCACCAGTTGTCCTTTTCGCC
>JAILZB010000269.1 GCA_023512725.1 Chloroflexota bacterium | reverse complement strand
ATGTGTATAAGAGTCAGGGTCACCTCCGCGGTATTTCGCGTGCTGTCGCAGTCGTTGCGGCAATTTGGAGGGCAAGGGGCCTTCACGCGGGAAGTGCAAACGGCGGTTTTGGAAGGGCGAGCCGATGTGGCCGTCCACAGCCTGAAAGACTTACCGACGGAACCAATGCCGGGCCTGGTGTTGGCCGCGGTGCCCGTGCCCGACCCCAGGGTCAAGAGCGGTGATGTGGAGCTGAGGGGCGAGGTCCCAAGCCCGGCCAACCCGCCGTCCGGTTGCTACTTCCATCCCCGGTGCCCCCATGCGGTCGACATCTGCCGGACGCACCCCCCGGTCCTGGGAGAACTCTCACCGGGACACTTCGCCAGTTGCCATCGCGCAGGCGAACTGGACCTCCCCGGAGTTACATGAGGCCGATCGCCGCCCTGGCATCGCCGGCCAGGATCGAACCGAAGCCGGGTCGTTAGAACTTCACCAGCAGGCGCTCCAGATAGCTGGCCAGAGCCGCCACAAGGCGCGTGTGCAGCTTCGGGTCGAAGCGTTGTTCCTCCCGCTGGTCGTAGCGCTCAAAGGATTCCCCTCGCCTGTCCGGTGGCTCCCAGTCGTACCGGGGGCAGACGTGAGCCCGTAAATGGGGACTGGCATCGACAATCGCGTAGTGCACTGTCGCCGCACCGGTCACAGCCAGCACCGCCTCGCCCAGTAGCGCCATGTCCCGCAGAAATACCAGGCGCTGATCCAGCAGCAGTGCGTGGAAATCGCCAACGGCGGGCTCAGGTATCAGGAGAGAATGGCCGGGCAGATACTGCCAATCGTGGAGCAAGGCCCATCCTGACGGCATCCGGCATATCACCCTCGGATGCTCGCCTTGGCCAACGACTTCACTGACAGTCGCACGATCCGTGCCCACGGCCACCATGCTACTTCGTGGTGCTTACCGCTCTCCAGCAGGAGCCGGACGACCCGCTGGCTCACCGTGCCCGACCTGACACAGCAACAGATCCAGCTCGGCCGACGCCGAGAGGGCCTGCGCGTGCATCCCCAGCTGCGAGAGGGCGGGCACCGCGGCCCGCAGCAGGTCCACCGCCTCCCGCCAGCGGCCCTGGGCGCGTAGCGCCCGGGCCAGTGTGACCTGCGCCGCGGCCAGGCGCGAACGGTCCCCAGATGCTCCGGCGTCCTTGACAGCCCGCCGCGCGAACCGGGCCGCCTCGCTCCACCGGGACATCGCCAGGTGCACCTGCGCAATCTCGTCGAGGGTCGCGCTCCGGCTGCGCGCGTCAGGCTGCCGGTCTCTCAGGCGTAGTGCCCGTTGGAGGACCGCCAGCGCCTCAGCGTAGAGTCCCTGCTCGCGCCGGAGCAGACCCAGATTGTTGAGCACCCGGCCCATCTCGGCCAGGTCCTCGATCTGCTCGAAGGCGTCGTAGGCCTGCTCGAGCAGGTCCACCGCCTGGTCGAGATGGCGCAACGCCCATTCGACCAGGGCGAGGCCGGTGAGCGCCCGGCCGCGCATGCGCGGGAGTTTCAGGCGCGTGGCGAGCTCGAGGGCACGGCGGTAGCTCCGCCGCGCGCGGGCCAGGTGACCGGTGCGGCCCCACGCGGCACCCAGCGACAGGCAGGCCCACACCTCGTCCTCGGTGTGCGCGGACCGCGCCTGCCGCATGATCTCCAGTGCCTTGCCGAGGACGACCACCGCCCCTCTGTAGTCGCCGCGCCGCTTGGCGGCGACGCCTCGCAGGACCAGCGCCCTCCCCAGCGCGCCGGGCAACTGGTGGCGGCGTGCGACCACCGCCGCCCGGTCGGCCAGCTCGATCCCTTCATCCAGGCGGTCCGTCATCACCGCGACGCGAGCCCGCACCAGCATCGCGCGGGCACTGAGCTCCGCAGGGGGGCCGGGGAGCACCGCCTCGGCCATCTCGGCCAGCCGCAGAGCCTCGCCCCCGCGTTCCACCGGATCCACCTGCCAGGCGAGGTGCAACAGATTGTAGGCCGTTTCCCACCGGAGGGCTTCTGAGTCGAGGAGCAGCGAGGCCACCGAGGTGCCGGCCCGGCGGGCGAGCGCGGCCACCGTCTCGACCGAAGGGTACGAGCGCCCGCTCTCCAGCAGACTGATGAAGCTCTTGTTGCAGTCCCCTCCGGCCAGCTGTTCCTGGGTGATGCCGGCGTATCCTCGTGCCTGCCTCAGCCGCCGGCCGAACTGCACCAACCACTCGGGGCGCGACGCCCGTTCGACTTTGGGAGAGGGTTTAGCCAGAGTAAGACAACTGTAGCACCCCAACGGCGGGAGAACAAGCGCTGAGAGCCCTCGGTTTTCTCCCGCCGCCGGGCGGCATTCGGCCTCCCCCTCTCCCATCAGTCCTGGGTCCGGCTAGCCGCCGCCCGGCCAGTCAGGGTCGGCCTGGTGCCACTGCGCCTGGCCTGTGGGCATCGGGGCGGGCAGGGCGCTGGCGAGCAAGAGAACGGCAAGGGCCGCAACAACCAACCGCAACGCGTTTCTCATGGCATCCTCCTTGGGCGAGGGCTCTCAGGCCTTGAAGCACTGTCTTACAATTACTAATTCTACATCAGACTCGGGGCACAGTGGGGCCTGCGAGGAGGTGCTGATCGGTGCGGGACTGTCGGGGGATGCGCCCTAGAGGGTGGGCGCCATGCGCAGCAGCGTCTGCGTGTAGGGGTGCTTCGGCGCGCGGAACACGTCCAGCGTCGGACCGCTTTCGACGATCTCCCCACGGCGCATGACGTAGACGGTCTCGGTCCGCTGGGCCACCAGCCCGAGGTTGTGCGTGATGAGCAAGAGCGACATTCTCAGCTCGCGCTGCAGCCGGTAGAGGAGATCCATGATCTGGGCCTGGACGGTCACATCCAGGCCGGATGTGGGCTCGTCGGCGATGAGCAGGCTGGGGCCGGGCGCCAGCGCCGAGGCGATCAGCACCCGCTGCCGCTGACCGCCCGAGAGCTGGTGGGGGTACCGGCGGAAGATCTCCGGCGGCAGTTCCACCCGTCGCATCGCCTCCATCGCCCGCTCGCGCGCCCCGCGCCTCCCAAAGTGCGCCTCGACACCTTCCATGACCTGAGCGCCGACCGACAGCACGGGATCGAGGGCGCTGGAGGGTTCTTGGAAGATCATCGCGATCTTTGCACCGCGGTATGTGCGCATCTGCTCCTCGGGGAGCGCCAGCAGGTCCACACCGTCAAACTCGATGCGGCCGCCGGTGATGACGGCCTGTTCCGTGGGGAGCAACCGGAGCACGGCGCACGCGGTCATGGACTTGCCCGCACCCGACTCGCCGACCAGAGCGACCGACGTCCCCGAAGGCACGTGGAGGGAGACATCCCGCACAATGGGCCGGAGGCCCCTGGCGTCGCGCAGTGCAATGGTCAGCCCCTCGATGCGGAGGTCACTCATCGGACCGCTGCACAGCGATCAGGGGGGCCTGCTGAAGCGGCTGTAGATCAGCCAGAGGAAGAAGATCGCCCCCAGCACCACCAGCATCACGAACATGAAGGCCGTCTGCAGCTCGGCCCTCGGCGCAGGTTGCGCACCGGCTTGCAGGATCACGAGCGACACACCGGTCATGCCCGGTCACCGTGGGGGACCAGCCCTCACTACTCTAGTGCACCGTCGCCCAAGTTTGACAAGGGTTAGAGGGTTGGCTATGCTGGCTGCAACAGTTCAACATCAGACC
>JAILZB010000268.1 GCA_023512725.1 Chloroflexota bacterium | reverse complement strand
CCGGCCCGCAAACCCGGCCCGAGACCGCCTTCGGCTACAACTCGCGAGACTGGCTCACCAGCATCGTCGATGCCGAGAGCGGCCTCTGGACCTACCAGTACAACTCCCGCGGGTTGCGCACCGCGCAGACCGATCCCCTCAACTACACCACCTCCTTCGCCTACGACGCCGCCGGCCAGCTCACGCAGGTCACCGACCCCCTGGGTAGGGACACCTATTATACGCGAGACAACCTCGGCCGCGTCACCAGCGTCACTGACGAACTCAACCAGAGCACCTCCTACGCCTACGACGCGGTGGGCAACGTCCTCTCCGTCACCGATCCCCTCAACCACACCACGCTCTATACCTGGGACAACCTCTACCGCCTCATCGCCCAGCGGGATGCCCGCGGCGGCGTCACCAGCTACACCTACGACCTGGTGGGCAACCTCACCTCGCTCACCGACCCGGTGGGCAACACCACCACCTGGGTGTATGACGGCCTGGACCGCGTCATCCAGGACACCAACGAGCTGAACGACTCTCGCTACTATGCCTACGACGCGGTGGGCAACCTCACCCAGTACACCGATCGCAACGGCCGCGTCACGCAGTATGAGTACGATGCCCTCGACCGCATGGTGGAGGAGCGCTGGCTGGACGGACAGACCCTGCTGCGCACGCTGGCCTTCGCCTGGGACGCCGCGGGACAGCTCACCGCCGCCAGCGACCCCGACTCGGCCTACGCCTTCGGCTACGACGGCGCGGGCAGGCTCACCAGCGTGAGCAACGCGGGCACGCCCGGCGTGCCCACCGTGCTGCTCGAGATGCAGTACGACCGCCTCCACCGCCGCACGCAACTCAAGGCCACGATCGACGGGACGCCCGACTTCCTCACCAGCTACACCTGGGACGGCCTCTCGCGGATCACTCGCATTGAGCAGCAGGGCCAGCAAGCGGGCAACGTGGTGGCGGAAAAGCGAGTGGACTTCCAGTACAACGCCCTGGGCCAGTTCACGCTCATCCGCCGCTACAACGACCTGGACGGGCAGAATGAGCACCTGGTGGCGGCGAGCAGCTTCACCTACGACGCCCTGGCTCGCCTGACCGGGCTAGAGCATGCCCACGCCGGCGGCGGCATCGACTACGCCTGGACCTACGACGCGGCCGGGCGGATTCTCAGCTTCGTCTCGCCCGACGGCACCAGCCTGTACGAGTACGACGAGATCGGCCAGCTCCTGCTTGCCGACCACGACTACCAGCCGGACGAAGAGCACGAGTTCGATCTCAACGGCAACCGCATCACCAGCGGCTACCAGGTGGGCACCAACAACCGGCTCCTCTCCGACGGCGTGTTCACCTACGAGTACGATGCCGAGGGGAACGTCATCCGGCGTACCCGCATCTCCAGCGACCCGGCCGACGACCACGTGATGGAGCTGGAGTGGGACCACCGCAACCGGCTGACGCGGGTGGTGTTCAGGAACAACCAGGGCGTCGTAACCCGCGAGGTGCTCTACACCTACGACGTCTTCGACCGCCGCATCGGCAAGCAGATCGACTGGGATGGCGAGGGGCAGGGGCTTGCGGAGGCGATCGCGTATGTCTATGATCAAGACGATATCGTGCTGGCGTTTGACGGCACGGGTTCTTTGACCAATCGGTATCTGCACGGGCCGCCCCCCTCTCTCGGCCTTGCTGCGACCAGGTTCTGGCTGACGAGAACCTGCTGGAAGACGACGTCTTCTGGGCGCTCTCGGACCATCTGGGGACAGTCCGCACGCTGCTAGACAACGCGGGCAACGCCATCCGCGACCGCGTCTTCAGCGCCTGGGGCCAGGTCGTCGAGGACACGAACCCCGGGTTCGTCTTCCCCTTCGCCTTCACCGGGCGCGAATACGACCCCGAGACCGGCCTCTACTACTACCGCGCCCGCTACTACGACCCCCACACCGGCCGCTTCCTCTCTGAAGACCCCCTCTCCTTCGCCGCCGGGGACCCCAACCTCTCCCGCTACGTCCTCAACAGCCCCGCCAATTACCGGGATCCCGACGGCGAGAGCCTAGCAGGCGGGCTGCTGGGAGGCTTCATCGGCGCGGGTGTCGGGGTGATTGGATACGCCGTTGGCACATGGCTCTCTGGAAAGAAGGTGACGTGGCAGGGGGCTGTGGGTGCTGCCGCGGGTGGATTCGCGGGAGGGTTTGTCGCCGGGGCCATGGCTGGGACAGCGTTGACGGGAGATCCTTCGGGTATTGCGGTGGCCGCAGGAGTTGGACTGCTTTCCGGTGCCGCTGGCGGAGCTGTCCAGAGTGCCGTGACACAGTACCTTGTAAACGGCACCATCGACGCCACGCAGCTTCTCATGGACATGTACGCTGGGGCGCTGTTTGGAGCAGTCACAGGCGGCGCCGGGGCCTATGTCAGGGGAGCAACGCCAGCACTGCGAGATGGCGTTGACGACCTGCTTCGTCCAGGTGGGGGCCGTGCTGTTGCCGTACCCGAAGGGGGCATGGTCGCGGTCGCGGGTGGGGCTCCTACCGCGGGCGCAGCGCCCGGAGCAATCGCCAGCACCGATCTGGCCGGCTTCATCGCCTTTTCGGTCGGCGCCAGTGGACCACTCGGTCCAAACCCCGAAACGCCGGTACCAGATCAGCCCACGGGCCCGGAGCCAGCAACGGGCCGGTGGCGTGACCCAAAGACCGGGCGGTTTGTCAAGGATCCGGCAAAGCCTCCGTCGCCGCACAAAGAAATGACGGACGCTGAGAGGCGCAGGCATTGGAAGCGGCTGGCTCAAGATCCCAATTCTGACTTGACACCTGCACAACGTGCAGAGATTAAACAACGAGGATGGAGGGGCCCAAGGCGGTTCAACGAAGAGACGCAGCAGTGGGAAACCATGGAACTCTCGCACGAGCCCGTTCCGCGACGTGAAGGGGGGACAGAGGTGGTTCGGTCAAAGAGGCTGGTGGTCGGCTTGGTCCTGGCTCTTGCTTCGGCGGTCGCGGTCGCTGGGGTAGCTGCTGCCGCGGACGTCGCCCCGGTGCCGCCGGGCAAGACGGGGCTGTGGTGCTGCCCTTGGGGTCCGGTGGGCGTTCAGCGCGGCGCTGGCGCGTTCGCGGGACGCGGTCTATCGGACGCTACCGGGGCCTGGGAATGGCTCATCGGGAGGATCGATAAGCTTCTCGACAAGGCAGCCCAGGCGCTGGAGCTGACGCAGGAACAGAAAGAGAAGCTGTCAAAGCTGCGGGAGGAGGCGGCCGCCGGGCGCAAGGCCCTGGCCGAGGAGACGAGGGACAAGACGAGCGAGTTGCGCAAGGAGTGGGCTAAGGACAGCCCCGACCAGGAGCGGCTCAAGACGCTCGCGGGTGAGCTCATGGAACTGAGGCTCCGCGTCAGGCAGCAGTGCGAGGCGATCAAGGACAAGGTCAAGGACATTCTGACCGCGGAGCAAGAGAAGAAGCTCAACGAGCTATGGAACAAGATGCGGCTGAAGCTTGGGGACCGCGCGCGGCGCGGAGGGCGGTGGCCGGGCGGCGGCCGGGGCCACCGGGCCATGCGCGGCTGGTGGTAGAGCGGAGCGGATGCGGGGCCTGCGCAGCACGCAGGCCCCGCATCGGTCAGCGGCGGTCGACCACCGGTGCTCCTCGTCTGACTCCGCTCAGCGGGCAGGCCACGACGCAAGCTCCACACACCGTCTTGT
>JAILZB010000267.1 GCA_023512725.1 Chloroflexota bacterium | reverse complement strand
GCCACGCCCCTTCCTGAACCTGACGCGCCTGGACCCCGCGCTCTTTGCGTCGCTGGCCGGATGGCTTAGGCAGAGCGATCCCGTCGCCTCCGTCCGCGAGGCGGTGGGCGCCGTCCTGGAGACGCCCCGCACGCCGCCCCAGGGCCTGGAAGATCCGCTCCTGCGGTGCGTGACCGACCTGGCCGGTCTGAGGCCGGCGGTGCCGCTCGACTGCCAGGAGGTCTGGGCCGCGGGCGTGACCTATCTGCGCAGCAAGGAGGCGCGGATGGAGGAGTCGGAGGGCGGCGGCGACTTCTACGACCGCGTCTACGCCGCCGAGCGTCCCGAGCTCTTCCTGAAGGCGACGCCGTCGCGCGTGGTCGGCCCCGGTGAGGCGATCCGAATCCGCCGCGACGCCACCTGGAACGTGCCGGAGCCGGAGGTGGCGCTGTTGCTGTCGCCGTCGCTTCGAATCGTCGGTTACACCCTCAGCAACGACGTGAGCTCGCGGGACATCGAGGGGGAGAACCCGCTCTACCTCCCGCAGGCGAAAGTCTATCGCCAGTGCTGCGCGCTGGGCCCCGGCGTGCTGCTGGAAGAGGAGGCGCGCGGCCACCGCAACTTTGCCGTGCGTCTTACCATCGCGCGCGGCCGCCAGATCGTTTTCGAGGGGGAGACGACCACCGCGCAAATGAAGCGTCGTTTCGACGAACTGGTGCAGTACTTGGGCCGCGACAACGTCTTCCCCGACGGCGCCTTCCTCCTCACCGGCACGGGCATTGTGCCGCCGGACGACTTCACCCTGGTGCCGGGCGACCTGGTGACGATCACCGCGCCGGAGATCGGCACGCTGACAAACCGCGTGGTGCAGGGGGATGCCCCGTGACGCCCCTTCCTAACCCACCCGACTACTTCGTGGCAAAGCTGCGCGCGTTGCAGCTTCGGCTGCGTGACCACCTGCGCGCGCAGTTGCTTAAGGGTACGGCAGAGGAGCTTTCCGAGGTCGCCGCGGCGCGGGGGGGCGACACGATTTATAGGATCGACGAGCGGGGGGAGGCGGTGCTGCTCTCGTTCTGCCGTGAGTGGGCGCAGGAGATCCCGTTCCGTCTGGTGGCGGAGGGGCTGCCCAACGAGGGCGTGGTGCTGCCGGAGGGAAGCCGCCAGACTCCCCGCTTCCGCCTGATCGTGGACCCGATCGACGGCACGCGGGTGATTATGTACGACAAGCGCAGCGCCTGGATCCTCGCCGGCGTCGCCTCGGAGGCGCCCGAGGCTCCGCCCACGCTGGCCGACATCGCCGTCGCCATGCAGACCGAGGTGCCGACAACGCGCCACTATCTGGGCGATCTGCTCTACGCATGTCGGGGAGAGGGAACTCGGGGCGAGCGACACAATCTGCTGACGGGGGAGCAGCAGCCGTTCGTGCCCCGTCCCAGCCGCGCCACGACGCCGGCGCACGGTTTTGCCTCGATCTCTAAGTTTTTTCCGGGCGGTAAGGCGCTCTTCGCGCGACTGGAGGAGGCACTCTTCGAGGAAGTCCTAGGACAGCCCGCGGACGGCAATCCGCTCGTCTTCGACGACCAGTACGTCTCCAGCGGCGGCCAGCTCTACGAGCTCATCGTCGGCCACGACCGCTTCAACGCCGACCTGCGCCCTCTCCTGCCGGCCGGCGAGGGGCGCGGCGCGCGTCGCCTCTGCGCCCACCCCTACGATCTGTGCACGGAGCTGGTGGCGCGAGAGGCGGGGGTGATCGTGACCGACGACCGGGGGCGGCCGCTGTCGGCGCCGCTGAACCTGCAGGCGGACGTCGCCTGGATTGGCTACGCGAACACGGCGCTCAAATCCCGGATCGAGCCCGTCCTGCTGCCGATGCTGGAGGCGATCCGCGAGGGACGAGGGTGAGTGAGACAGCCAAGGTGCGAAAGGCGGTCATCACGGCGGCGGGGACCGGCACGCGCCACTTCCCGGCGATGGTGACGGTCCAGAAGGAGATGTTCCCTCTCGTCGATCGGGACGGCACGACGAAGCCGACAATCCAGATCATTGTCGAGGAGGCGGTGGATGCGGGCATCGAGCAGATCTGCATCGTCTGCTCGCCCCAGAGCCTGCCGCAGATCCAGGGACACTTCCGGGCGCTCTCGCCACAGGTCGCGCCGTATCTGAAGGGGAAGGTCTGGGCACTGGAGGAGGCGGCCCGGCTTGAGGAACTTTCGCGGCGGATCCAGTATGTGATACAGGAGACACAGGAGGGGTACGGCCACGCAGTCTACTGCGCTCGCTCCTTCGTGGGGGACGAGCCGTTCCTGCTGTTGCTGGGCGATCACGTCTACATCGCTGACGCCAAGAAGAACTGCTCCCGCCAGTTGATCGACGTTTACGCGGAGTACGGCTGTGCCATCTCGGGCGTCCAGCGCACGCCGGAAGATCTGCTCCATCTCTTCGGCACGCTCACCGGCACGCGCATCGGCACGAGCCCGGACGTCTATGAGGTGACCCGCATCCACGAGAAGCCGACCCTCGAGTTTGCCGAGGAGCACCTGCGGACGCCGGGCCTCAGCCGCGGACAGTATCTCTGCTTTTTCGGGATGCATGTCTTCCCGCCGTCGATCTTCGACTGCATCGCCTACTACGTCGAGAACGACATCCGGCAGCGCGGCGAGATCCAGCTGACCGATGCTCAGGACCTTCTCCGCAGCCGCGAGCGGTACCTGGCGGCGGAGATCAGTGGGGAGCGGTACGATATGGGCGTGCCGTTCGGCTACATCCAAACGCAGCTCGCCCTGGCGATCCATTCCAGCAGCCGCCGCGACCTGCTTGCCGCGCTGGCGCACCTGCTGACCGTGAGGGACCTTGGCCTGATCCGCTCCGAATAAAAGCGGTGCGGCGTTGGCCGTGCGCCGCCAGGGCACAGAGGGCGCGTAAGCTGCCGCCGGACCGTAATGGCGCCCGTGGGCGTGCACGCCGCACGGGCGCCAAAGGCACCCAGCACGTGACCGAAGGGAGCCGGCAGACGATGGAAACAGAAGGTGTCATCTTTCTCCGCCCCGGTGAGGTGGAGCTGGAGACCGTGGAGGTGGGAGAGCCCAGCGAGGGACAGGTGCGTGTGGCGACCGAGGTCACGCTCATCAGCACGGGCACGGAACTGACCGCGCTCTCGGGGGAGTTTCCGCCTGGGAGCGTCTGGTCCCGCTACGTGCAGTATCCGTTCCGTCCGGGCTACAGTCACGTCGGCGTCGTCGAGCAAGTGGGGCCGGGGGTGTCGGGGCTATCGGAAGGTGACCGCGTTTACAGCGGGGCGCGCCACGCGGGGGCCGTGCTGTTGCCGGCGAGTGCGGTGCGGCGGCTGCCGGCAGCGTGAAACCGAAGCGGGAGCCTTCGCCCGGCCGGCTCGCCACGCGCAGCTCGCCGCCCATCAGCGCCACCAGCCGCTGCGCGATCACCAGTCCGATGCCGGTGCCCTCGATGCCGCTCGCCTCACGGCCCAGGCGGTCGAACGGCTGGAACAGTCTGCGCATCTGCTCGTCGCTCATTCCTAGCCCGGTGTCGGCGACCTCTAGGCGCACGTGGGCGTCTTCGCGAGTGGCGCTGATCTCGATCGTGCCGCCGCGGCGGTTGTACTTGATGGCGTTGGACAGCAGATTGGACAGCACCTGTTTGACGCGGGTGGCGTCGCCGCGCGGGTAGCGCGCGGCGGCGGCCACCTGGTCGCGCACCTGCAGAC
>JAILZB010000027.1 GCA_023512725.1 Chloroflexota bacterium | reverse complement strand
GTGATAGCTTTTTCATCGCCACCATGATCGACTACGATATCTGGGAATACCCGATTCTCCGTCAGGATAAACTCGAAGGACACATGGTCATTATCCGGCCACGCAAGAACCCTCTCGCCAATGGTAAGCCATGCCTGGTCAACTGCACGGTATCTGGCGGTATTCCAACAAACTTCCCTGCCCGCAGCTTTACGATTGCTCGCCCAGACCACGAGCCAGGGAACTTACTCTCGTGGCAGGTAGGTGTGGGTGCAAGTGATGTCCTTACCCCGATCTACAACAGCAACTATGAGTCGAACATAGGGCCAAACGAGTGGTACATGAGTTGGGAGGACATTAAGGACACGGTCAGTTCCACCAAATGGTTTGCTGGGGTCGACATCACCGTCACTGGGCAGCGGACCTTCCCTCCCGTCCTGGGGGCTGGAAGCGTGAAGACCACTTTCGAGGGCTCGTACCGCCACGATAGCAATACGACGCTCGAGACTGGATTCGACGAAAGTACCGGGCTCCGCTTCTACTACAATGACCCGCTGATTGCAGAATCCGATTTCCAAGTCGCTTCGCTGGTCTACTGGGCACGGCCCTTCCCCTTCATGCGGGTGAATTGGCTGATGAACGTCCCTACCGACCCGACCTCGCTCTGGGGCCAGTACTACGGCACGCTTCCCGACCCCACGCTCATCCTCCGCCACCGCCCGCGCTATTTCGCCACCATCGAGCCACGCTTGCGCTACCTGGAGTTCTACTCCGAGGATATCCGCTTTGCGCCCGCCGCCCCGCTAGCCGGCCAGCCCGTACTGATCACCGGGACGGTGCGTAACTACAGCTACGTTCCCGTTAATGGCACATTGCCGATCGTCTTCTACGATGGCAATCCTGCCCAGGGCGGCGTGCCGATCGCAACGACGAGTGTGAACGGGCTCGGCGCGCTGACCGCTGCCGACGTTCACATCCGCTGGACGCCTCCCGCCGGCTCAGCCGGGTGCCATACCATCTGGATGGTCATCGACCCCCAGCAGACGGTTCCCGCGATCCACCGCGACAACAAGCAGGGTTTCACCATCCTCCCGGTCCTGACGTCCTCTTCCCCCCAGCAGGACGACCCCTGCAGCGGCAATCCGGGGAACGCCTTGGTTGGGCACGAGACTGTCTCCTACCTGCTCTCCGGTGCCTCCCAACCACCCGACATCGGCTTCCGCCCCGGCGACCTGCGGCTTGAGCCCTCCACGAACCCGACCAAGACACTGGTGGCGACCGTCCGTGCTGAGCAGGCCCATTTCGCGAACGTCCACGTGGAGTTCTTCGACGGGCATCCCCAGCAGGGGGGGCGCTTTATCGGTGCCGAAGTGGTCCCGCTCGTCTGGGCGGGCCGCAGTGCCACCGCCCGGGCCACCTGGCCGACCACCCGCCTCTACGGCCGCCACGAGGTGTTTGCCCGCATCCGCTGGTTCTCCCCGGAGCACGACCGCTACGAGAACAACCTCGTTAGCCTACGGGTTGAACTCGCGCCCTGGCCGTTCGGTGCCTACCTCCCGTTGACCTGGCTCGGCATCGCGGCCAGCCCGCAGGGTGTCCTCCCAGGGCGCCCCCAGCCGACGACGCGCCGACGCTCACCCCGCCAGTCCGGGCGGGCGCCTTAGCCTGCCGGCGCACGCTCCTGCCTGGCCGCTTGGATCGCAAGGGGAGGGCGGCCTCCTCGGCAGAGGCCGAGCGGGACGGAAGCGGCTCCTCGCAGCGGGCGCCATCCGCCGTCCTCCGGCTGGGATGGAAACCCGGCACCGCTGCCCGCTGCTTCCCCTGGGCACGCCCCCCAGGCGGCTCAGGGGTGCAGCGCTCCCAGGTAGCGGCTACCGCCCACTCCTGGTACCCTGCCTTCGCGGAACCGTGCCGCCCGAGGGGAGGGAACTGCGATGCCAAGCTTTACCCGCGATATCCGACCGCTCTTCCGCCAGGAAGACATCGACGCTATGGCCTACGCCTTCGACCTCGCAGACTATGAGGAGGTGAAAGCACACGCCGAGGCGATCTACGCCCGGGTTGCTGATGGCTCGATGCCCTGCGATGCTGCCTGGCCGCCCGAGCAGGTTGCCCTCCTCCGCCAGTGGATCGACGCCGGCTGCCCGGCCTGAGCCTACGCGACTGAAGGTGCCCGGTACGGCTGGCGGCTAACGGTGATGTCGTCGTGCGGGATCATCTGGAGCCGAGGGTCCTGTTTGCGCTCGCGGCCCGCCTCGCGGTCCATCCAGCAGTCGAGCAGCGCTGGGCCGGGACTGGCGAACAGCCGCTCCAGGGCGGGCCGCACTTCCCGGGGGTGGCGCACCTGCTCCGCGCTCAGGCCAAAGCCGCGCGCGATCTGGTCGTAGTGCGTCTCGCCGAGGTCGACATTGATGGTACGGCCGAAGGCGAGCTGCTGGCCGTGACGTTCGGTTCCCCAGGCCTGGTCGTTCAGCACCACAATGCGTAGGGGCAGCTGCGCTAGAGCGATGCTGTTCAGCTCAGCAAGGTAAAAGCCGAAGGCGCCATCCCCCGTGAACAGCACCACCGGCCGGGGTGGCTGCCCGCTCGTAGCAGCAAGCTCGCGCGCCGCCGCCGCCGCACCGACCGCCAGCGGGGTGCCGATCCCCATCGAGCCGGAGGGATAGTGATCGAGATAGCCCGGGGCTTCCTGGATGCGGAGGTGGGCAAGCATCCAGTTCAGGGCATCCGCACCATCACCTACCACGATGGCATGCGGGGGGAGCAAGGCCGTTGCCTCGCGCGCCACTCGGTAAGGATGAAGCGGCCCCTCATCGCCCAGGCCGACCTCGGCGATCCGCGCCAGCCGGTTGGCCATTGCGGCCAGCACATAGCCAGGCGCCTCGGGGGAGAGTGGCCGGGCTCCCCCGAGCCGCCGGGTGAGCGCCTCGGCAATCCGCTGGGTCGCCCAGCCAACCTCGGCCACGATAGGCACTGTGATAGCCCGCGCCCGCTGTAATTCTTCTGCCTCCAGGTCGACCTGAATGAAGCGAGCAGCCGGATGGAAGCGCGGTGGGAGCCCGAACCCCAGGCGCTCAGTGAGGCGTGCTCCGAGCACCAGCACCACATCCGCCTCCCGCGCTGCCACCTGCGCGAGCGGCCACGGGAAGCCGAGGGTGAGGTCCTCGGGCACCGCGCCACGTCCAAGGCTGTGGCCAAGCACCGGGATGGCGAAGTCGCGGGCGAGCCGCTGCAGCGCTGCCGCAGCCCGGGCAGCGCCGCGCCCAGCGATGATGAGCGGTCGGCGCGCCGTGGCCAGCAGGGCCGCTGCCTCCTCGACGGCAGCAACGGCCGGTTCCGGGGGGGCTGGGGGCGCGAGCGGGCCTTCTGCGGGCTCGCCACCCTCGCTGCTGAGCTGGTCCTGGGGGATTGCCAGCACCACCGGTCCCGGTCGGCCGCTCCGGGCGAGGTGACAGGCGTGGTGGAGATACTCGGCGAGGCGGTCTGCCGCGGGCACCGTCCGCGCTCGCTTGACCAGCGGCCGGACGAAGACCAGTTCATCGTCCAGCCAGCTCCCGGGCTCTTCGGTCGCGAGGGGCGGTCGGACTACCAGGACGACGACCGGCGAGCAGGCCAGAGCAGCGGCCAGAATGCCAGTAACGGCATTCGGTAGCCCTTGCTTGCTAATAATGATGGCAAAGCCGACGCGGTCCGTGATCCGGGCGTAGCCATCGGCCGCCGCTACCGCGGCCGTTTCGTGGCGCGCACTGATGATGCGAACCCCGGCCCGGTCAAGGGCATCGAGGAGCCGGCCATGGGCCGCTCCACCCAGGGAAAAGACAGTTCCCACGCCCTCGCGCTGGATGGCAGCTGCCAGAATGGTTGCCCCGCTCGCCATAGTGCACCTCCCGGGCGACTCTAGCGGATGGCCGCCGCCGACGCTGCTCGACCGCAGGGTGGTCAGCGGGGGGCATTGGGCCCGGTGGCAGCCGCTTTTCGACTATCCCCTGGAGATCCTGATGCTGTATTATCTCATCGATAAACACCATCGATAGCAGGAGCAGGCGTTGAGCGAGCAACAAGACGTGGTCGTGGTCGCGGGAGCAAGCGGGCGGACCGGGCGCCTCTGCGTCGAGCAGTTGCTGGCCGCGGGCGTTCCGGTGCGGGCGCTGGTCCGCTCACCCGAGAAAGCAGCCACGCTGCCAGCGGGCATCGAGGTGTCGCTAGCCGACACTGCCGATCGGGAAGCCGTCCGGCGAGCGCTGGCTGGCGCCTGGGGGCTGATCATCGCCACCGGGGCTCGCCCTCAGCTGAAAGCGGGAGGCCGCGGCCCCCAGGACATGTTCTACCCGCCAGACGCCACGCCCCAGAAGATCGACTACGAAGGCCAGGTCAATCTGATCGAGGCGGCGAAGGAGGCAGGCGTCCAGCGCGTGGTGCTCATCTCCTCGATCGGAGTGACCCAGCCGGACAACATCCTGAACACCCTCGGCAACGGACGCATCCTCGAGTGGAAGCTGAAGAGTGAGGACCACCTGCGGGCCAGTGGGCTGACCTACACCATCGTCCGCCCCGGTCACCTGGAAGGGCAGACGCATCCACCGCGAACCCTCGTCGTCGGCACGGGCGACACGCTGCAAGGTGCCGTCTCGCGGGAGGAAGTGGCCGCCGTCTGCGTGGCAGCCCTCCGTTCGGAGGCGGCGCGCAACAAGACGTTCGAGCTAGTCTCCGTACCGGGTCCGGCAACGACCGACTACGATGCCCTCTTGGCACAGGTGCCACCCGATCAGGGAGCAGGCTCGGCCGGCGCGCGCAGCCGCTGAAGGAGGCTTTGGATTTCCGTCGCGCTGACGCCGAAGCGACGCAGGGCAGCACGGGTCATCTCGAGGGCGAGCTCGAGTTCACCGACCACCGCCTGGACCCCACGGCCAAGGAGGTACTCCTGCTCTTCCAGGCTGTGGGTGCGCGCCAGAATAGGCAGGCGGGGGTAGGCCGAGCGGAGATGCTCGACCACCCGCCGGGTGGCCAGGGCATCGGGCAGGGCGATGATCAGCAGGCGCGCCTGATCGAGGCCGAGCTGATCGAGGAGATAGGGATTATCGGCCTCACCGAGCACTGCCGGGATGCCCTGGGCACGCAGACGCCGGACGACTTCAGCATCTTCGTCCACGGCGATAAACGAGAAGCCCCGCCGCGCCAGCGCGTTGCCAATGACCTGGCCAACCCGGCCGTAGCCGAGGATGACGGCGTGCGGGCGGCCGGAGCTCGTGGCCGGCCACGCTTCCTCGAGCAGAACCTTCCGCCGCGTCAGCAGCTCGCTTAGCCAGCCGGCGCCGCGGTAGGTCGCTGGCGCGAGTACTACCGAGAGCAGCGAGGCCGTCAGGACGAGGGCAAAGACCTCGTTCGAGAGCACGCCCAGGGTAAGGCCGGTCGTCAAGAGCAAAAAGGAGAACTCCGCCGAGTGCGCCAGGGCAGCGCCAGCCAGGAGGGAGGTCCGCCAGGAGTAGCGCCCCAGCCGGACCAGGGCCGTGATGAGGGCGGGCTTGACGACCAAGATCAGGAGAGCCACAAACCCCAGGAGCGGCAGGTCGTCGAGCGCTGCCAGCGGGTCGAGCAGCATGCCGATGGAGACGAAGAAAATCCCCGCGAAGACATCCCGCAGCGGTCCCACAGTCGCCAGAATGCGGTGCGAGAGGTCGGATTCGCTCACGACAATCCCAGCGGCGAAGGCCCCCAGCGCCAGGGAGAGCCCAAAAAGGGTGGAGGTGGACGCCACTGCCAGCGCAACCGCTGCCACGCTGAGGGCAAACAGTTCGCGATTGCGCAGGCGAGCGACCCGCTCGAACACCCAGGGCAAGATGCGCGAGCCGAGCGGGACCAGCACGAAGAGAAAGAGGGCTGCCTTCCCGACCGCCAGCAGCACCTCGAGGGGTGTTGCTCCTTCGCTGCCAGCGAACGCGCGTAGCAGGATCACCAGGGCCACCGTAGCGAGGTCCTGGACCGCGGAGAGGGCGAGCGCAATCTGGCCGTGGAGTGACCCGGTCTCGCCGCGTTCGCCCAGCAGCTTGCCAGCGACGATGCTCGAGGAGATGGCAACCGCTGCCCCGAAGCAGAAGGCCTCCGCCAGCGGCCAGCCCAGCAGGGCACCGGTCACGAGCCCCCCGGTGATCATCAGGGCGACCTGGCCAGCGCCGCCGAAGATGGCCAGCCGCCAGCGTTCGAGCAGGCGCTGGAGGGAGAGGTCAACCCCCACGGTGAACATCAGCAGGATGACCCCGATATCGGCAAGGGCAGCGACGGTGGCGAGGTCGCCGTGGAAACCAGGGGTGTAGGGACCGATAGCGATGCCAGCCAGGATGTAGCCCAGGATGACCGAGACCCGCAGTCGCGCCGCCACGATCGCCCCGAGGCAGGCGAGGCCAAGCACGACCGCGAGATTGAGCAGCAAGGTAGAGCCAGCGGTCATGCCGTAGTATCGCGGTTTTCGCGCTCGCGTGCTGGCTACAGGTCGAGCAAGGCGTAGGGACGTTCGAGCAGCTCGACCACCCGTTCCAGGAACGCGGCGGCTGGCTCGCCGTCCACCACCCGGTGGTCGAAACTGAGGGAGAGGATACCGGTCGGGCAAATGACCAGCTGCCCTTCCCGCACTGCTGGCCGAGGAGCGATCTGTCCGACCCCGAGGATGGCCGTCTCGGGAGGGTTAACGATCGGGGTGAAGGCCAGAATGCGCCGGGCGCCCAGATTGCTCACGGTGAAGGTCCCCCCGCTCAGGTCGGCGATAGTCAGGCGGCCGCTCCGCGCGCGTTCGACCAGTGCCAGCAGCTCGCGGGCGGTCTCCCGGAGGGGGAGGTGGTCGGCCGCGTGGACCACAGGCACGACCAGCCCTTCGGGTGCGAGCGCCACCGCGACGCCAACGTTGATGGCCGCCGAGTGGCGGATGCCCGCTCCTTCCACCCAGCTAGCATTGAGGGCTGGATGCTCCCGGAGGGCGAGGGCCACGGCCCGAACGATGAGGGCATCCCACGGCAAGCCGGGAATGCCACGGCGGGCGAATTCAGCGGCAAGCTGGGCCCGCAGCCGGGCTGCCTCTTCGAACATGACCTCCGCGAAGAGCGTGACCCGGGCGACCGCGCGGGCCGAGGCAGCCATCCGCTCGGCGGTGGCCCGCCGCTGGCGCGAGAGAGGCACGAGGTCCCCCGCGAGCGCACTCAGCGTTTCGACATCGGCGCGCCGCACCTGGCCGGCTGGGCCGCTCCCCGCCACCCCGCTGAGGGGAATTCCCCGTTCGGCCGCCACCCGCTGGGCCAGCGGGGTTGCCCGGGGGGCCAGCTGGGCCGCCGCAGCAAGCACGTCGCGCTCGAGGATCCGCCCGCCCTGGCCGCTGCCTACCACTGTAGCGAGATCGACCCCATGCTCACGCGCGCGGAGCCGCGCCCGCGGCGAAGCAAACCGCCGGCTAGGAGCAGCCGGGGAAACCGCCGGCGGAGCACGCTCCGCCGCTGGCGCAGTAGGGTCGCTCGCCGGGGTGACGACGGGTGCCCCCGCAGCCGGGAGTGGAGGAGCAGCGCCCGAGGCTGCCTCCGGCGATGCTGGCGCTGGGTCGGCTGGCTGGGCGCTCACCTCCTCGGGGGCGACGATCTCCGCGATCGGTGCCCGCACGGGGGCTGAGCCCCCCGCCGGGACGAAGATCGCGCGGAGGATGCCGCTCGCGGGAGCGGGCGCCTCGACCACGGCTTTATCGGTCTCGACGGTGAAGAGCGGCTCATCTTTGGTGACCAGCTCGCCCTCGGCTTTCAGCCACTCGACGATCGTCCCGCTCTCCATCGTCAGGCCGAGGACCGGCATGGTGACAAGGGTACCCATCAGGCGACCTCATCCCGGACCAGCGCTCGCGCCGCGGCCACTAGGTCCTCCACCTGGGGGAGAGCGGCGGCCTCGAGGATGCCGCTGTAGGGGATGGGCACATCCTTCCCGCAGACTCGGACTGGCCGGGCATCGAGGTAGTCGAAGGCGAGCTCGACCACGCGGGTCACAATCTCGGCGCCGTAGCCCGCGCGGGTCACCGCCTCGTGGGTGACGATCAGCCGCCCGGTCTTCTTGACCGAGGCGACGATCGTCTCTTCATCGAGGGGAACGAGGGTGCGCGGGTCGATGACCTCGAGTTCGATCCCTTCCTCCGCGAGCTGCTCGGCCGCCTGGAGTGCTTTGTGCACCGTGAGGTGGATGCCGACGACGGTGACGTGCCGACCGGGCCGCCTGACGGCGGCGACTCCCAGCGGGATGGTGAAGGGGCCCGCGGGCACCGGCCCGCGGGTGGTGTAGAGCAGCTTGTGCTCCAGAAAGACGACGGGGTTCTCGTCGCGGATGGCGCTGATGAGCAGTCCTTTCGCATCGGCCGGCATGCTCGGGGTGACGACCTTCAGGCCGGGCACGTGGCAGAACCAGGCCTCGAGGCTCTGGCTGTGCTGGGCGGCATTGCCACGGCCGGCACCTTGCTGGGTACGCAGCACCAGGGGCACCTGCGCTTTACCGCCGAACATGTAGCGGAGCTTGGCGGCCTGGTTGACTAGCGGTTCCATCGCCAACCCGACGAAGTCGACGTACATCAGCTCGACCACGGGCCGGCTGCCGGTGGCCGCCGCGCCGACCGCAACCGCCACGATCGCTTCTTCCGAGATCGGGGTGTCGCGGACGCGCTCGGTGCCGAACTCCTCGGCCAGCCCTCGCGTCACCCCGAAGACCCCACCCCCGCCCCAGGCGGCGACATCCTCCCCCATCACGAAAACCGTCGGGTCGCGCCGCATCTCTTCGCGGAGCGCCTCGTTGAGCGCCTGGGCGTAGGTGAGGATGCGCTCCTCGGCGGCAGGCGCGGGGGATTGCTCGCTCCCTGGGACCACACCGACCATCGGGGCTCCTCCTTCAGGCGTAGAGATCGCAGGACAGCTCGTCTACCGTCGGGTGCGGGCTCGAGCGCGCGAACTGGACCGCCTCCTCGATCTGGGCAGTCACTTCCTCGTCGAGGGCGGCCAGGGTTGTCGCCGGAATGCCTGCTGCCTGGAGCTGACGCGCCAGCCGCAGGATGGGGTCCTGGGCGCGCCAGTGATCGACCTCCTCTTTGGGACGATAGTTGAGGGGGTCGCCCGCGTGGTGGCCAAGGAAGCGATAGGTGGTCGCCACAAGATAGCTCGGCCCCTGGCCACTGCGCGCGCGCGCGATCAACTGGCGGGCGGCCTGGTAGACGGCCACGACATCCATCCCATCGACGGTGACCCCGGGGATACCATAACTGGCAGCCCGCCCAGCCGGGTCGCCCCCTGCGATCGTCCAGGCGGCGGCGGCCGACATGGCGTACTGGTTGTTCTCGCAGACGAAGACGACCGGGAGCGACCAGATCGCCGCCAGGTTGCTCACCTCGTGGAGAATGCCCTGATTGAGGGCGCCATCGCCGAAGAAGGAGACTGCCACTGCACCCGTCTGCTGGAGGCGCGCGGTGAGGGCCGCACCAGCCGCCAGCCCGATGCCCCCGCCAACGATCCCGTTGGCGCCTAGCATCCGGCGCTCCAGGTCGGCGATGTGCATGCTCCCGCCCTTGCCCCGCGAGTAGCCCGTGGCGCGGCCAAGTAGCTCGGCCATCATCCGGCGCACATCGCCTCCCTTGGCGATGGTGTGGCCGTGACCGCGGTGGGTACTGGTGATGTAGTCGGTCGGTTCCAGGGCGAGACAGACGCCAACGGCCACGGCCTCCATCCCGATGTAGGGATGCGTCGAGCCACGCATCTCCCCGGCCCGGTAGAGGTCCAGCGCGCGTTCCTCAAACCGCCGGATCAGGAGCAGCTGCCGATAGGCGGTGAGCAGCTGCTCGACGCTCAGCTCCTCGGTCGCCATGCGTTCCTCCTCTGGCCGCGCAGGCGGCCGGCTCGGGGTCGCGCTCGGGCGCCGCTGGCTGTCACCGGTATCCCTCATTCTGGATCGTCCGCGCGCCGACGTCCAGCCGAACGGCGGCTCTGCCGGCTGCCTGGTGCCCGACTGCAGGCCCGGGCCTGCCAGCGCGCTGGGTGGCGACTGTTTCGGCTACCATGGCCTCACTGCTGGGGAGGATGAGCATGATTATCGACGCGCAGGTGCACCTCTGGGAAGCCGACCGCCCCGACCGGCCGCTGGACCCGGCTGCCCGGCCCCATCTCCCCGAGCCGATGACGGCGGAACGGATGCTCGCCCTGATGGACGAAGCCGGGGTCGACCGGGCGGTGATTTCGCCGTTGTACCTTCCGGGGAACGCCCCTGACTACGCCCTGGAAGTTACCCAGCGCTACCCCGACCGTTTCCGGGTGATGGGCTGGTTCCAGCCGACCAACCCAGACCACTTTGCCCGGCTCCCCCGCTGGCTGGATGAGCCGGGTATGTGCAGCATCCGCCTCTCTCTGAACGATCCGCACGGCCCGCGTCTCCTGGCGGAGGGGGCACTGGAGCCGCTCTGGGCGGGTGCGGAGCGCTATGGCATCCCGGTGGCGGTGTTCCGCCTTGGGGGTGCGGCCGCCCTCATGGAACCGGTCGTCCAGCGCTATCCGGGGCTGAAGCTGATCATCGACCACCTCAATGTGCCCTATCCGCCCGAGCAGCGCGAGCAGCGGCTGGGCGAACTGGAGCAACTTGCGCGCTTCCCCAATGTCTGGGTCAAAGTCTCGGCGCTGCCGCTCTTCTCGACCGAGCGCCCACCCTTTGGGGACCTTCAGCCGCTCATCCAGCGCGTCTACGCCGCATTTGGCGCCCACCGGTTGCTCTGGGGGTCAGACCAGACCCAGCAGATGGCGCGGAACCTCTGCCGCTACAGTGAGAATGTGGACATCATCCGGGTGGAGGCGGCGCGCTGGATGCCGGCTGACGATGTCGCCTGGGTGCTGGGCAAAACGGCTGCGGCGCTCTTTCAGTGGCCGTGAAGGACTGGTTGGTGGGGAGCAGGCGCGGTCCGTGTCGCCAGCTCGGGAAGGGAGCGCACGCTGCGCCGACCCGCCCAGGCGGCGAGCAGGGTGGTCAGCGGCACCGCCAGAATGACGCCGATGCTGCCTGCCACCGTGCGCACGATTTCGTCGCTGACGAGCTCGCTGTTGAATAGCACCCAGTAGGGCAAGCGCGAGGGGTTGAGCACGAAGAAGATGACGATCCCGAGCGCGGCGCCGGCGTAGGCAAGCACCAAGGTATTCACCAGCGAGACGATATGCTCGCGACCAACCACCAGCCCCTCCTGGACCAGCCGTCGGAAGGAAGCGCGCGGGTTGGCGCGGGCGAAGGCGAAGAGGGTGGCGGCCTGGGTGGTCGTGACATCGTTGAGCGCGCCCAGGGTACCGAGCAGGATGCCACCGAGGAGCAAGCCGCGGAGATTGATCACCGCAGTCGGGCCGACTTGGAGCATGGCCGCATCTTCGCTGCCTAGGCCGGCCAGCCCCGTCAGGTGGACGGCCAGGCCAGCCAGGATGCCCGTGAGCGCCAGCGCTCCGCAGGTCGAGAGGAGGGCAACGGTCGTCTGGCGGGAGATCCCGTGCGCAAGATAGGTCGTCACGCCCAGGATCACCGAGCAACTGATGATGCTGACCAGCAGCGGGTCGCGGCCGAGCAGGAGCTGGGGCACCATGAACTGGACGATCACCACGAACGAGACCGCGAGCCCCAGGAGAGCGCCAACGCCCTTGCGCCCTGCCGAGAGGATGACGAGCACCGCGAAGAGCGCGACCACTCCCGCCACGGTCGGCAGGCGGTAGCGGTCAACGAGGCGGTAGGTCGCATCCGCTTCCCGCACCAGGACGGCGGCCTCGCCAGCGCGGAGGAGCTGTTCGGCGGTGATCTTCACCTGCCCGCCGTATTCGAGGGTGATCTCGCGCCCAGCATCCGGGCCGTCGAGTACGGCCAGGCGGAGGACCTGGAAGCGGTTGGCTGCCCCGAACACCTCGCGCGTCCCTTCCTCGAGCACTGCCACCACCCTGGCCCGCACGTACTGCTCGGCGGGGAGCATCTCA
Organism: Chloroflexota bacterium; assembly: GCA_023512725.1. Taxonomy (GTDB): domain Bacteria; phylum Chloroflexota; class Dehalococcoidia; order SpSt-223; family SpSt-223; genus JANWZD01. The sequence continues at coordinate 14,041 of JAILZB010000027.1, read as the reverse complement.
GCGGGCAGGCGTAAGCCCTCGAGGGCAGCCTGGTTATTGAGCGCCATGAGCGCGAGGGGCGAGAGGAGCAGCAGGTAGGCGAGGGGCAAGAGACGACGCATGCCCGGAATCTAGCAGCCGAACTGCGCTAGCGCACCTCGCTTATCTGCGCCTCGTGGAGCAACCATTGGCGGGCCTGACTACTCCAGATGAGGTTCCAACGTCCGCGGAAGCGGCGCGTGCTCTGGCCCGAGGGGGTGCGTTCGGTGACGGTCAAGTTGACGGTGGCAGCGTTCTGACCCGGCACGAGGGCCGCTTCGGCCTGGACTTCGCTTGTGTTGGCAAAGCCGGCTGACCAGCGGTCGTAGGGATTGGCAGCCTGGAACTCCGGCGAGAGGAAGGTGTAGGCATCGCGCAGCTGGCGCTCGCTGATCAGCTGGTAGAAGCGCTCAACGGTGGCTGGGATCGCCTCGGGGAGGCCGCTCTCGGTGCGGGCAAGCCGGTCGAGAGTGGCGCCGACCAGCCGGTAGCGGGTCTCGCTGATGCCGCTCGGGCAGCAGTTCCCCTCCCACCCGGCGTAGATCGGCTCGAGGACGATCAGCTGGCCGTTGCTCACCCGGGCGCCGAGCTTGTAGCCCGTGAGGGCGGTGGCGAAGATAGGCTCGCGGTCGCCGGCGGCGTAGACCAAAAAGCCGACGGTTCCGGCTGTCCCGCCGGAGACGATGGGAATGATCGCTTCCTCACGCCCATCGCCGCTGATATCGCCGTAGATGATCCCCTGGAGATCGGCGAAGCCGGGGATGGAACCTGGAGTCTTGAACTCGATGAACGGTCCTTGGCCCGCGAGGTAATCGGGCGGCTGGGGATGGAGCAAGGCTGGCTCCTGGCTGATCACGGCGTTCCAATCGACGGTGCGCAGGTTGACGGTAGCAGGGCTCCGCCCCGGAGTGGGGGTCTGGCCAGGTCGAGGCGTGCTGGTTGCCGCAGCGAGGGCAGTGGGAGAGGCGGTGGGACGACCCGGTGGGCTCGGTGCTGCCGCGGGCGTGCCGGTGCGCGCTGCAGTCGGGGTAGCGAGGGGAGTGAGGGTAACGGCAGGGCTCGGGGAGAGGGTGGGGGTGGCGAGTGAGCGGGTTGGGCTAGCGGGGAGGGTGGCGGTTGCTGCGGGTGCCAGCAGCTGGGGGAAACTCCCCCCGGGGAGGCAGCCGGCAGCGAGGAGGGCGGTTGTCCCGAGGGAGAGGACCAGGCGCGTTTTCATGGACAGTCTCCTTGCGCTCGCTCGTCTTGTCCGGTCGCCGCGCGACGTACGCTGGGACGCTGTCGCGCCCAAGATAGTGTAGGCGACTGCGACCTTGCCTGCCGCTCAGGGGAGAGCGACCGTCTCGTCATCCAGGTGGAGGAGGCCATCGGCCGCCAGGCCGGCGACCAACTGCTGGAGCCAGGGGCGGTCCGCCGGGCTGTAGGCGGGCCGGAGGGCGCGACCGAGGGTCTCGAGGTCGAGGGTGGTGCCGGGCGGAAGCTCCCGCAGGAGGGCGATCACCCGCCCGCGGTACCAGCGGTTGGACCCCACGAACGGCTGGCTGGCGTAGGCAGGGCGTGCCTCGGCCAGGGAGCGGACGGCACCGCGGCTGGGGCAGAGCTCGCGCAGGGGGCAGATCAAGCAGCGCGGCGCGCGGACGGTACAGATCGTAGCGCCGAGATCCATCAAGGCCTGGTTCCAGGTCCAGGCTGGCTCGGGCAGGAGGGCTGCTGCCAGCGCCCAGGCTTCCCGCTCGGGGAGCGGTTCCGGGCGCCCGCTCAGGCGAGCGAGCACCCGCCGAATATTGGTCTCCACGACCGGGACTGGTAGCTCGAAGGCGAAGCAGGCGATTGCGGCAGCAGTGTAGCGCCCGATGCCGGGCAGGCTGGTGAGCACCGAAAGGTTGGCGGGCAGGGTGCCCCCAAACCGCTCGACGGCAGCGCGGGCTACGCGCTGCAGGTTGATGGCGCGACGGTTGTAGCCAAGCCCGGACCAGGCGCGGATGACGGCAGCGGTTGGTGCGGCGGCCAGGGCAGAAAGGTCTGGGAAGGCGGTCAGGAAGGCGTAGTATTTTGGCACCACCCGCTCGACCTGAGTCTGCTGCAACATCACCTCAGCGACGAGGATGTGGTAGGGGTCGCGGGTGTGTCGCCAGGGCAGGTCGCGGCCATGGGCGACGAACCAGCGGAGCAGCGCATGGTGGAGCGCTGGGAGCGAAGAGAGCATGACAACGGATTCTAGGTGCGAGCGTCACTGGACGGTGTCGGTCTACGTGGTGAGCGGTGAGCGGGTGGCGCTGCACTATCACGCTCGCCTAGCGCTCTGGCTGCCGGCCGGGGGCCATATCGAACCGGGGGAGCTGCCGGATGAAGCGGCGCTGCGTGAAGTTGCCGAAGAAACGGGGCTTGCTGTTGCCCTGGTTGACGCGGCTTTTGGCCCCCCGGGAGGGCATCCGTTTCCCGCGGGCCCGCGTCCGCTCGCTCGCCCACTGGGCATTCAGCTGGCACCGGTGGCCCCTGGCCACGAGCATATCGACCTGATCTATGCCGCGCGGCCGCTAGCGCCTGGGTGGCCACCGTTGGCGGGCAGCTTCCGCTGGCTGACCCCAGCGGAGGCCGCTGCACTGGGCGCCCCGGCAGACGTTCTCGGCTGGGCGCAACTCGCGACGGCGCTCCCGTGAGGTGATCCGTCCTCGCGGACTTCCGGCTTCCTTTGACCCTGCCTGGCCACACGCATCCTCGCTCGGGACAGAGGAAGTGGAGCTGCCGACGCTGAACGAGTACGTGCGGGAGGCCGGTCTTGAGCAGGTGGACTAGGGCACGATCGACTTCCAGGGGCACAAGCTGGCTGTCTTGCCGGGCATGACTGGCCTCCTGCAGACAGTCGGGTGAAGGCTGTGCAGATGAAGTACGACCTGAACTCCGTCTTTGCTGGCATCACCTTACGGGATATCTTTGCCTGCTTTGCGGGGCTACCGTACTTTCGCTCTGACAGATTTCGCCCTGCTGCGAGCTCGGCAGGGCCGGCCACAACCGTTTCCCTCGGCTCTCTCTCTCCTCTACTGCCGGCGTCCTGCTACTCTTCCCGCGCGAGAGGTGCGAGGATGGCAGCTCGCTCGGTGACACGGCATTCATGCGCATAGGGATCGATAATGTCTCGCCTGGCCAGGCGACGTCGAAGCAGGGACCGGGCGGAATGCGGATGTACCTGCAGGTGCTGACCAGCGAGTTCGCTCGTCTCGCGCCCGAGGACCAGTTCGTTCTTTTCACGCCTCGCTGGGCCGACCCAGTGTTCGATGGACCTCCGCCACCCAATGTGACGTACCGCTTGCTCGCTGGCGTTCCTACGAACCGACTGCTGCGCACCTGCTATCAACAGACGCTGCTTGCCAGCGCGGTTGAGCGCGCGGGGCTGGCAGCCTTCTTCGCCACTGCCACTATCGCACCCCTGCTCGTGCGGATACCGGTGGTGCTCGCCGTCCAGTTTCTGCAGTTCTACACCATGCCGGAGTTTTACGGCCGACTTCGGACTGCTTACCTCCGGCTCTTCCTGCCTCTTTCAGTCGCTCGAGCACGCGTGGTGATCACCTTCACCGAAACTGCCCGGCGCGACCTTATCCGGCACACCCGTGCTGACCCTGCCAAGATGGTAGTAATCCCGCACGGCCTCAATGAAGAGGTCTGGGCCCCGCCTCAGACCGATGGGTCGCTGGGGCGCAAGCTCACTGGCGGCCGCCCGTTTCTCTTCTATCCCTCGGCAACTTACGGCTACAAGAACCACCTGCGCCTGATCCAGGCATTCGCCTTGCTCAAGCAGCAGTACCAGCTGCCCCATGTGCTGCTTTTGGTAGGCGGTGAAGGCGGGGTCTCTCACCGGGCGTTGCGAGAGGCCGCTGCCGCCGCGGGAGTAGGTGCTGAGGTCATCGTGGCGGGTAGGCTCGAGCGCGTGGTCCCCCTCTACCACGAAGCGGCAGTGACCGTGATGCCCTCGCTCTACGAGACCTTCGGTTACCCGGTGCTAGAAGCGATGGCCTGCGGCTGCCCCGTCGTCACCTCGAACCTGGGCAGTATGGCTGAGCTTGCCGGCGATGCCGCTGTGCTGGTGGACCCTTACGACCCCGCCAGTATCGCCGACGGCCTTGCGCGCGTGCTGCTGGACCCCGCGCTCCGGGCCCAGCTGGTTGAGCGGGGGCGGCAGCGTGCTCAGCCATTCCGGTGGTCCCGGACGGCACAACAGACGCTGGCCTTGCTTCACGAGGCTGCTCACTCCTGAAGCCCGAGAGCCCAGGCAGGTAGTCCTCGTTCCGCCCACAGGCGTTTGCTAAAGTTCGGCTGCGTGGCTGGCGAAGAGCAAGTTCGAGGCACAGTAGGCGTGCCTGAGGCATCTCCCCACTCTCGGCGACTCCGCATCTGCGTGGTTAGTCATATCTACCTCGAGCCCCGCTATGTTGGAAAGCTGTACCAGCTGGCAGCGCGGGCTGATCTTCTTCTGGTCCAGCCGAGCCGCCTTGCGCCCCATCCCCCCGCCTCGATCACGAGCACGGCGGCGTTTACCGTCGCAACGCTGCGACCAGTCTTTCCGAGCGGGATCCGGAGCTCGACACGGTGGGTGTTACCAGGGTTGGTCCAGCGGATCGCCGCCTTTCAGCCGGACATTATCCAGGTGGAAAATGAACTTCACAGTTTCGTCACCATCCAGGCTCTGCTTGCCCGCTCGACAGTTGCCTTCCAGGCGAAAGTAGTGGTGGCCTTCTGGCAGAACATCCCCCTTCGTGGGTGGCGGCGCCTCCTTGGCCAGCCCCTGAACAAGCTCGCGCTGCGACAGGTCGATTTTTTCCTTCCTTCCAACGTGGCAGGTCAAGAGCTTCTGCTGCGAGAGGGGGTTCCCCGAGAACAGCTGCGGGTGTTGCCGCTCTGCGGAATTGAGCCAGCGTGGTTTTCGCCCTGGCCTGATCCGGCCTTGATGCGGCAGCACCTCGGCTTACCGGAGAGCCACTTCATTGTCGGCTTCTCGGGCCGGCTGGTCCCCGAAAAGGGGGTGACAGACCTGGTCGCTGCGCTCCGGCAGCTCCGTGCGGAAGGCTATCCTGTGCATGGGCTGATCGTTGGCCAGGGTCCACTAGCCAAAAGGCTGATCGCTGAGCACCCTCTTGTCACCGTTGTCTCACGATCCGAGTTCCTAGAGGCGCTCAGAGCGATGGCCGCGATGGACGTGCTGGTCCTGCCATCGCGGAGCACTCCCCTGTGGGTGGAACAGTTCGGGCGGGTCCTCGTCGAGGCGATGTATGCGGGAATCCCCGTGGTCGGCTCAAGTTCGGGCGCTATCCCCGAGGTGATCGGCGATGCAGGGCTGGTCTTCCCAGAAGGAGATACCCTGGCGCTGCGCGATTGCCTGGCGAGACTCTATGTCGACCCTGCCCTACGCGAGCACTTTCGGGCGCAGGGAAAAGCGCGGGCTGAACGCCTGTACTCGCACAGCGTGCTCGCCGATCAGGTCATCCAAGTGTACACGCAATTGGTCGCCGGGAGGCGCTGATGGAAGCCCGCCCTTGTCCCCTCTGCCAGACACCCGACCCCCGCCCTTATTTCACGGTGCGCCGACACTATGGTGGCCACTCCTGGGTCCTCGCACTGGCCCGCTGCCCTTCGTGTGGTTTTGTCTTCGTGCCCGAACCACCAGCGATCGCGTACGACGAGCACTACCTTCACGAAGAGGGGATCATCACCGGACAGGACCCCCTCGAGCAAGTACGGGTGGAAGAGCGCCTGAATGCCATCGCCCGGCGGGTTCCCCCGGGACCTCAGGTCCGCCTGCTCGACTTCGGGATCGGGGATGGTCACTTTCTTGCCCAGGCGGCAGCGCGGGGCTACCTCCCGTACGGGTACGATATCAATCCGGCTGGGTTTGCGCTCGCGCGGGAGCTGTATGGCCTAACGGCAGAGTTTTCGAGCGCGCCTCTGGCAGAAGCCTTTCCAGCTACGCTCTTTGACATCATCCATCTGAACGAGGTCATCGAGCATCTCGCTGAACCACTGGTGGTGCTGCGCTGGTGCGCTGATCACCTCCGCCCGGGTGGGCTCCTGGTCGTTCAGACGGGGAATATCCGCTCGCTGGCCGCGCGGATCATGGGCCGCCGCTGGATCTACATTCGCCCAGCTCACGTGAGCTATTTCTCCCACCGTACCCTTGCCTTTGCCCTGCAGCAAGTTGGCTTACGACCGCTCTCCCAGCGCTCGATTGACTGGAGCGTGGCGCAGGCACTCCGTGCCACCAGGGCGGTGATCCGCCAAGGCCGCTGGCGCGATGGACTGCACTTTCTCGCGGTTACGCTGACCGGGAAGATCCCGAACGTGCGGCGCGGTGTGGTGATTGACGCGGTGCGCTAGCATGGGGGCGTAGCTCGGTCCTGCTCGCCTGAGAGAGGAGGTTCGCCATCTCCTCATGCGGAGGGAAGAGAGCAGCCTGTGCGCGTCCTCCTGCTCAATCACAACCTGGCCTTTGGCGGCGGAACGTTCAACCGCGCCTACGCCATCGGGCGTGAGCTCGCCGCCCGTGGTCACCGCGTCACCCTGATCAGCATCCACGAGCGTGCCCGCTGGCGGTTCGAAGTCACACACCACGATGGGCTGACCCTTGTGCGTTCTCCCGATCTCATGATCGGGCCAGCGCGGACGGGCTGGGATCCGTACGACACGCTGCGCCGGGTGGGGTGGCTGCGCGGCCACCGCTGGGACCTGATCCACGCCTTCGACTGCCGCCCGGCAGTCATCCTGCCAGCGCTGGCAGCCCGCCGCTTCTCGCCCGAGGCTGCTCTTGTCATCGATTGGGCTGACTGGTGGGGACGCGGGGGAACGATCCGCGAGCGCTCGGGGTGGTTCGTGCGGACGTTATTCGGGCCGATCGAAACGTTCTTCGAGGAAGCGTTTCGCCGCTGCGCCGACCGGACCACCGTCATCTCCACCGCACTCCGCGACCGCGCAGTGGCGCTCGGCGTTCCGCCAACGACGGTTACGATCCTCCCCCATGGCTGCGATTGCCAACGGATCACGCCGGAGGATCCAGCAGCCGCACGGGCCCGCCTCGGGATCCCCGCATCCTCCCCCCTGGTCGGCTGGGTCGGTGCCCTGGCCCGGCGGGATGCCAGCCTGCTCTGGGAGGTTCTTCGCTTGCTGGTGCGCACGGAGCCAGCCCTGCGCCTGGTGCTCATCGGTCGTCCGCGGGTACCCGTGCCATCAGACGTAGGACCCTGGGTCAAGGCGGTCGGCTTTGTGAGCGAGCCGCACCTGCGCGACTGGGTCGCCGCTTGCGATGTGATGCTGACCACGCTAGCTGCTAGCCTAGCGAGCCGCGCTCGCTGGCCCTCGAAGGTCAATGACTATCTGGCTGCTGGCAAGGCCGTTGTGATCACCAACGTTGGGGATTTTCCCCGCCTTCTCAGCGAGCACCAGGCAGCCGTCGTTTGCCCGCCGAAGGCCGAGGCGCTGGCGGCGGCAACGTTGCACGTGCTCCGCGAGCCGGCGCTCCGCCACCAACTCGAGCAACGAGCACGCTGGGTGGCCGAGCAGGTCCTCGCCTGGCCTACCCTCATCGACCGGTTGCAGGCGGTCTACGCGGCAGCAGTGGCCGAGCGGCAACGCCACCGTGCTCCCGCGATGCCTGCGAGGGAATGAGAGGCCGCGGATGAGCGCCTCCACGGTGGTCGTGTTCGTTAGGGACACGCCCGCTGCAAGCCAGGCTGGAGTGGCAACGACGCCAGGGAGACGGAGCAAGCGTGCTCGCATGTCGTGGCTCGCCCAGCCTAAGCGTGCCCAGGTCAGTCGAGCGAAGTCAGCGGGGCTGGGCAAAGGCAGGAGGGCGCAGCAGCCTGGTCGGCGGGTGATATAATGCCTCCGCTTGCCGGCGTTCAGCCATGCTGGCTAGCCGACGGAACAAGTATGATCGACATTCAAGCTCCCCGGTCAGTTGCTGCCCTCACGCGTGCTCTCGCCCTCCAGGCCCTGCTCCGCCAGTGGCGATTCCTGGTTGGCTGCACGCTGGGGTGCGCGCTGGTGGCCGGGGCTGGGGTGCTGCTCCTTCGCCAGCTGGCGCCGCAATACAGCTCGGAAGCGACCGTGTTGCTGACCGGGTCGAAGTACCAGGTCAAGCTAGACGAACGCTTCACCTCGACCGACTTGCTGAGTGGAACCGGCCAGAGCGCTACCGCCCTGGCAGCACGCGCCGAGGAGTACCGCACGCTCGCCCTGAGCCCGGAGATCTCGGCCTCAATCCGGCAGAGCTTAGGCAGTGTGCCGCCCTATTCCGCGCGGGTGAGCGTTCGGGGCACGCTGGTGACCGTCAACATTACAACCCGCACCCCGGAGGATGCCGAGCGGATCGCGAACGCCTACGCCCAGGCTGTCGCCACTCGGCTGGATGCTGCCTACAGCCAGAACCTGACCGATCGGGAACAATTTGCCCGCGAGTACAGCGATGCCGATGCTCAGTACCTGGAGGCCGAGCGGAAGCTGACCGAGTTTACCCGCACAAGCCAGATCGATACGATCAAGCGAGAGCTAGACCAGAAACAACTGCTCCGCTCGACGATCGTGCAGCAGCAGAGTGCGGTCGTCGTGCGCCGCCTGGCCTATCTCTATGCCAGCTTGCTGGAAGCAACTCGCCTACGCAGTGATGCTGTCGTCCTGCGCGAGCAGGTTGCGAGCGCTGGCCAGTCCTCTGCTGCCCTGATGGCCCACGCCCTGACCTTGGTTGACCTCCAGCAGCGGCTCTCCCGCCTCGGCGCAAGCAGCGAGCAGGAGCTTGCTTTTGGGCAGCTGGTGACCTCCCCCTCTTCTGGTGATCCGCAGGCAAGAAGTCAGCAGGCAGTGTCTGACCTCGCCTCTCTCCTTGCCCAGCTCACCCGGCCGAGCGAACAACGGAGCCGCCAGATCGACTTTCAGATCTCGGGAGAGAGCCTGGTTGTCCGGGCCTCGCGAGAACAGCTGCTCCAGGATATCGATGGTCTGCTGGCAACGGCTGGGAAGCGGCAGGAAGAGCTCGGTCAGCAGCTGCAGCAGGCCATCCGCGACTTTGCGCAAGCTTCGGCGACCGCGGGGACCAACGTACCGGCTACCGGCTCGGCCGAGACGGACCAAGCTGTGCAGGCGATGGTCAACCAGCTGGATGCCGATATCCGAACCCTGACCGCCCAGCTGCGGGAGCAGACGCTGCAACAGTCGCGGCTCTCGGAGGCAGTGGAGCGGGCAAAGACGGTGCGTCAGCTGCTGCAAAACAAGCTTTCTGAGACAACTGTCGCCGCAGCCGGGAGCGGCAAAGCGGTCGTTGCCTCCAGCGCAAGCCCAGCGATCTTGGTCTCCTCACCCGAGCTACCGGTGGTTCTGGCCGTTGGGGCGCTGCTTGGCTTCCTCGCGGGAAGCGGGATCGTTCTCGGGCGGCTCCTGGTCCCCGCCCTGGCTCCCAGCGCTCCTTCCGCTGAGAAGGTCCTTGTCTCGTAGATGTGGCTCCTCCTGGCTGCTCCCTTGCCAGTGTTGCTCGGGCTGCCGGCTGGACGCAGTGGCACCCGGGTGAGCAACAGCTGCCAGCTCGCATTGGGTGCTGGGCCTGCGAGTGATGGCCCCTCCCTCGCCCGGCCCACCCGGACGCGGCGGTCATCACTACTGAGGATGCTGTGGCCTTCCTGTGGCCGCCTGTTGGGGGGAGCGCTGCGGTGGAGGAGGGTCGCCGCTGGAGCAGCGCGGGCGGCGCGAAGCCAGGCACCGGGAAGCTCACGGCGCTCTTGCTGGTGGAGCTACCCCGGGAGTGCCCGGCAGCACCGAGCCAAGCGCGCTGCCGGCGGTGAACCAGGGAACGGCACCGTGCCGGCAGCCGCCTCAACGCGGATGATCCTGCCCGGTGGTTCCAGCAGCGCTCGCTGGTGCCTGCTCCCTGGCTAAACATCCTGGGTCCGGTGATGGCAAACTTCGCTGGCACATCCTGGGGGCAACGGCTGCGCCAGCGCTGGCGCAGGTGGAGCCTACTGGCAATGCTCGGGCTGATCGCGCTGTTGGTGGCGCGTCCGCTGGCGGCAGCGGTTGCCCGCAACGTGGGCAATGTCCTCTGGGCGCGGGCGCTCCTGCAGGAGCACGACCCCGCCGCGAGCGCACCCTGGTTCCAAACAGCGCTTGCCTTCACAGGCGAGGATGACCGCTCACGCCTCCGCCTGGCCCAGCTTCTTGCGCATCGCGGTGAGCTTTCAGCGGCTCGGCAGCTGCTGCCGGCGACGGCCCCCGCCTTTCAGAGCGATCTCTGGTTCTTTGCTGGTGAATGGGCGCGGGCCACTGGCGACGAGGCGGCGCTGCTCGCAGCCTGGCAGCGGGTCCCAACGGTCAGCGTCTGGCTGCTCCGCGAAGGTGATCGGCAGGCTGCCGCAGGCGATGGCCAGGCAGCGGCCGCCAGCTACAACCTGGCAGGGCGTATCCATCCTGGCTCGGCGTTCGTCTGGCGCCGGCTTGGCGTCTTCCTGACCCCCCGGGACCCTGCGCAGGCGGTGGCCGCGTTTGCCGAAGCTGACCGGCTGGGAGCGGGCGACTGGGATGATTACTTCTTCGTTGAATACGCCCACGCGCTCCAGATCGCAGGACGGCTCGCCGAGGCAGTCCAGCTCCTCGACCGCCAGGGGAGTGACGCCCCGCTGGCAGATGCTATCCGCGCCGAGGCGGCGCGCAACGCCGGCGACCTCGCACGCGCCCGCCAGCTGTACGAACGCGCGCATGTTCAGGCGCCGAACGATGTCTGGTTCCTGCACGGCCTGGCCAGCACGTCTCTCCAATTGGGCGACCGTCCGCGTGCCATCGCCAGTTGGCAGGCGGCGCTCCGCCTCGACCCAACGTTTGCACCCGCGCGCGACAACCTGGCAGCACTGGGCGTGGCGCCGTGAGCGAGGGGAGCAGCCGGGAATGGCAGTAGCGATGGCTTCTCCTCCTGCTCTTCTGGCGCGGCTCGCCCAGCGTCTGACGGCCTGGGAGCCACTGGTCCTCCTGGCACTGGTCCCCCTCAGCTGGTCGGGATCGCTCCTGAGCCTGGTGGGGGTGCCGCTCCTGGCCTTGTTGCTCGCTGCCCGTTGGCAGGCAGGACGTCCCGTGCGGAGCGGGACCCTCGCTGACCGCTGGCTGCTTCTGCTGCTCACGACCTTGCCGCTGACCGTCCTCCCGGTGGTGGACTGGAGAGCTGCCGCCCCACGGTTCGTCGCCCTGCTCCTCGGGATAGCGATGCTGGTGAGCGTGGCACGCTGGGTGACCAGCGAACAGCGTGCTGTCGCCGCCGCCTGCGGGCTGGTGCTGACCGGGGGAGCGGCGTTTCTCCTCAGTCCGGTCCTGGCTGACTGGCCGGCCTATAAGACCCCGCTTCTTCCTCAGTTGGAGGGGGTCTACCGGCAGATGCCGCTGCTCGTGAGCGGTGTTATCCGCGGTACGCCGCGGGGGGGCATTCACGTCAACCAGCTGGCGGGCACCGCCACCTTGCTCTTGCCGCTCGGCTGCGCGCTCGGGCTGACAGCCTTTCAGCGCCGCGAGTGGCGCTCCCGGCGGTGGCTGGTGAGCCTGTCGGTGCTGGTGGTCGTGGTGGGTCTGGCGATGCTGCTCTTGAGCCAATCGCGGAGCGGCTATCTCGGCGCTCTCGTTGGGCTGGCCGTGCTGGGTGGTTGGTGGGCATTGCGGCTTCCGCGGTGGTGGCGGCTGGGCGCAGTGCTGGCTGGGGGGAGCAGTGTGAGCGTCGTCGGATGGATGATGGCGGCGCACGCCCTCCGCTGGCTGGGGACGAGCGAGCCCTCGGTCGATTCGTTTCTCGGGCGGCTCGAGCTGTGGAACCGCGCCAGTCTGATGCTGCTGGACTTTCCCTTCACCGGCATCGGGCCAGGCCAGTTCTCACTCTTCCTCCACCACTTTTATACTCCCCTGCTGATCACCCCGGAGGAGTACATCCCCCACGCCCACAATGTGGTGCTCCAACTGGGGCTTGATCTGGGGATTCCGGGAGGGCTCGCGGTGCTTGGCCTGATTGTCCAGATGCTCTGGCGCCTTGCCCGAACCGGCTGGCGAGCGGCTTCCCCAGTCGGAGGGACACTTGCGCTGGGGATAGTAGCCGGGCTGCTCGGGTTCCTCTGCTACGGCCTGACCGATGCGATCGCGCTCACCGCGCGGGGAGCGCTGGTGCTGTGGGTGCTCCTTGGCCTGGGGGCTGCCCTGGATCGCCTGGCGAGAGCACCGCGATGAACCGGGCAGCCGCCTGGGCCGGTCGCTTCGACCCCGCGGGCTTGGGTGCGGGGCTGCTGCTCGGGGCGGCGCTGGGCCTCGGCCTGGTGCTGCTGGCAGCAGCGGGTGTAGTTCACCTTCTGCTGGTGCTCCCGGTGGGAGTGCTGGTACTAGGAGTAGCCTGGCGCTTTTTCGTCTCGCGCGTTTGGCTGCGCAACCTCTTTCTCCTGATCATCTTCGTCAGCCCCTGGATCCCGCCCTTGGCCACGCTCGGTCCGGTGAACCTCCGCGCGGGCCAGGTGATCCTCCCGTTCGCCCTGGTTGCGTTCCTCGTCCAGCGGTGGGGAGCGCTCCGGTGGCCGCCGGGTTCTGGCTTGGCGCTCCTACTGCTGGGGGCATTCGCATTCTGGACGGTGGTCCAACCGGCAACGCGGCTCACCGGCCTGAGCCAGGTGCTGCTGCTCGCACTCAACCTGCTCTGCTACGCCCTGACCACCTGGGTGATCGAGCGGGATTCGGCCACCCTCGACCGCACCCTGCACTGGCTCGGTTGGTGCCTGGTGCTCATGACCCTCTGGACGCTGACGGTCATGATCGGTGGTCGGCTCGACCTGCCGTACTTTTCCGATTTGTTCTTCCGGGAAGGTCTGCTCGTCCTGCAGGATGGCCAGCTGGTCGGCCAGGTCGTCGAACGGTTCATCTACGGGGTGATCGTCGGGGGCTTTTTCGCCGCCTTTAGTCTGGTCTTCCTCGTGCTCCAGCTGGAGCCGCAGGTGAGGCAGCGCTGGAGGTTGCTGGCGTTTGCTGCCTCCGGGCTGATTGGCCTGGCCCTTTCGTTCACGCGGGGTCCGATCCTTGGCCTCATCTGCGGCCTGGTGGCCTGCGGGGGCTTTCTTCTCCGGCGCCGGTTGCGTGCCAACCTCCGGCTGGTGTTTACGCTGCTGGTGCTGGTAGGCCTGGTAGTGGCGGTGCTGTGGCGCGTTCCCGCGGGGCAGGAGTTTGTGGCGGTCTTTCTCGGGCGCGTGCTCGAGTTGACGCAGCCAGAGACGTTCCAGCGCGGGAACGCGGCGACGCGCGCCCAGCAGTGGGCACTGATGCTGAACGAGATCGCTCAGAACCCCCTGATCGGCCAGGGAGCGCTCAGCTACCGCATCCGGTTGCTGAGCTGGAGCCCCGAGGAGGGCGGCTCCCCACCGGCAAGCGAGAACGTGCCGCTCGAGATCTTCCATTCGGCTGGGCTGCTCGGCTTTGCAGGGTATGTGGGGCTCCACTTGGTACTTGCTGGCCGTCTCTTCCGGCTTGCCCGCTCGCGCGCGGTAAGTGAGCAGGTACGGCTCCGCGCGACGGCACTGCTCGGTGGGTTGATCGTGCTGGTGGTTACCTCGCTGACGAATCCTTTTGCCTGGAGCCAGCTGTACTGGGCGTACCTGGGGCTCTGCGCAGTCGCCAGCGAGGCAGGAGCGTCCTAACGCGGAACGCCAGCCGTGCTTCGGTAAGGCGCTACAATTCCCCCGCCGGAATGGAAGGAGCCGGGCCGGATTGAAGGAAGAGCAGAACAATGCGGAACGCCTTGAAGGCCATCCGAAGCTGGCTATGGTGGCAAGTGCCCGACCATCCGTTTCTGTTTTACGTCGCCAAGCGCTATGTGGACCGTTATCTGGGAGAAATGTCGTCTGACCTTCGTACTAATGGCGAATGGCGCTGCATCCAACATTTCATTCCTCATGCTCGGGTAGTCTTCGATGTTGGCGCGAATATCGGAGAATGGGCTTCTCTCGTTCGCAGTGTCAATACTGATTGTGAAATCCATTGCTTTGAACCC
>JAILZB010000266.1 GCA_023512725.1 Chloroflexota bacterium | reverse complement strand
TGCCTTCACAGCGGGTGAACGCCCCTTTCCGGAGGGGTACGCCCACGTCCGTGGGCTCGTCCGCCATCTCCACTTCAAGGACGTGCGGCGGCTGCCCGCGGGGGGCTACGAGTATGTGACAGCCGGTGAGATCGACTGGATGGGGCAGCTCACCCACCTCTGCCAGGATGGCTATCAGGGAGCAGTGGTCATTGAGACCCACGCCACGCCCAAGCTCGCGGCGACCCGGGCCCATCTCCAGCGGCTGCACCAGCTTCTAGCGCGAGAAGAGGCCCCCTGAGGAAGGGGTGGTCAGCGCTGAGTTGGCACTGAAGCCGAGGAGGCGCAAGGTACGCTCGGCCTGAGCCGCTTCCTCGGTGCTCGGTGCTCGGAGCGGTGGGCGCGGAGCTCCGGCCGGGATTCCCCGCCAGCTGACCGCCCACTTGAACAGGCCGAGGTGAGCGCCATCGCGCAGGGCAGCGCGCACCTGCTGCACCTGGGCTTGCAGCTGGCGCGCAGTCACCCAGTCGCCAGCCTGGAAGGCACGGTACAGCCCGACGATCAGCTCGGGGACGAAGTTGGCGTTGCCAGAGACCAGCCCGGCGGCTCCGTGGGCGAGCGCTCCCAGCGCCAGGCCATCGGGTCCCCAGAGGCCAGCGAAGTCCGCTCCTCCGGCAGCTAGGTATTCCTGGAAGAGCAGAAGGTCGCCCCCACTGTCTTTGATCCCGACGATCCGCGCTGAGCGCTCACGGAGCTGGCTGACCACCCCCGGCGGGAGCACGTTCCCGCTCCGAGCCGGGAGGTTGTACAGATAGAGGGGGAGCGAGGTGGCCGCCGCGACCGCGGTGTAGTGGGTCAGCAGGCTGACCTCATCCTGAGCGTAGAACCAGGGGGTCAGGGCGGTGAGGGCTGATGCGCCCGCCCGCTCCGCTGCCATCGCGAGTGCCACGGCGCCAGCGGTGGTCAGGTCGCCAATGTGGGCGACAACTCGTTCGCTTCCGATGGCAGCTACTGCGGCCGCCACCAGCTGGGTGCGCTCCTCTCGGCTAAGGAGCGGGCCTTCCCCGGTGGTGCCACCGACCAGCACTGCCTGGCAGCCGCTGGCGATCACAAACTGGCAGAGCTGCTGGAAGGCAGCGAGGTTTAGCGTGCCGTCGGGGTGCAGAGGGGTCACTAGGGCGACAATCACGCCGCCCAGCCGTTCGCGAATGGAAGCCTCCTACGCGTGCTCGGTGCCATTATCCAGGCCAGAGGGCGGGCGGTCAAGCGCAGAGGAGCAAAAGCCAGGCGTTCAGGAAGTGTTTCCAGCCTGTCTAGACCTTCCCCTCAGCTCCTGCGTGAGCGTCGCTCCAGGAGCCCGCTGGCAACCTTCTCGGCAGCGGCCAGGACGAGGAGGTGGAGCGCTGCCCGGGGAAGGACCGGTACCAGCGAGGCATCCGCGACGTACAGGTTCTCGAAGCCGTACACCCGTCCGTCCGGAGCACACACGGCGAGGCGGTCGCCAGGCGGGCCGAGGCGAGCGGTTCCACAGGCGTGGTGGTAGGGCTCAAGGTGCTCCTGGACCCAGGGACGCAGGGCGTCCCCGGTGTACGCCTCGCCCGGGGTAACCTCGGCTCCGAGCCAGGGCGCGAGCGCGGGGGGTGCCAGCAGCCGCCGCACGAAGGCGATGGCCTGGACCAGCCGCGTCACGTCCAGGGGGTGGCCGATGCCGCCCCGGATCCGGGGTGGTGCCGTCGGCTCGGGGGAGGTCAGGTGGAGGGTGCCGCTCTCGGCTGGCTCAAGCAACCAGATCTGGCTGCTGAAGAAACGCCCTCCCGGCGGCAGAGCCAGATGGCTGTGAAAGACGTGAAGGTCGAACCACTCGCGCGTGGGGTCGCTCTTGACCTTGGCCACGAGGGAGCCAAAGGGAGCGCCGGCAGCGAGCAGCTGCTCCCGGGCGCCCGGTGCCGCTTCGTGCACGACCTGGACACCCAGCTGGTCCCAGAAGTTCTTTCCAACGCCGGGAAGGTCATGGAGCGGGGAGGTGGGGCCAAGCAGCGGCCGGAGCTCCTCAGCCGGGCCGATGCCAGAGCGGAGCAAGATGAGCGGAGTGCCGATCGCTCCTGCGGTGAGGACCACGCGCTCCGCCGAGAGCACCTGGCGGCGCCCGTTCTGCAGGACCGTCACCCCACTCACCCGGCCGTCCCGCCAGACCAGCCGGTCGACGAGCGTCTCGGCGATGAGGTGGAGATTCGGTCGGTTACGGACCGGGTCAAGGGCAGCAGCGGCGAGGTGGACGCGGCTCATCCCGAGGGCGTTGCGCGTTCCGCGACCGACCCCGTGGCGGGCATCGGGGTCATTGAAGTCGACAAGCCAGGGGACCCCCTGCTGGGCGTAGGCTGCTTGCAGGGCAGCGATCAGGGGTGAAGTGGTTTCCAGGGTGGTCACGGGGAGGTAGCCCTGCCGACCATGCCCGGGCCAGGCGCCCGTTTGGTCAGCCTCGACCCGCTGCAAGAACGGGAGGAGCGCCGAGAAGCCCCAGCCGGGAAGGCCGAGCGCCTCCCAGCGGTCGAGGTCGTCTCGGGTGGGCCAGGTGATGCCAACCGCGTTGACCGCCGAGGAGCCGCCGATCACCTTGCCCCGCCATTGGGGGTGACGCCGGCCGCGCGCCTCGACTTCGTACCCCCAATCGTGGGAACCGGGCTGGTAGCGGGCGGAAAGCAGCTCTGCTGGCCAGCGACCGGCACCAACAGGTCCATAATCGGGGCCAGCTTCCACGAGGGCCACGCGCTGGTGCGGGTCGTCGCTCAAGCGCGCCGCAACAATGCAGCCAGCCGAGCCACCTCCCAGCACGATCGTGTCGAAGGCGGTGTCCACCCTAGCGACAATTGTAGCCGGACGGAGGGGCTCCTGGGAAGTTCGGCATCAGCACGCTGTTGACGCGAGGAGACTCAGGGTGGAGCAGTCCGGGAACCTCCCTGCCCAGCAAACAGGAGCGACGCCCGGTTGGCTACTCGGAGGCACCGCTACACTTTTTTCCGTATCAGCTGTCAGCTGGCGACAGCTGCCATCTCGCTTGTGGGAGTGCTGTCACGTGCGCACGGTCGTCCTCCTGACCATCTCGAATGTCTTCATGACGCTTGCCTGGTATGGCCATCTGAAGTTCAAAACCTGGCCCCTGGGACTTGCGATCGTGGCCAGCTGGGGCATAGCGCTAGCGGAGTACATCTTCCAAGTGCCGGCCAATCGGCTGGGGGCAGAGCAGTTCACCCTTACCCAGCTGAAAGTGATGCAAGAGTGCATCACGCTAGTGGTGTTCACCGCGATCGCGTTCCTGCTGTTCGGGGAGCAGCCGCGCTGGAATATCCTGGTCGCCTATCTGCTGATCGTTGCGGCAGTGTATTTTGCCTTTCGCTTCTGACCGGAACCTAGACCGCCGCGGTCGTCTCGTGCTCGTGAGGACGGAAACTTTGCATAAAGATTTGACATTTTCTGGCCCTCGCTCATATAGTTGGTCAAGGGGGGTGGCAAGCGGGTGACTGCGCGGCCAGCCAGGCGGTTCCCCTGCCCACCACCCGGTACAGCAGGGATACCGTGCCCCGCCGGTCATCCGCGGCAAAAATGCTCAAAGGGCGGCGCAGCAGGGGGTCCTGGCTGCCCGGGGCCCGGCAGACCAGGTGCACAAACTGCCCGGGCCGGGCAGCCGCGGCCACGGGCGGCGCCAGCAAAGTGAGCTCATAACAGTCCGCACCCGCGGGCCGTTGTTCCAGCACTGTGCAGGAA
>JAILZB010000265.1 GCA_023512725.1 Chloroflexota bacterium | reverse complement strand
CTTGAGGAAGACACCGCTGATCTCGACCGGCTCGTTGAGGGGCAGGCCGCCGGGCCGCTGCTCCCATGTCGGCAGTTCGGGGAAGCCGGGCGGAATGTCCAGGGCATAGACGATCACCGGCGCATCCGGCCCGCCCTCAGTCAGCACCCAGTACACGGCATACTCCTGAACGCCCAGCGGATTGGACAGCGCAGTAGCGCGATATGCCCGCCGCACCCGGCCCGCGATGGTCACTACCTGGCCCCGGTAGACTTCCGGCTGCTGGTCAAGCTGCACATAGGCCACACGCCCTTGCGACACGCGGCGCAGCCCCTGCGGCCCCAGCGCGCGGCAGTGGTCCAGCACCAGAAACCAGACCTCCCGCTCCGCCGGGCGGAAGACCGCGGTGCCGTCTTCCACCCACGACAGCGCAAGCTGCCTCAGCACGCTTTGGACCGCCCGCACCAGGTCGCGCTGGGCTGGCGCAAGCGGTTGTCCCGCACTGGCAGCCTGGAGGGCAAGACGCAAGGCGGTCTGCGGCGTATCGGGCGGCGCGTCGGGACCGGCGACCCGGTCGAGCCAGTCAACCGCGATCGGGGGTTGAGGCGGCGGCTGCGGCCGAGCTGCCGCCAGCACCAGCTCGGCAAGCTGCCGGCGCTGCGAATCGGCGAGCTGGCCCCAGAGTCGCTTGACGACGAGCGCGACTGCCTGCGGATCGACCGCCGTGTGTGCAGCGGCGCTCGACGAGGTCGTGGGCTCCTTTTCCGCACCTGCGGCCGACCCTGGGCCGTCCTGTGCCGCTTGGGCTGCGGCCGAGGTCGCTAGCAAAGAAGGCTTGCCGCCAGGCGGCGCATCCAGGCCCGTCGCAGGGGCGCCGCCGGATGCAGAAGTGGTCGGCGAGTCGATGGCCTGGGAGCCAGCGGCTGGGGAGGCTGGGGTCTGGGAGCCTGGGGCCGGCTGCGGCGACCCTGTCGTCCACCATCGCCAAAGGCGGGGGCCGCTGGTTCGTTCCGCCAGCGCCAGCACGAGCATCACCAGCGCCAACCACATGAACAGGCGCCACCGCACGTGCCGCTGGGTGTAATCCGTGGCCCGCGGCCGGCTGCTGCGTCGGTGGGCTTGTGCCGCATTGCCAATCCGCAAAGGCATGTCTGGCATGGCGGCTAGGCACCGCCAGCGTACGAAGCGAACCGCTGGTACGGGAAATCCACACCCTAGAATCCGGCCGGCCTTTAGGTTTATTGTACCCTGCCGGCCATCCGACGATAAGACGACGCCACGGTGCGCGGTGCGCCCCGGGAGCCGCATCCGGTCTTAGCGCCTGTGCGCGGGCCGGACGTGTTGGCAGCCAACCTTGACACACCCCCGCCCCCTCCTAGAATCGAAGCGCACGGGTGGTTCTTTCGGCGGTGAAGCCCTGCGCGGGGCAGGCCGCCCATCGCACCCTCAGCGAAAGGGCACAGAGGTATGAAGTGCCAGCGGTGCGAAAAACCGGCGACGTTCCACATCACCGAGCTGACCGGCCCGGAGCCGGTCGAGCTGCACCTGTGCGAGGTCTGCGTGCGGAGCTATCTGGAGCAAGGGGAGCCGGAGAACCTGCCGGTCGCCCCGACGGTGGCCAATGTGCTGGCCAAGCAGCTCCAGCTCGGCAAGGCGGCCGAGGAACTGGCGAAGCTGGATCAGCGGGCCTGTCCCGTGTGCGGGATCACCTTTTACGAATTCCGGAACCAGGGCCGGCTGGGCTGCCCGCACGATTACGTGTTCTTCGAGCGGGAGCTGATGCCCCTGATCGCCAATATCCATGGCGAGACGCCCCACCTGGGCAAGCGGCCGCGGGGCGGTGAGCAGGGAACCGATCATCAGACGGAACTGATCCGGCTGCGCAGGGAGATGGAAGAAGCGAAGCAGAAGGAGCACTACGAGCGGGCAGCCCAGATCCTGGGCGCCTAGGAGCTTGCCAGGTACCTCGCGAACCAGTCCGCGGCCAGGTCGGCCACGCGGTCCAGGGCGCCCGGCTCTTCGAAAAGGTGGCCTGCTCCCGGGACCACCTCCAGGCGTTTCTCGCACGTCAGCAGCCGGAAGGCTTCCCGATTGAGCTGCAGGACCGGCTCGTCCGCCCCCCCGACGATCAACAGGGTGGGCGCCCTGACCAGAGGCAGGACTTCCCGTGCCAGGTCGGGCCTGCCGCCGCGGGAGACCACCGCGGCTACCCCTTCAGGATCTGCCGCCGCTGCCCGCAGGGCCGCGGCCGCGCCCGTACTGGCTCCGAACAGACCCACCCGGAGCCCCCGGAGGTCGTCGTGGTTGGCCGTCCAGGCAACCGCCCGGAGCAGCCGGTCCGCCAGCAGGGTGACGTCGAACCGGTACCGGCCGGTCCCCGTATCCTCCTGTTCCTCCTGGGCAGTGAGGAGGTCCAGCAGCAGGGTGGCCAGCCCCCGCTCCTGGAGCCTCCGCGCCACGAACCGGTTGCGGGGGCTGAAGCGGCTGCTCCCGCTGCCGTGAGCGAACAGCACCAGCCCTTTCGCTCCCCGCGGGACCGAGAGGTCTCCGAACACCCCGGCCCCGTCCAGGGGTATCCGCACCGCCTGCTGCTCCACGGGACGTTTCCCCTCCCCTGCTATCATGGACCCGGAGGGAGCAGGACGCCATGCCGGTCTACGAGTACGTCTGCACCGAGTGCGGGGACCGCTTCGAACGCCTGGTAAGGTACGCGGACGCCGACGGTGTCTTCTGCGAGCGCTGTGGGTCCCGCAGCGTCCGTCGTCTGGTGTCCCTGATCGCGGCTCCACGGCCGGCGCGCTCGTCCGCGGGTTGCGGCTGCGGCGGGGCCTGCAGCTGCGGGACCCACTAGGTCGCGCTCGCCTCCTCCGCAAGTCTGCAGCTGGCCCGTCCGAATTGCCCGGGGCGACCGGGTCCCTCGTGAGATAGGACACGAAACCCGCTCGTCCCGGATACCTTGTCCGGCGACGGGCCCGCTGTCCGTCCGTACGTTGGGGGCCTGCGCGAACTCCTTTAAGCCTTCGAGGGCATGGGGATAGGCGTCGTCATCCGACGCGACGACGGTGAACGCGAGCTGGAGCCCGCTGACCGCGAAGAGCGTGTGCCGACAGCTCCGGGCCCGCCCTCGACCAGCGGTGACGCGGTCTACCGGTAGGTCGCCAGGACCGGCTCCAGGTCCACCCCGGACAGCTCGTCCTCCCACAGGGGCAACCGGCGCTGCGGCCGCTTGGGCCGCGGGTTCCGGTACACCACGCCCAGGGGGATCTTGCCCCGGCGCGCGAACTCCCGCACCAGCCTCCACGCCGCGTCCCGGTCGGAGGGGTCGTGGTCCTCGGGCACGTGCTCCACCCGCTCCCGGAACCAGTCGTAGGTGTTGAAGCGGTTGTACGTGACGCAGGGGGAGAAGTCGTTGATGAACGCGAAGCCGGGGTGCTGGATGGCCTCCACGATCATCCGCGCTGTGTGCTTGACGTCCCCGCTGAAGGACTGCGCCACGAAGGTGGCCTCGCTGGCCAACGCCAGCAGGAGGGCGTCCACCATGGGCGGGTGCTCCTCCCGGCTGCCCCGTTCGTCCGGCTGCCCCAGGCCTGCGGTGGGCGAGTCCTGTCCCTTGGTAAGCCCGTACACCCCGTTGTTCATCACCAGCAGCACCATGTCAGGGTCCCGCCGGCACACGTGCACGAAGTTCTCCACCCCGATGGCGAAGGTGTCGCCGTCCCCGGCCAGGCAGATGACCTTCAGGTCCGGGTTCGCCATCTTCGCGCCCAGACCGTAGGCGAGGGCGCCCCCGTGG
>JAILZB010000264.1 GCA_023512725.1 Chloroflexota bacterium | reverse complement strand
CTCTTCCCCGTGAGCAGCAGCTATCAGGGCGACCGCTTTTTCATCCGCCAGGCGGGAAAGCTGGTCGCAACCCCACTCTTCCTCGTGCTGCTCATGGTCGAGACGACTGACCTGATCTTCGCGGTCGACTACATTCCGGCTATCTTCGCCATTACCGACGACCCGTTCCTCGTCTACACCTCGAACGTGTTCGCCATCCTCGGCTTGCGCTCCCTCTACTTCGTGCTCGCAGGGGTCGTCCACCGGTTTGTGTACCTCAAGACGGGGCTCGCTGCCGTGCTGGTCTTCATCGGTGCAAAGATGCTGCTGACGGATATCTACAAGGTGCCTACCCTGCTCTCGCTGCTGGTGGTGGCAAGCATCCTGACAGTTGCCGTTGGCGCTTCCCTGCTTCGCGCCCCCCGACCCCAGCCTCCGCTCGCAGGCCCCTCGCCGCTGCCGGAACAGCTGGCTTCTTCGCCTCCACCTCAGGCCCACTAAACCACTGGCTCCGCCCCGCTGGGCACTGGCCTGCTTCGGGCTGAGGCCCGGAGTGGGGGGCGGTGGCCATGGCGATGCGAATGCGGTGAGCGAACCGAGGGAAACGAAGACCCGCGCGGCGCTAGACCTCTTCGCCGAAGTTCGGCGCCAACCGACGGAAGACGAAATAGCCGATGGTGAAGGTGAGCAGGCAGGTCACCGCTGTGCGCAGCAGAAAGAGGGGGTCGGGTGGCGCGTTGTTGTACAGGATCAGGCGGTAGGTCGAGAGCAGCGAGGCCATGGGGTTCAGCCAGTACAGCATCTGGGCAAAGTCGGGCGCGAGCTGCTCCATGTTGTAGACCACGGGCGAGAGGAAGAACCAGGCGAGGATGAAGACGTCGACGATCACTTCGGTGTCGCGGAAGTAGACGTTGACGCTTGCAAGAAAGAAGGCGGCGCCCAGCAGAAAGATAGTCTGAAGCACGAGGACGAGCGGCAGCAGGAGCGCGTAGCTCGAAAATGGCGAGCCGAGCACCAGCTTGAGCAGAAAGAGGACCGGTAGCGCCAGCACCAGATTGATCAGGTTCGAGAACACGAGCGCCGCTGGCAGGATCTCGCGGGGGAAGTAGACCCGCTTGATCAGGTGGGCATTGTTGACGATCGCGTTGACAGCGCCGACGACCGACGAGGCGGTGTAGTTCCAGGGCAAGAGCGCCACCAGAATGAAGATGGGATAGATCTCCTCGGCCCCGGCCCGGAGCACGCTGAACACGACCGAGAAGACCGTCATCATCAGAAGGGGGTTCAGCAGCGACCAGATAAAGCCCAGCACCGAGTTGCGGTAGCGCACTTTCAGGTCGCGCTTGACCAGGTTGAAGAGGAACTCCCGGTAGGCAACGAGCTCCCCGACCCAGCTCCTGCCCTGCTGCGGTGCCACCAGCACGGTCACTGCCTGCCTCCCTCGACGTGCCACTCCCCCGGCAGGTGCACCAGGCCCCAGCGGTCTAGCGCAGCACCGTTCCAGACGTGGAGCACGTAGCGCCGCTCGTGATGGTCGTAGGGGTGGATGGCTTCGTGGTCGTAAATGGCCGCCGTGATCTCATACTCGCCCTGGAGCAGCGGCAGACGATCCAGCCGATACTCGAAGGCGCCCGGCCCCTCGATACTCGCGACCTCGTAGCGCGCCGCCACGTTATTGGGCGCTGCCACGTGGACCCCATCAGCGCGGTGGATCCCGATCCCAAATTGGGGGCGCTCAATGCGTTGATGGGCAAAGAACTCCACCCGGATGATAAGTGGCTCGCCCGTCTCGAACACTTCCCGGCGGCGGCGCTGACTATCGAGGAAGGTGACGTTAGTGATCACCGCCTCGCCACTGCCCCAGCGTTGCGTCCCCAGCGGGCGGTCTTCCGTGGAGACCCTGGTCTCCAGGGCGTGATACGCAGCAGCCATGTAGGCATCGACGACCTCGGCGGAGGGGCCATCCTTCATCAGGCGACCACCCTGCAGCCAGATGGCCCGCGCGCAGAGCGAGCGCACCGTCGCCAGGGCGTGCGAGACGAAGATGATCGTCCGCCCCTCACGGCGGAAGCGCCAGATCCGGTCCAGGCACTTGCGCTGGAACCCTTCGTCACCGACCGCCAGGACTTCATCGGTGATCAGGATCTCCGGGTCGGTGTAGATGGCGATGGCGAAGCCCAGGCGGGTGACCATCCCGGTGCTGTAGTGCTTGAGGGGCGTATCGATGAACCGCTCGAGTTCAGCGAATTCGACGATCGCATCGAAACGCGCTCGCATCTCGGCGCGGCTGAATCCGAGGAGTGAGCCGTTGAGGTAGATGTTCTCCCGACCGGTCAGCTCGGGGTGAAAGCCCGCGCCCAGCTCGAGCAAGGCAGAGACCCGCTTGGTCACGATCACCTTGCCGCTGGTTGGCTGGAGAATGCGCGAGACAAGTTTCAGGGTCGTGCTCTTGCCCGAGCCGTTGGGGCCAACGATGGCGACGCTTTCTCCCTGGTCGATCGTGAAGGAGACGTTGCGGAGCGCCCAGAACTCTTCGTGCGCTCGCCGCGGGCGGAACAGGTTGACGAACAGCTCCTGGAAGGAGCGGTTCCGCTCGTGGTGGAGGATGAACCGCTTCGAGACGTCGTAGAACTGGATCAGCGCCATGCGGCCGGATTATAGGCAGCGCGCGCCAGCGTGCCTATCGAGTGCACGCTGGCTCCCTTCCGTCCCTAGGAAGCAGGTGATCGGCAGGTCAGTCGAGAGGCTTCCCCTGCTGTCATCGCCCCTGGCGAGTGGACTGAGCGAGCCCTGGCCGTGCCGGCCAGCGTGACCCCGCACGTGAGGCCGCTCCGCGGAAGGATGTAGCGATTTGCCCGACCCTGGGGTGGACTGTCTCCCTCAGGCTCGGTCAGCATCGAAGCGGATGGTGGCAACAACACTGCTTAGGGCAGCGGGAGCGACTGGAGGTGGGGTAGTGCGCGGGAGCTCTGGCAGCACGGCGGGCTCCAGCAGGGTTGCCCGCTCCACGATGAGGGCAAACACCGTCACCGCTTCCTCATGCTGGAGCATCCGGATCGCTGCGACCGCGGCCTGGAGCAGCACGCCATCGTAACACTGCCGCAGCCATTGCTGGAAAGGTGAGACGGCACCCGCCGGAGCGCTCACCTCGAGGATTTCGAGCCGTTGTGGGGCTAGCGCGAAATTGTCGTAATCGCGCAGCGGGAGGAACCAGCTGCGGCGGAGGGTACCAGGAATGACGAGAGCATTCATGGCTTGTACGATCTCGGGGGGAGTCACCCCATAGAGCAGATCGAAATCGCCCCGGTTAGCGTAGCGTAGCAGCGAGATCATCCGGCCAGGGATCGCATCATCGGTCGCGAACCGGTGCAGGCTCACACGGGTGCGAAGCGCGCCGAGCGCCGTCCACGCCTGGCGCCTAAGCTGCACAAAGCGTTCTACCTCCGCCGGCCGGACTCGGCGGTCCTCGAGAAGATAGAGCGCGATCGTCCACCTCCCATTCCCGTTCGGTCGTTACCGAGGCTGGTTGTTTCCTAACGTTTTGAGTATCGAGAGCGTAGCAGATAACGCTCGCTAGTACGACCAGTTCAGCGGGCTGGCGGGGAAATAGGCTGTTGCCTCTTCTACGAGGCTGCTGTGGGGGTAGGATCGGCGCTCACCACTTCGCCGGTGGCCGCGCGCACCAGCGGCGGGCCGCCGAGAAAGATCGTGCCCTGGTTCTTCACGATGATCGATTCGTCGCTCATCGCCGGCACGTACGCGCCGCCCGCAGTGCACGAGCCCATCACCACCGCGATCTGCGGGATGCCAAGCGC
>JAILZB010000263.1 GCA_023512725.1 Chloroflexota bacterium | reverse complement strand
GCGGGAACGTGGCGCCCGTGCCCTCGCGAGCCTCCTCGCCCAGCCTGGCCTCGCGGCCTGCGAGCTCCTGCTGGTCGACTTCGGCGCCGACCGCTTTCCTCCCCTCCCAGGCAGCGACCATCCGGCGGTGGTCACGCTTCCTCTGCGACGCGGGTGGTCGCGTGGGCCACTGATCGCCTACTGGGCGACGATCGCTCGTGCCCCCATCCTGGCCACGATTGAAGAGCATGCCTTGGCCGGTGACGGCTGGCTCGCGACCATCCAGGAGGCCTTCACCGACGAGCGGCTCGCTGGGCTGGGCGGACCCCCTGCCAACGCCAACCCGCACTGGTCATTCAGCCGCCTTGTCCACCTGCTGCTGTACCGCGGCTTGCTTGGCCTCACGCAGCCAGCGGAGCGTGCGCTCCTGCCCGGGCATAACTCGACCTACCGACGAAGTGCCCTGCTCGCGCTTGGCCCGGCGCTGGCGGACCTGGCGGAAGCAGAATCGCTCCTGAACGAGGTTCTTCACCGTCAGGGCTGGCGGCTACGGCTCGACCCGCGCCTGCGCTGGGCCCACCAGAATGAGACGGCGCTGGGCACGCTCTGTCGAGGGCTGTTCCTCTGGAACCGGGTCTGCGGGGGGCTCGCGCCGCGGGCGCTGGGCTGGGGGTGGGGAAAGCGCCTGCTCAAGCTCCTCCGTCTCCCGCTCTCGCCCTGGGTGCGGGTGGTGCGGGCGCTGCTTGCGGCCCGGGGAGAGGAACGCTGGCTCGTGCTCCGCTTCTGGGCGCTTGTTCTCGTGATTGAGTACGTGGCGGTGAGTGGGCAGGCGCTCGGCTACCTCAGGGGTCCCAGCTCGAGCGGCCGGCAGCTGTTTGACTACGAGCTGAATGCCCCCCGTGGAGATTGAGCGGCTCGCCCAGAGGACCGCGGTGGTCATCCCGTCCTACTGCTCGCTGCCCACGATCCTCGGCACCCTGCGGGCACTTGGCGACCAGACCGTCCGCCCTGCTGAGGTGGTGGTAGTGGACAGCAGCCCCGATGAAGCAACCGCGCGGGCGGTGGGTGAGCTCTTTCCCAGCGTCCGGCTGCTCCGGAGCACCACCCAGCTGCTGCCGCTGGCAGCCCGTAACCGCGGGGTCGCGGCAACGACGGCTGAGCTCATCGCGACCACCGACCCGGATGCCTACCCCATCCCCCGCTGGTTGGAGCGATTGCTCCGGGCGTACGACCGCACCGGTCGGCCGGTGGCAGGCGGAGTGGCGTGCGTTGGGCAACGCTTGCACGACCGAGCCTGCCATCTACGGAAGTTCGGGAACTGGCTGCCCGCCGGACCCGAGCGCGACCTGACCGATGCCCCTACCGTGAACCTGCTCCTTCCACGCCGGCTGCTCGAGCAGGTGGGGGGCTTTCCGCCCCAGAGCTGGGTGGGAGATGTACTGGTTACGCGGCGGCTGGCCCGGCTGGGCTATCCGACCCGCTTCGTCCCGGCGGCAGTGGTTTACCACCACCACCTGACGACCGCGGAACAACTGTTGGCAGAGCGTTTGACCCGCGGTGCTGAACTGATGGCCTATCGGCTGGTTGCCGAGCGTTGGAGCCGCGGACGGGCCTGGCTCTGGCTGGCGCTGTTCCCGGCTCGATACCTGCGGGCGCTCGCGCGCGACTTCGAGCATGCCGCCCGGGCAGGAAACCCAGCCGAGGTGCTGCTCACCGCACCCCTGGCCCAGGCAGCCACCCTCGCTGCCCATGCGGGCGAGGCGGCTGCGCTCTGGTCCTTTCTCCACGGGTGGGGTACCCGGCCGTGAGGGTCGTCTTCCAGCTCTCGCGGCTGGCCTACCAGACGGGGAGCTACCGCCGTTGCCACGCCCTCGCGCGGGGGTTGCGGCAACGCGGGCATGAGGTCACCCTAGTCGTCCCCCGGGCGCAGGCAGGCCTTCAGCCTCTCTGGCAGGAGGACCACGGGGTGTCGGTGCTCACCATGAGCGGCGTGCTCCCGGCCCGGCTGCGCACGGCTGGGGTGGACCCGGCAGATCTGGTGGCGCGGCTGCTCTGGCGCCTGCCTGCTGAAGTAGTCGTGCTCGGTAGCCACCGGCCAGTAGCGACCGTCCCGAGCTTTTGGCAGACCCAGGCGCCCGTCGTCTACGACTGGACCGACCTCATGGGGAAAGACGGGCTTGGGCGCCAGCGGCGTGGCCTGGTTGGACGGCTACTTGCCTGGCTGGATGAGCGAATGGAACGCTGGGGCGTGCAGCAGGCCAGCGCCGTCATGGCCATCACGCCGGCCCTCGCTGAGCGGGCGGTGGCGCTTGGGGTCCCCTGGGAGCGGGTGCTCGTGCTGCCTGCGGGGGTCGACCGGGAGCTACTTGCGCCCGTGCCGCGCGAGGTCGCCCGGGCCAGACTGCGCCTACCGCGCGACCGCCCGCTGGTGCTGTACGCAGGCTACACCACCTGGGACCTCCCCCGAGTGGTAGCCGTGGTAGAGCAGCTGGCCCAACGGCTGCCACACGCGCTGATTGCGTTGCTCAGTCCGCTGCCACGGGGGCTCCGCCGCCGCTTACCCCGGGGCCGGGGCCTGGCGCGCGTTCTGCTGCGGGAGCCAGTCTCCTACGCGGAGTACCGCTGGTGGCTCGCAGCGGCCGACGTTGGGCTCGCGCCCTACCCTCCCACCCCCTTCAACTATTTCCGCTTCCCGAACCGGTTTGGTGACTTCCTCGCTGCAGAGCGACCGCTCGTGACTAACCCGACGGGAGAGGCGGGCCGTCTCCTGCGGGCCTACGGCGCGGCCGTGCTCGTGGAGGACGACCCGCTGGCGCTCGCGATGGGGGTCGAGCAGGTGCTGCAGGACCCAACGCTCGCGGCGGCGGTCGTTGCCGGGGGACGTGCCCTCGCCCAGGAGCGGCTGGACTGGCGGTTGCTCGCCGCCGAGCTCGAGCAGTTCCTCTCCCGCCTGGTGGCGTGAGCTGCTCAGGGGGCGTTTGCTGGCTACCGTTGCTCCCCTGCCTGGCCGGACCCTGCGTTTCCTCGTCGTTCACCCCCGACAAGGCCGCCCCTGACAGTGGCGGGTGCCTCCACGCCCGTCGCCGGATGGCGAGGGGTGGAGTTCAGGCAGATGGGGTGGTGCTGGCCCGTGCCGTGCTGGCCGGGTAGGTGGGGTTCCAGGGATGAACGACTGCTGGGCTGACATACGAGCGTTCCCCCGCGGTGAGCGGCTCGAGCAGCCGGGCTGCAAACCGATCGCGCTCCTGGGCGAACCAGGCCTTCATCTCCGCGTCGGCCTGGTGCTGCTCCCACTCCTCGCGGGTGAGCACCCCTTTGGTCTCGAGCAGGCGCTGGACCAGCGCGAGCTGGCTTTTGAGGATGAAAACCTCACTGCCCAGCCCGATTACGATTTCCAGCAAGGTATCGATCGCAGGGTCGGAAAAGAAGCGTTGCCAGTCCGCCACGGTTACTCCTTCCCGGTCTTCTGGCCGCCGATCAGGGCCCAGGGGAAGCGCCATTCGGGTGGCATCTCCGCGGGGTCGCTCCCCAGCGCCCCTGGCTTCTCTTCGAATGCCTCGATTCGGACGGTCGCGAAGCCTGCCTCGCGCAGCTCCTGACGCAGGTCCATTTCGCAGAGTGGGCGCATGAACGGCTCGTTGTTCCGCACGGAGTGACCGTAGTGGATGAACTGCCCGAAGACTCCTCCTGGTGGATCGTAGAAGTCCAGGGAGATGAACCATCCCCCCGGACGAAGCAGGCGGTAGGCCTCGCGAAAGATGGCGCGCACCGCGGGCGGAGGGACCTCGTGCAGCAGCATGGTCGAGGTCACGAGGTCGAAGCTGGCGTCGGCGAAGTCGGTGTGCTCGGCGTTCTGTTGGCTGAACGCAACCTTCACCCCCTCCTGCTC
>JAILZB010000262.1 GCA_023512725.1 Chloroflexota bacterium | reverse complement strand
GGCCTACGGATCGCGCTTGTGGGCATCTCCGGCGAGCTGATTGACGACACCGCCGCCAACTGGGTGCACGACAACGGCGGCCTGCCGGTCACGGCCCTGGCGCTCGGCGGTCTCTTCTTGATGGCGAGGGTTTTGAAATGTTCGCTGGCCACATCCGGCTCCGGATCTTGACGGCGCTCATCGGTGTCACCGCACTGGTGGCGGCGCGCGTGCCGACGATCCAAGCCGATGGACGCGCCCACGTTCAACCTCCGGCCAGGCTCCCACTCCGATTCGGCCTCTGGGAAGGCGAGGAAGTGCCGGTGCCACCGGACGTGCGGAGGGCGCTTCCGTCGGCCAGCATTCTCTCCTATCGATACCGCTCGCCGCTTGGGGAAGCAGACGTTTTGATCCTCTCCGGAGCAGACGCCACGGCGCTCCACGACCCGCACGACTGTCTCGTTGGCGACGGCTGGGAGTTTATCACGGACGGCACGCAGAGCGTGGATGCGGGAGGCGATCGAATCACCGTCGGGGATGTCGCAATGGCGCGGCAAGGCCTACACGCGCGGATGTGGTACTGGTATCAGGTCGGCGATTCAGTCTACGCCAGCACGCTGCGCGCGCGGCTGGCGCTCTTCCAGGCCCGGCTGCTACATGGGGCTCGCCCTCGTGCCGAGTTTGTACGGCTGATCGTCGGCGGGGAGACGGAGTCCGCCCGCACCCGGCGGATGCTAGCCGATCTGACCCAGGCAGTGCGGAGCGCTTCGCGCGGTGCGCCGTGCGGCCGAGCACCGAGCACCGAGCACCGAGGACGGGCGCGGAGCGCCCAGCACCGCGCACCGCGAGCGTAGCGAGCAAAGCAACTATGGATTTCGTTCGGCTGATTCAACTGGTACTGCGTCACAAATGGCTGATTCTGGCGGTGGTTAGCGTCGCCACGACCGCCACATGGTTCGGCGTGCGCTTCAGAGGCGCCGCCTACCAGGCGACGGCGACGTTGATGCCGCAGGAGCAGGCACTCCAGACGCTGGATGGCGTTGCCTCCCTCTCCAACTCGCTGGGCGCGCAGGACATGCGCAACATCTCGCTTCAGATGCGAAAGTCGCGCATGGAGAGCCTGATCGCGCTCATGATGAGCCCGCGCGTGCTAGGTCTATTAATCGAACGGCTCGGCATTCAGGCCACTCCCGCCGATCTGGAGCGGTTGATCCAAGTGAAACAGGTCACCTCGGAGGTCATCCGGATCCAGGCCACGGCGCCGACGCCGGAGATGGCCGCGGACCTCGCCAATGGCCTCGCCTCCACTTTCGTGCAGTTCTACGGCGATCTCTCGACCACGGCGGTATCGGAGAGCACCAAGCTCTTGAACGAACGGGAAGCCCAGGCACGCAAGGAGCTAGAAGCGTGCAAGACAGCGGTGGAGAAGTATAAAGCCTCTCGGCAGATCTCTTCGCTCTCTGAGCAGTTGAGCGGAACGCTCAATCGCCTTAATGCCGTCCGCCAGGCACGGGAAGGAACGAGCGCGCAACTGGCCGAGTTGGAGGCGCAGCTTCGGGAGGTGGAAGCCCAGCTGGCGCGAACGCCGGAGGTGGTGCGGGTGGAGGGGGCGCGCTGGCTCTGGAAGATTTCCTACCCGCAGTACGGCGTCACCAGCCGGGAGCTGGTCCTGCCCGTGGGCCGGCGCGTTCGCTTCGACGTCACGGCTACCGACGTGCTGCACTCCTTCTGGATCCCCGCATTCCGCATGAAGATCGACGCTGTGCCCGGCATGACCACCCGCGTCTTCATCACCCCCACGGCCACGGGGTCGTTCGAGGACAACTTTCACTTCCGCCTGCAGTGTGCGGAGCTGTGCGGCCTGGGACACAACCTGATGCGCAGCCCGGTGAGGGTCGTGGATCCGGCGGAGTTCGAGGCGTGGGTGGCTCGGGTCAAGGCGCCATGAAACGCGATAGTGTCGCGGCGTTGATGCCGGTGTTCAAGGGGCTGGGCTTTGGAGCGGCGGGCTTCCTGCTAGGCGGGGGAGCTACCGTGGGGGTGGCCACCCTCCTGGGCCGGCCGGCCTGGCCGGTGGAAGCGGCCATCGTGATCGGCTACCTCGTTGGCCTGGCGGGCTGGCTGCTGGGCGTGGGGGTATGGGACTACTGGGCGCGGGGCTGGTTCGGTCTGCCGCCGCGCAAGGCGGAGGTCCACGGCTGGCGGCGCTACTTCCACTTCACCACCGACCACAAGGTCATCGGCGTGCAGTACCTGGTGACCTTCGTCGTCCTCTTCCTCCTGGCCGGCTTCTTCGCCATTCTCATGCGCATCGAGCTGGCCTACCCCGGTCAGACCATCATGACGGCGGCGCGGTTCACGCATCTGATGAGCATGCACGGGATCATCATGATCGCCGTGGCCGTGGCCACCATCATCGGCGGCCTTGGCAACTTCGCCGTGCCCCTGTTGATCGGCGCCGAGGACATGGCCTTCCCCCGCATCAACGCCCTGAGCTACTGGCTGGTCCCTCCCGTGGCCCTGTTGCTGGTGGCCACGTTCTTCGCCGGCGAGTTCGACACCGGCTGGACGGCCTACCCGCCGCTGAGCGAGGTGAACGCCACCGGCCAGGTCCTCTTCAACCTGGCTGTGATCACCTTCGGGTTCTCCTCGATCCTGGGCGGCCTGAACTTTCTGGTGACGGTGGCCCGCCTGCGGGCGCCGGGGATGACCTGGGGCCGGCTACCCATCTTCGTCTGGTCGGTGGTCGCCGCCTCCGCCATCAGCCTGACAGCCACCCAGTTCCTGGCCGCGGCGCTTCTAATGATTCTGCTGGACCGCACGGCGGGCATGGCCTTCTTCGCCGCAGCCCGGGGCGGCGCGCCACTGCTTTACCAGCACGTCTTCTGGTTCTACTCCCATCCGGCGGTGTACATCATGATCCTCCCCGGCTTCGGCGTGGCGCTGGAGGTGCTGACCCACTTCTCGCGCAAGCCGCTGTACGCCTACCGCTGGGTGGTAGCCGGCTTCCTGGGCATCGTGGCGTTGAGCTTCATAGTCTGGGCGCACCACCTCTACACCAGCGGCATGGCCGAGTACCTGCACGGCCCGTTCATGGCCACCACCGAGCTCATCTCCATCCCCACGGGGCTTATCTTCCTGGCGGCGCTGGGGACGCTGTGGATGGGCAAGCTGTGGCTGCGCACGCCCATGCTCTTTGCCCTGGGGTTCCTCTTCAACTTCCTCATCGGCGGGATCACCGGCATCTTTAACGCCGACGTCCCCACCGACCTGCACCTGCAGGACACCTACTTCGTGGTCGGCCACTTCCACTACACCATCATGGGTGGCATGATCTTCGCCTTGTTCGCCGGCATCTACTACTGGTTCCCCAAGATCACCGGGCGCATGTACAACGAGACCCTGGGCCGGCTGCACTTCTGGTGGATGTTCGTCACCTACAACACGACCTTCATCCCCATGTTCTGGCTGGGGATTTTCGGGATGAACCGGCGGATCGCCGACTACCCTCCGGAGCTGGGCCGGGTGAACCTGCACGTCTCAGCCTCGGCCCTCCTGCTGGGGGCCAGCTTCCTGGTCTTCGTTATCAACATGGTCCGGTCGTGGGCCCGCGGGCCGCGGGCCGCCAGCAACCCCTGGCACGCCCGCACCCTGGAGTGGCAGGTGCCCTCGCCGCCGCCGGAGGGCAACTTCCCCGCCCCGCCGCAGGTCGCCGGCCATCCTTACGACTACGGGGTGCCTGGGGCGGTGCACGCTGTGGTGGCGGTCACCGGCGCCGCACAGGGCGGACCCTCGGGGGAGGGTGAGCGATGATGGACGAGCGTGCCCTGGCCGTCAGGTTCCGCCTGGGGTGGCGGGTGCTCCTGGCGCTGGTGGCGTTGACGGCACTGGAG
>JAILZB010000261.1 GCA_023512725.1 Chloroflexota bacterium | reverse complement strand
CGCTGCACGCCCTGACCCCCCAGCAGGATCCGCTCCTGGCCTCCTGGCAGTTCGGTCTGGGCCGCGCTACGGCCTTCACCTCGGACGCGCGCCCGCGCTGGGCCGCCCGCTGGCTATCCTGGCCCGACGCCGCCCTCTTCTGGTCGCGCCTTGTGCGCTGGACGGTCTCCCCGCCCTCCGGGGAGCTCGAAGCGCAGGCGCAGGCGGAGGGGGACGTGGTGCACGTGGCGCTGGACGCGCGGGACCGCTCCGGCGCCCTCCTTACCGACCTGGAGGTGCGGGCGCAGGTCGTCGGCCGCGGGTTACTTGTCGCGCTGGAGCAGACCGCGCCGGGGCGTTACGAGGGCCGCCTGACGCTGGATGAGCCCGGGGTCTACCTGTTGACAGCAGAGGCATGGCGGCAGGGACGTCTGGTTGGCGTGTGGCGGACCGCCGTGGCTGTCTCCTCATCGCCCGAGTTCGCCTCGGGGGACGGGGGCGTCCTCTCGCATCTGGTGGAGGCGGCGGGGGCTCGCGTGATCGCTTCTCCGGCAGAGATCCTGGCACCGCCGGCAGGTGATGGGAAGCGACGCGTGCCGGCCTGGCCTCCGCTCACGGGGGCGGCCCTGGGGCTCTTCCTCGCAGAAGTGGCACTGCGCCGGCTTCCTGTCATCAGGGAGGTCGGCGGGAGGGCCGTGGCCGTGGTGCTGGCGTGGCTGCGGCAGCCGCCTCCGTCCCTGGGCGAGGAGGACCGCGAGTACGAGGCCGCCGACCAGTGGCGTCCGGCGCGGGGCGAGCCGGAGGTCGGCACGGACATGGAGCAGGCGGCCAGCCTCTACATCGCCCGGCTGCGGCAACTGCATGAGTCGGACAGGTCCAGGGAGCGGCGTTGACGCCAGCTCGGCCCGGGCCGAGCTCGTCGCGGCGTCGCGTCATATTTTTCAGTCCCTCGATCTGGCGACTTGACCAAGTTTTTCTGCGCATCTGCAGGCCGCATCGCCAGGATGGCCCCAAACGGCGCGCAGGCGGCCCAGGCGCCGCTCCTGGGGCTGGCGAGCCTTCGGGAAAGGTCAAAGCGACCGGAGCCCTCCTGGCGGCCTTCCTGAGGGCCTCTGCAACCTCGTGCTATCCTCTCCATGCCATGAGCACTAGACCGCAGGCCACCACGGGTCCCACACCGCCGGTTACGAGGGACGCCACACCGAGGACCGCCGCGGACGCCACGACCCTGCTCGCTGCCGCCGCGCGGCTCTCCGACGACGACCTGCTGACCCGGGTTACGGTCCTGGCCGCCCGCGAACGGGAGGCCACCGTGGCCCTGGTCGCCCACCTGGCCGAGCTGGATGCGCGGGGGCTCCACCTGGCCGCCGGCTACGCTTCGCTGTTCTCCTACTGCACCGGGGCGCTGCATCTCTCGGAGCACGCCGCCTACCACCGCATCCAGGCGGCGCGCGCCGTGCGCCGCTTCCCGGTGATCCTGGAGCTGCTGGCCAGTGGCGCTTTGACCCTGACCACGGTGACCCTCCTCGCCCCGCACCTGACCTCTGCAAACCATCGGGAGCTGCTGCAGGCAGCGAGCGGCCGGTCGAAGAGGGAGGTGGAGGTGCTGGTGGCCTCGCTGCACCCCCAGCCACCGGTGCCGGTCATGATCCGGCGTCTCCCTCAGCGGCCCCCGATGACGGCTGCGGCGGGTACATCTGGGCCGCAATCTGGGGCGGCCCTGACGGGCGCCCCCGAAGCGAATCAGGCGCGCCTGGAGCCAGGGAGAGCGCCAATCGAGCCGGGGACAGCGCCAAAGGCAGCAGGACCGGCGGAGCCGCCTGAAGCCAGCGCCGGCACGACACGCCCTTCCCGCCGGCCGGTCCTCCAGCCCCTGGCACCCGGGAGATACAAGATCCAGTTCACTGCGAGCGCGGCGACGGTGGCGAAGCTGCGGCAGGCGCAGGACCTGCTGCGCCACCAGATCCCCGACGGCGACCTGGGGGAGGTGATCGACCGGGCCCTGACGGCGCTCCTGCGCCAGCTTGCGCAGCGCAAGGCCGGTGCGGCGCCGCGGCCGCGGGAGAGCGCAGACCGAAGCCGTGCCAATGGAGAACCCGACGGGGTCCGCAGGCAGGGGGACGGCAGGCGAGCTGCGGTGCCGCGCCCACAATGCATGAGGCGAGGACGACCCAGCTCGGCCAGGGCCGAGCTGCTGCCCCAGCGGGCCCGCCTCAATCCAGATGGACACCTGAAGCGGGCGCGCCTCCGGTCAGCAGGGTGAGGACCCCCGCTGCGGCGGCCACGGCCAGAGAGACGAAGGCCCAGCCCCAGCCGTAGGCGTCCAGCAGTGCTCCGAATAGCACCGGCGAGACGATGGTGGCGACGAAGCCGACCGTGGACTGCACTGCCATGGTGGTGCCCAGGGCGTGCGGGAAGGCGCTCTCAGCCACGGCCGTGGAAAGTGTGGAGGACTCCGCGGTGGTGAAGATGCCGTACAGCAGTGCCACGGCGAAGACCGCTCCCAGGCCGACCGGCAGGAGCCACCCGATCACAGCGGAGCACAGGGCTGAAGCTGACAGGAAGGTGACGATGGTGCGCCTGCGGCCGGCGCGGTCGCTCAGCCGCCCGCCGGCGGCGTTGGACGCGGCGCCCACAAGGAGCACGGCGCTGCCTACCGCCGTGCCCATGCGCGTGGCTTCGGGTAGTGAGGCCCCCTGCGCGCTCCAGGCGGCGGTGAGGAAGACAGGTAGCCAGGCGCGCATCCCGAACAGCTCCCAGTTATGCGCTGTGTAGCCGGCGATGAAACGCAGCGCCGGTGGGTTGCGCAGAACGTCCCGGAAGGGGAGGCCTTGCCGTCGCGCACCCGCCTTGGGGCGTGGCCCGTCGCGAACCACCGGCCAGGCCACGAGCACGCCCAGAAGAGGACCTGCTGCCGTGAGCAGGAACATCGTCCGCACGCCCAGCGGTAGCAGCCGGCCAGCCAGGAACAGGGAGAGGGCAGCCCCGACGCTGAAGCAGGCGATGAACACCCCCAGCGCCGCCCCTCGATTCCGCTGTGGGAAGGTCTCGGCCACCAAGCGCACGCCGGGCATGTAAGTGCCGGCCAGCCCCACGCCCAGCAGGGCCCGCAGTAGCAGGGCGGAGAGAAATCCCCTCGCCCCCACGGCGAAGAGGGCTGCGGCGACGCCGTTCCACGCAGCGGAAAGGAGGTAGATGCGACGCACGCCCACCAGGTCGGTCAGGCTGGCCAGCCAGAGCACGGCCAGGGCGTAGCCCGCCTGCTGGGCTCCGAAGATCGCGCCGGCCTCGGCGCTGGAGAGGCGCCACTGCTGTGCCAGCAGCGGCTGGGCGGCCGTGTAGTTGGAGAAGGTGACCATCGTGGCGATCTCCGCCAGGGAGAGCAGCAGCAGCCAGCGCAAGGTAGGGGTCGGCCGGACGTCCACGCCAGAAGGAAGCATAGCCGAGGCGTTGCCGGCAGACCAGGATTCTCCCGCCGGATCGCCGAAGCGCATCGGGAGCCAAATCGGAGTTTGGGGGTGCCCGATGAGCGATCAAACAACGACGCCGGAGCAGTCCAACCGCCTGCTGGCGGCTCTGGGCTATCCCATATGGATCATCGCCCTCGTCATCATTCTCACCGAGATGAAGAAGGACGCCTTCATGCGCCGCCACGGCTGGACGGCCCTCTTCTGGGGCATCGCGTGGGCGGTCATCTACATCGGGCTGGCCATCATCGCCAACATCCCCTTCCTCGGATGGCTGGGCGCGCTGCTGCTCGGGCCGATCATCTGGCTGGCCTGGTTGATCCTCTCCCTCTACTACGCCTACCAGACGTACAACGGAAGGGACTTTACCATTCCTCTGGTCAGCGACTGGGCCAAGAAGTACGCGACGTAGACGTCTTGCGTGCCGGCGTCCCTTCGACGGGTTGGGCG
>JAILZB010000260.1 GCA_023512725.1 Chloroflexota bacterium | reverse complement strand
GGGAGGGTCCGCGCGGTCGCGAGGCGTCTGCCGCCGCGCCTGGCGCAAGCTGCGGGGCGTGCCGCTCGATTTCTCGCTGGAGCTGCTCGGCCAGCTCGTACAGCTCCTGACGGGCCCGGCGGAGGGCTTCCGTCTCGTCCCCCAGCACAGCTTCCGCGGCCCGGTCGATCCCTTCCCGCAACTGGCGAATGCCACGGCCGGCCGGCTGCTCCTGCTGGACGGCGTCGCGCAAAAGCCCGTTTTGCAGGGAGCGCTGGACCGATTCCAGGGCCCGCTCCACCCCCTGATCTTCCGCGCTGCGCAGCGCTTCGTACAGCCGCTCGGCCAACAGCGGCTCGGTGGTCTCGGCCTCTTCGACCGTGCGGCGCATCTGCTCCTGAAGCGTGGCCAGCCGCTGGCGCTGCTGCTGCAGATCCTGCGTCAGACGCTGGCGCTCGTCACTTTCGCGGAGCGATTTGCCGCGCGGCGACGCGTCCGGCTCGGCCGCCTGCGCAAGACGCTGGGCCAGCTCCTCTTGCTGCGCTTCGAGCGTCTGGGCCGCCTGCCGCAGCTCTTGCATCTGGTCGCGGAACCGGCTGGAGGTGCGGCGGCGGAATTCGTCGCGCAGCTCCTGGAAGCTCTGCTCGGCCCGCGTGCCCGAGGCGGCCGCCTGCGTGATCCGCGTTTGTTCCAGGGCTTCCGCGGCCCGCTGCACCTGCTCGCGCGTCTGGTCGAGCTGCTGCCGCTCGGCGGCCATCCGCTGGAGGTTCTCGGGCGACTCCATCCGGGCTTGCAGTTCTTCCGTGTCTTGCAGGATCTGCCGCTGCTCCTCTTGCAGCCGCTGAAGTTGGCGGGCCAGCTCCTCGCGCTTGTGGGGCGTGGCGGCCTCTTGCAGGGCCGCTTGCAGCTCTTTCAGCCGCTGGTTGAGGTCCTGCTGCCGCTGGGCCAGCTCCTTGAGGCGACTGAGAATCTGCCGGTTTTCGCGCTCTTGGGGAGACTCGCGCAGGTCCTGCGCCTGCCGCTGCGTCTCGTAGCGGTTCTCGTCCTGCGCCAGCTCGAGCTGCTGCATCTGCTGCCGCTGCTGGGCCGAGCGGGCGCTGCTGCGGCCGCCGGCCATCTGCCGCGGGTTCTGCCGCACCACCTGATGCTCCCGCGCCCGCAGACGCAACAGCGCCTGGTAGGCGGCCTGCTCGGCCTTCTGGGCTTCTTTCAGCAGCATGGGACGGCGCTGGCCGACACTCTCGCCCAACGCCTCGACGGCTCGCTCCATCGCCTCCACCACTGCCGCGGCGTGCGCTTGCGACTGCGGGTCTTGCAGGCGGGTCAACAGCGCCCAGGCCTGTTCCAGGGCGGCGGCCTGCGACAAGCGGATCTGCTCCACGTCGGGGGCGAACGCATCGCTCGGGCGGCTGCCCGTCTCGCGGCGGATCACCTTCCAGGTGGCATTGAGAATCTGCTTTTGCAGCTCGGCCAGCTCCTGGGCCTGCTGGGCATTCGGACCCTGGCCCGACGGGGCGCTTGAAGCTCCGCCCGGCGGCGGCTCCCCCTGGCGGAAGATCTCCTCGAAGTTGCGCCGGGGGTCGGCAGCGAGGAAGACGTTATGGTGGAGCAACTGGTCGTAGCGCCGGTCGACGCCGAGGTAAAGCAGCACGGCCGAGGAGGTGTAGCGCAGATGGTCGAGGGCACGGTCGGAGAAGCGCCCGCGGGCGGCCGGGGGGAGCAGCTCGCGGTAGGTCGTCGGCAGGTCAACGTTCGAGACGATGAGGTCAGCCTGGAGCGGCACGCCCTGGACCGTCTCGACGCCGACGGCGCGCCGCCCTTCCACCAGCACACGGCGGACCCGGGTGCCGGTGGCGATGCGCACCCCCAGCTCACGCGCCACCCGCACCAGCGCCTCGACCAGCTGATAGATCCCCCCGCGGGGGTACCAGATCCCTTCTGCCAGTTCGGTGTAGGGCAACAGCGCGTAAATGGCGGGCGCATCGTGGGGCGAGATGCCCAGGTACATCGTCTGGAAGGTGAAGGCGATCTTCAGCCGCTCATCGTCGAAGTAGCGGCTAACGTGCTGGTAGAGGTTGCCCAGCGTGCCGGTCTTAACCACTTCGACCAGGTTCGCCGGCGTGGCGAACTCAGCGAGGGAGCGGAAGGAACGCTCCACGAACCGCTCGCGCGCGACCCGGTACTTATAGGCAGCATCAGCGAGATAGCCCAACAGCCGCTCGGCCGGCCGGTCGGTGAAGCGGCTGAGCTGGGCGATCTGAGCGGGAAGGTCGCTCGTCAGGTCGAGGAAGGTGCCGTCAGCGAAGTGCACGCGGTAGTTCGGCTGCAGGCGCACCAGGTCGAGATAGTCCGTCAGCCCACGGCCAGCGCAGGCGAACAGCTCGTGCAGCACATCGACCATCAGGAGCAGGGTCGGGCCGGTATCG
Source organism: Chloroflexota bacterium (assembly GCA_023512725.1). Taxonomy (GTDB): domain Bacteria; phylum Chloroflexota; class Dehalococcoidia; order SpSt-223; family SpSt-223; genus JANWZD01. The sequence goes on along the minus strand of JAILZB010000260.1, from coordinate 1,593 downwards.
AAGACGAACCCCTGGTCGCGGATCACATTGGCGCGGCCACCAACATGCTCGTTCTGCTCCACCAGGGTGACCCGATAGCCCGCCCCCTGCAAGCGAATTGCCAGCGCGAGCCCACCGATACCCGCGCCGATGATCAGCACTTTGGTCATCCCGTTCCCTCAGAGGCGACTGGCAGATGAACGCCAACCCTCGCAGCAAATCTTCGTACAATGAGGCAAATTGTGCGCGGATGTGTCAATGACCTACGCACGCTTTCTCGGGCTCTTTCTGCTGCCGCCGATCGTTCTGCTCGGCGTGCTCACCCGGCGTTCCCTCGACGGGAAGACGCTGCGGGCACTGGCCGCCCTGGTCGGGGTCTCAGTTGCCTATACGGCCCCCTGGGATAACCTGATCGTACTGAATGGCGTCTGGACCTGGGACCCGCGTAAAGTCACCGGCCGGACGCTAGGGGTCGTTCCGCTTGAAGAGTACGCCTTCTTCGTGCTCCAGACCCTCGCCACTGGCCTGCTGACAGCCTGGGTGACCCGCCGATGAGGCGCCTTGGGCGATGGCTCGGCCGCTGGACCTACCTCGTCTTTCTCCTCGCCTGGGCGGGTCCGGTGATCGGCCTCCAGTGGTGGGTGGGTGGGCGCCAGCTCTGGGCCTGCCGCCGTCCCCTGGCGCTCGCGGTGACCCTTGCGACGCTCTATCTCGCCGCGGCCGATGCCCTCGCCATCCAGCGCGGGGTGTGGACCCTCAGTCCGCAGCGGACCCTCGGCCTGCGCCTCGGCGCGCTCCCCCTCGAGGAAGCGCTCTTCTTCCTTGCGACTAACCTGATGGTCGCTCAGGGGCTCGTCCTCCTTGCCCGACGGCCGCTACTCGACCCGATAGGCGCGGTCGAAGTTGTAAAAGCCGGTCGAGCCCCAGTCCGGCGCGCTCCAGAGGAAGCCTTTGATATTCGGCTGCAGCACGATGAAGGTGGGCGTTAGAAAGAGGAAGAGCAGCCCGACATCCTCGCGCAGGGTGGCGATGGCGCGACGCAGCAGCACCCCGCGCTTCTCGATATCCGGTTCGCCGACCGCCTGCTCCATGTAACGGTCGAAGTCCGGGTTGCACCACCAGACGAGCGGCTTATTGCAGGTGTAGTAGCCGTAGATGGTGGTAGCAAAGCCGTTGCCATCCCCGGTGCCGGTGATGAAGATATCCCCTTTGGTCTGACCGTTGCGCCCGTAGAACTTATCCAGGAACTGCCCGAGCTCGTACTCGGTGACCGGTGCTTCCACCCCGACGTCGCGGAGATAGCCCTGGATGGCCGTTACCATCTGGGGGTTCCCCGTCAGCGGCGTGTACTCGATCCCGACTGGCAGCCTGAAGCCGTTCGGATAGCCCGCCTCGGCCAGCAGCCGCTTCGCCATCGCCACGTCGTAGGGGATCGGCTGGACGTTCGGGTCCCAGCTTGGGCTGTCCGGCACCGAGAGCTGGCCCGTCGGCTGGGCGTAGCCGCGGAAGATCGTCCGGGCGATCGTCTCCTTATCGACCGCGTAGTTGAGCGCCAGCCGCACCCGCTTATCAACCAGCGGCGTGCCCCGCTGCTGGTTCTCAACTTGGGAGAAC
>JAILZB010000259.1 GCA_023512725.1 Chloroflexota bacterium | reverse complement strand
GCATCCCCCTGGTGATCAACGACCGCGCAGACGTGGCCCTTGCCGTGGATGCCGAAGGCGTGCACGTGGGCCCAGACGACCTTCCGGTAGAGGCGGCGAGGCGGATCCTCGGTCCGAACCGGCTCGTAGGTGCCTCGGCGGGAACGGTGGAAGAAGCCGTACAGGCGGAGCTCGAAGGTGCCGACTACCTGGGCGTGGGCAGCGTCTACAAGACATCTTCCAAGGCCGATGCGGGTCCTCCCATCGGCATCGAGGGGCTGCGCCAGATCGTGCAGGCGGTGCGCCTGCCGGTGGTTGCCATCGGCGGCATCACCCATGCCAATGCGGCGGAGGCCATCCGGGCCGGGGCGGCCGGCGTGGCCGTGATCTCAGCGGTCGTGGCTGCGGCAGACATCACCGCAGCAACCAGATCTCTGGTGGAGGTGGTGCGTGCAGCCCGAGGATAACCTGCAGGTGCAGGACGCAGGCGAGGCCGGGGTGCTGGAGGTGATCGGGCGGATCGTGGCGCGCCCTGACCCGGACGTGCTGGTGGGAATCGGCGACGACGCGGCGGTCCTCCTCTCGCGCCCAGACCGGCGCTTGGTGGCCACCACCGACATCCAGGTGGAGGGCGTTCACTTTCGTTCTGACCTGGCCGGCCCCGGGGACGTGGGATGGAAGGCGCTTGCGGTCAACCTGAGCGACGTCGCCGCTATGGGAGGCATCCCCCGGCACGCGCTGGTCTCCCTGGCCGTGCCGCCGACCCTCCCCCTGCGCTGGATCGAGGACTTCTACCGCGGGCTGGAGGAGCTCGGGACCCTCTTCGGCGTGACCGTCGTCGTAGGAAACCTGGCCACCATCCCTGGCCCTATCGTCGCCGACGTCATGGTGCTCGGAGAGGTGGAGGCGGACCTTTTCCTCAGGCGGACAGGGGCGCGTGTCGGGGACCGTCTGGTCGTCACCGGCGTCCTGGGAGCGTCGGAGGCAGCGCTGCTGGCGTGGGAGCGAGGCGTGCAGGGCGCCGGGATTGAACGACTGCTGGCGGTGCACCGTCGTCCTCTGCCACGCGTGCACGAAGGGAGGGTGGCCGCGCGCTCCCGTTGGGCCACGGCGATGATCGACCTCTCCGACGGGCTGTCCACCGACCTGTTGCGGCTGTGCGACGCCAACCACCTTGGGGTCCGCCTGGAGGGTGCGGCCGTGCCGGTAGATGCCGCGGTGCGCGACCTGGCTGCCCGCCTCCGCCTCACCTCCCTCGACCTGGCTCTTCGCGGCGGAGAGGACTACGAGTTGCTCATAGCCGCCGACCCGCGGCACGCAGAGGAGCTGGCGCAGCGCATCCAGGAGGAGGTGGGTACACCCGCCACCGTGATCGGGGAGCTGGTCTCTCCCGAAGAAGGGTGCATCGTGCAGCGGGAGGGCCACCGCCTCCCCCTGGAATCCCTGGGGTGGGACCACTTCCGCCGCAGCGCTGTGCCCGGGTCGCGAAAGCGGCCCTCGTGAGGAGGTGCGCATGAGGATTCCCAGAGCCATGACCATCGCCGGATCCGACTCCGGTGGCGGAGCCGGCATTCAGGCCGACCTGAAGACCTTTGCCGCGCTAGGGGTCTTCGGCACCAGCGCCATCACCGCGCTCACCGCGCAGAACACCCTTGCCGTGACCGCGGTGATGGAGGTGGCACCGGAGTTCGTGGGGGCGCAGATCGATGCCGTCGTCGGCGACATCGGGGTCGACGCCGCCAAGACCGGCATGCTGGCCAACGCCGCTATCATAGAGGTGGTGGCGGAGAAGGTCCGGGAGCACCGCCTGCAGCAGTTGGTGGTCGACCCGGTGATGGTGGCCAAGAGCGGTGCCCCCCTCCTGCGGCCGGATGCGGTGGAGGCCCTGCGCAGGCTGCTTCTGCCTCTGGCCCTGGTCGTCACCCCCAACCTGCCCGAGGCTGAGACCCTGGCCGGCCGACCGGTGCGCACGGCGGCGGAGATGGAGGAGGCGGCGCGGGCCATTTTGGCCCTGGGGCCCCGCGCCGTGGTGGTAAAAGGGGGACACCTCCAGGACGGCGAGGAGGCCGTCGACCTTTTCTACGACGGTCAACAGGTGCACCGCTTGGCCGCGCCGCGGGTCCACACAAGGCACACGCATGGCACCGGGTGCATCTTCTCCGCAGCCATAGCCGCCGGGCTGGCAAAGGGGCTGGAGCCCCTGGAGGCCGTGGCGCACGCGAAGCGTTTCGTCACCGCCGCCATCGAGGAGGGGCTGCCGGTGGGGGGCGGGCACGGCCCAGCCAACCCCATGGCCGCGCTGCAGCGTCGGCAACAGGATTCCAAGACCAGGGCGAAGACCGAGGAGGAGGAAGGCCTATGAAGACACGTGAGGTCGCGGTCGGGGGGTTGCTGACTGCGCTGGCACTGCTCATCCCCTTCGCCTTTCGCGGAACCCCCCTGCAGCTCTTCATTCCCACCCTGCAGTACTCGGCCACCTTTGCCTCCCACGTGCCGTCCATGCTGGCCATGCTGGTCAGCCCGGCGGTGGCGGCGATGGTGGGCCTGGGCGCAACTGTCGGGTTCACCATTACCCTGAACCCGGTCATCGGGGCCCGCGCCTTCACCCACGCCATCTGGGGAGTGGTGGGCGCGCTGATGATCCGGCGCGGGGCAAGGTTCTGGATGGCCCTGGCGGTCGCCCTCCCCATCCACGCCGTCGGTGAGGGCGTGGCGGTGTGGGCGCTGGGCCCCGGCCTGCAGGCCGGAGCCTTCGTGGCCGCTGGCACCGTCGTCCACCACATCATCGACTCGACGATCAGTCTCGCCCTGTTCCGGCTGGTTCTGCCCGTGCTGGTGCAGAAGGAGCGGCCCGCCTGAGTTCTGCGCGCTCACAGCCCACGTTATCCGTGCGAGGAAAAGAAGCGGACGCGAACCCGCGTCCTACGAGGCTTTCTGACTGGTCGGGCCGGGCGGACTTGAACCGCCGACCTCCTGAACCCCATTCAGGCGCGCTACCAGGCTGCGCTACGGCCCGACGTCTGGCGCCAGTATAGCATCAGGGCTCTGGGGCGGGAAGGAGCTTACTGCCCTAGCAGCGACAGGATCAGCCTCTGCAGCGCCGCGCGCGCCCGAGACCACGACGGCAGCGCCCGTCCGCGTGCCGCGGCTGCGGCGGCCATCCGCCTGCGCAGCGCCGGATCGTCGCGAAGCCTTCGCAACGCTCCGGCCAGCGGCCGGGGACGGCCTGGGGGCACCAGGAACCCTTCCACCCCGCCGCTGACCAGGTCGGAGATTCCCCCCACGGCCGTGGCCACCACGGGGAGTCCGAACCACAGCGCCTCTGCCAGTGCGGTCGGATACCCTTCGAACCTCGACGGGAGGACGAAGGCGTCCGCCGCCGCATACCTGGCGCCCATCTCCTCGAGGGGCACAACGCCGGCAACCCGCACACGGTCCTCCAGATGATAACGCCGGATGGCCTCCCGCACCTGCTGCGCATACGCCGGGTCGACCGCCGGGTCGCCCACCAGGTCGAGCCGCACGTCGCCAGGCAGGTCCGCCAGGGCCTCGATGAGCAGGTGCAGGCCCTTCACCGGAAACCAGTTGGCCACGCAGAGGAGGCGGAGTTCTTCTCCCGAACGCCGGCGGTGTCCCACAGCGGCGTCAGGTGGGGGCTGGGGCCCGTCCTTTCCGGGTGGGATCGTGTGCACCCGTCCCACAAACCCGAGGCGGTGCAGCCATCGACTCAGGTCCTGGCCGGCGACGACGGCGAAATCACAATAGTTGCAGTGGTGGGCGCAGAAGGGGACGTGGAGATAGGCGGCGCGGGGCCACAACCAGGGCGGTAAGACTTGTTCGGACAAGGAAGGTCGCCGGAATGCCACCGTACCTGGGGCAGGCCAATTGCCTGCCCCCCGGACCTAGCCGCGCGTGAAGGGAAGGCCCTTCTCGCGCCAGCCGCGGACGCAGCCATCCTGCGACCATACGTTGGTGTAGCCCATCTTTTTCAAGTTGTCTGACGCCAGGGCCGACCGGAAAC
>JAILZB010000258.1 GCA_023512725.1 Chloroflexota bacterium | reverse complement strand
TGCTGGTGGGCGGGAAGAGCTACGTCTACCGCGGGGAGCGGAGCGGGAGGGGCCAGCCCCGGGCGAGATCTTCCGCCAGCCCGACCTTGCCGCCACCTGGCGGAAGCTGGTCGAGGCGGAACAGGACGCGCTGCGGCGGGGGCGGAGTCGGAAAGAGGCCATCTACGCCGCATACGACCGGTTCTACCGGGGGGATATCGCCGAGGAACTCGTGCGTGGGGTGCGGGAGCTGGGAGGCCTCATCACGCGCGAGGATCTCGCCAACTGGCGGGTCCGGATCGAAGAGCCCCGGATGACTACCTACAAGGGGATCGAGGTGTACAAGCTCGACGTGTGGACCCAGGGACCGGCGCTGCTTCAGGCCCTCAACATTCTGGAGAACGTGGACCTGCGAAGCATGGGCTACAACAGCGCCCGCTACCTGCACACGTTGTATCAGGCCATGAACCTGGCCTTCGCGGACCGCGATTTCTACTACGGCGACATCTATGCGCCACCGGAGGAGCCGGTGCGCGGATTGCTGTCGAAGGAGTATGCTCGACATCGGTACACCCAGATCAACTGGGAACGCAACGATCCGGACGTGCGCCCCGGCGATCCCTATCCGTTTCAGGGCGGGATCAATCCGTTCCGCGACCTGCTCGAGCGGTGGTCTGTGACGGGTCGCCGTGACAGCGCAGCGGCCGCATTGCCGGACGAGGCCTTCGAGCGGGCCTTTCACGGCGGCACCACCTCGATCCAGGCCGCCGACTCGTCCGGCTGGGTGGTCTCGGTCACGCCGAGTGGGGGGTGGATCCCCGCGGTGATCGCGGGACGCACCGGGATCGGCCTGTCGCAGCGGATGCAGAGCTTCGTCATCGATCCGGTGGATGGTCCTTTCAACGTGGTGGCACCGGGCAAGCGCCCGCGTGTCACGCTCACCCCGTCCCTCGCTCTCAAGGACGGGAAACCGTTCCTGTCCTTCGCGGTGCAGGGCGGCGACAGCCAGGACCAGAACCTGCTCCAGTTCTTCCTGAACGTGGTGGAGTTTGGGATGACGGTGCAGCAGGCTGTGGAGGCGCCGAACATGAACAGCTATCAACTTCGCAGCTCGTTCGGCGATCACACCTCACGACCGGGCCGGATGCTGCTGAACGAAGCGGTGCCTGAGTGGGTGCGGGACGAGTTGCGGAGAATGGGCTACACACTCGAGTTCCAGCGGCTCACCTCCGGTCCCATCAACGCGATCTTCTTCGATCGGAAGCACGGGACGATGTGGGGAGGGTCGAGCCATCAGGGGGAGGAGTATGGGATCGCGTGGTAAGGGCGACGGGCGGAGCGACCGCTCTGGCGCTTTCGACCCTCACCCCGCGGGGGCCATCTCTCGACCGCGATGGGTTTCCGCCTCCTTGCCGACCTGACCGTTCTGGTCCATTTCGCCTTCGTCCTCTTCGTGGTCGGCGCGGGCGCGGGCGCGGCGGTCGCCAAGCCAGAGCCATAGCACGATCGCGAGCGCCGGACCCAGGTACACCGGTAGGGAGATGTACCAGTGGCCGAAATGGCCGATTACGATCAGCGACCCGCTAACCACCGCCACGTGTCAATCTAGCGAGCATGACCCGCCACGTAGCCGGCCGCCGCCCGATCATCGGTATCACCGGTGCCTTCGAGCGCGCGCGCTGGAGCGTGTGGGACGCCGAGGCGGCGGTGGTCGGGCGCACGTACATCGATCAGGTGCGCGACGCAGGCGGGGCGGCGCTTGTCCTGCCGCCCGACGACGAGGCGGCACTGTCGCCCCACTACCTGCTCGAGCACCTCGATGGCCTTGTGCTGACCGGGGGGCTCGACCTCGACCCCGCGAGCTACGGCGCGCGGCCCCATCCGCAGACCGTGTGCGGCGACGGCGAGCGCGACCGCTTCGAGCTGGCGCTCTGCCACGCCGCGGTCGAGGCCGACATTCCCGTGCTCGGCATCTGCCGCGGTGCGCAGGTGCTGAACGTGGCCTTGGGGGGCACGCTGATTCAGCACTTGCCGGATGTCGTTGGGGACGACCACCACCTTCCGAGTCTCGGCACCTACGGCCGACACGATGTCGAGCTAACACCAGGCTCGCTTGTGGCGAGAACGATCGGGTCCGAGCGCGTGGTCGTGCACTCGCACCACCATCAGGCAGTTGATGAGCTCGGGGAGGGCGTGGTCGCGGTCGGCCGTTCCCTGCCCGATGGCATCGTCGAGGCGATCGAAGTGCCGGGCCGTTCGTTCGTCTGCGGCGTTCAGTGGCACACCGAAGAGGAGCGCCCCTTCTCCCCCCTTTTGCGCGAGCTCGTCGAGCGTGCCCGTGCCCGCACGGTCGCGCCCCGGGGCGGCACCGAGCCGCCTGTGGTCCTCCCGCTCGCGGGCGGTGACGCGCTTGCGACGCCGGCGGCCGATAACAGCGGCAGCTAGCTGGCTACGCTTGAGGCCGCTCGGAGAGGTGACCGAGTGGCTTAAGGTGCGCGACTGGAAATCGCGTGGGCGGCCACAAGCCGCCTCGTGGGTTCGAATCCCACCCTCTCCGCTGCGCCGCCAGCGCGGCGCGACAGCGTTCAAGCGGCGTCCGGCAGTTGCTGGATGCCATCGAGCGACGACCGCTCGCCGCGCGCGTATGTCGTAGCTACAAGCTCGCTGCCGCAGCGCTCGCAGCGCAGCGTTCGTGCTCGACCCGGCTCGAAGACGCCTTCGTAGCGGGCACCGCACGCCCCCTGCGGGCACTCGAAGAGTGCAAAAACCACTTCCGGCCGGCCGGCGCGGGGAGAGCGCTGTTGCTGCGGCGAAGCCACGCGGCGATCATCGCCGCCCGTGCGGACGGACCCATGCCGACAGCCAATACCGCGTGCCGCCCTAGCCGTCGCTGACGCTTGCTGGATCGTCCCCGGCGGGCACGATCAGTCGCACGTGGCGGAGATTGACCAGCACCACCGGGTAGCTGCGCGCGGAGCCGTCGGCGAGCGCAGTGACGGTGGCGTCGCGCAGCACGAGAAAGTCGACGTCGCGGCGGTTGACGTGGTCGGAGAGGCGGCTGCCGTACCCCTCCGCAGGCAGCGTCAGCTCCCCGCTCACGAGCGTACGGTCCGTCTCGAGGTTGACGCGTTCGGTTCTGCGCTCCATGCCCTGTCCTGCAAGCCTTGTTATCACTTAGCGCTCGTGCAGGGGCAGTCGCTCAGGGGCAAGCTGTTGATCGCTGCGCCTGCCCTTCAGGACTACTTTCGTCGCTCGGTAGTGCTGATCCTCGAGCACACGGACGAAGGCGCGCTCGGGGTCGTCCTCAACCGGCGCGCCGACGTGCGCGTGGCCGATTCCGTTCCCGCCCTGGCGGAGCTCGGTTTCGGCGAGGAGCCGGTGCTGATCGGCGGGCCGGTGCAGCCCACAGCGGTTATCGCCCTCGGGGAGTTTGGCGACCCCGAGGAGGCGAGCTCGATCGTGGTGGGGACCCTGGGCGTGCTCGATCCCGAGCGTCCGCCGGAGACCGTATCGCGCATCCGCGTCTACGCCGGGTACGCAGGGTGGGCTCCCGGTCAGCTCGAGCGCGAGCTTGAACAAGAAGCGTGGATCGTCGACAGTGCGAGCCCCGAGGACCCGTTCGTAGAAGGCGACCTCTGGCGGCTCGTCTTGCGCCGCAAGGGTGGTCCCTACGCCTTGCTCGCCACGATGCCGTCGGATCCCGCGCTCAACTGACAGCGGTTCGATCCTGCGATCATCGACAGGTCGTGCGTTATGTCGTCGTCGCCGCTTTCGGAGCGCTCGGGGCGCTCAGCCGCTACGCCGTGGATGGCGCGATATCGCGCGCCGCGCAGGGTCAGTTCCCGATCGGCACGCTCGTTATCAACGTGGTCGGATCGTTCGCGCTCGGCGCGCTCGTCGAGCTAACGACCAACCGCATGGTGCTCCCTGCCGAGTGGCGCATAGCCCTCGGCGTCGGATTTCTCGGCGCGTTCACGACCTTCTCGACGTTCAGCTACGAGACCGTTCGGATGCTCGAGTCCGGTGCCCTTGCGC
>JAILZB010000257.1 GCA_023512725.1 Chloroflexota bacterium | reverse complement strand
GGCCGAGGGGTTTGCCCGGGTGATCCACGAGATTCACCGCTACGGCGCCAAGGCCGGCATCCAGATTGCTCACGCCGTCCAGCTCCACGGGGCGGAACTGTCCTTCAACAACTTGCTCGATGCTGACGCCGCTTTGAACACGGTCGCCGACTTTCTCGCCCCCACGGTAGCAATCATCAAGCACACCAACCCCTGCGGCCTGGCAACACGACCAGTGCTCGCCGAGGCCTATCAGCGAGCCTTCGAAGGCGATATGGTCTCCGCCTACGGGGGGATCGTCGGCCTCAATCGCCCGGTCGACGCCGAAACGGCCCGGTTGATCAGCGAGAACTTCTACGAGGTGATCATCGCCCCCTCCTACGAGGAGGAAGCCCTCGCCATCCTCCGCAAGAAGCGGAACCTCCGCCTGCTCGCTGTCGGCGACTGGCTGGCCAACCAGCAGCCGCCATCGCTCCCGCGCGAGGGGGAGTGGCAGGAGATGGTCGCGCAGGCCCACGAGCGCTCACAGCCCCCGGTGGGGCACCTGCCCGTCGAATATGACCTGCGACGGGTCAGCGGGGGGCTGCTCGTCCAGACGCGGGACTACTCGTCGGTCACCCCGCTCGACCTGAAGGTCGTCTCGGCGCGGCGGCCGACGCTGGAGGAGCTGATCGACCTGCTCTTCGCCTGGCGGGCCTGCCGTCACGTCAAGTCGAATGCCATCGTGGTGGCGAAGGACCTGCAGATGCTCGGGATGGGGGCAGGCCAGCCGAACCGGGTGACCTCGGTGGCGCTGGCGCTGGAGCGCGCCGGCGACCGCGCCCGCGGGGCCGTGCTCGCGTCGGACGCGTTCTTCCCCTTCCCCGATGGAGTCGAACGCGCAGCCCGGGGCGGCATTACCGCCATCATCCAGCCGGGCGGCTCTATCCGCGACGAGGAGGTGATCAAGACAGCCAACGAACACGGGATGGCGATGGTGTTCACGGGGATGCGCCATTTCCGCCACTGAGCGCGGCCTGTTCGTGGCGCTGGAAGGGCTCGACGGCGCGGGCACGACCACCCAGGGCGCACTCGTTGCGGCCGCCCTCCGTCAGCGAGGTCTGAGCGTCCACGAGACAGCCGAGCCAACGAATGGCCCCATTGGCCAGGTGGTCCGCCGGGTGCTTGGGGGCACCCTCCCCTTTCAGCCGGCGGTCTTAGCGCTCCTGTTCGCTGCCGACCGCCTGGACCACCTCCAGCGCGAGGTGTGGCCAGCGCTCGCGACCCACGCCGTAGTCCTGAGCGACCGCTACCTGCTCTCCTCGCTCGCCTACCAGAGCATCGATCTCGACCCTCCCTGGGTGGCCACCATCAACCAGTTCGCTCCTCCCGCCGATCTCACCATCTACCTCGCGGTATCGCCAGAGGAGTGCCTGGCACGCCTGGAACGCCGTCAGCGACCGAGCGAGCACTACGAGCAGCTCGACCGCTTGCGGGCCGTTCACCGCGCCTACCAGCGGGCTATCGCGGCGAGCCGCCTCGCTGGAGCCCAGGTCGTGGTGGTGGATGGGATGCAACCGCCAGCTCGCGTCTGCCAGGTGGTGACTGAGCTGGTGCTTGCCAGCTGGAACCGCCGCGCCCGCGCGAGCGAGCAGCAGCGCCTATAATTGGACAACCGGTCAGAAGGGCTCTGGCGGAGTAGGCTGCGGTGGCTCATGACTACGGTGGATGTCGTCATCCCCGTCTATAACGAAGAGAAAGCGCTCCCTGGCAGCATCGCCCAGCTCCGCGCCTTCCTCGCAACCCACATTCCCCACCGCTGGCGGATCGTGATCGCCGATAATGCCTCGCTCGACCGTACCCCCGAGGTCGGTCGCGAGCTGGCGGCGCGCTTCACGGACGTCGACTACTTGCGCCTGGAGCAGAAAGGGCGCGGGCGTGCCCTGCGGACGGCCTGGCTCGCCTCCGATGCCGACGTCCTCTCCTATATGGATGTCGACCTTTCCACGAACCTGGCGGCCTTCCCGCCCCTGATCGAGGCGATCGTGAGCGGGGGGTATGACCTCGCGATCGGGTCGCGGTTAATGCCAGCCTCGCGGACGACGCGCTCCCTCAAGCGCGAGGTGATCTCGCGGGGCTACAACATGTTGATCAAGCTCCTCTTCTGGAACCACTTCTCGGATGCCCAGTGTGGCTTTAAGGCGATCACACGCCAGGCGGCCCACCAGCTCGTTCCCCTGGTGCAAGACCAGAGCTGGTTCTTCGACACGGAGTTGCTCCTCCGCGCCGAACAGTACGGCTACCGGATCGCGGAAGTGCCGGTGGAGTGGATCGAAGATCTGGATAGCCGCGTCAAGATCGTGCAGACCGCGATCGATGACGTCCGCGGGCTGCTGCGCGTGCGGTTCGGGCCGTCACCGCCGTTCAAGAAACCGTGAGGATCCACCATGACGAACGCGCCGGGCACCGTCGTCCTTGCCCTCGCCGATGCGGCAACCTGTCGCGAACTGGCCACGGTCCTGGAGGCTGCCGGCCTCATTGTGCTCACCCGCCCCGGCGGCCGCACCCTGGCTGGCCTCCCGGCGGGGGCGCCGCTCGTTCTGGTGGTGGAAGCGAACGCCGTTGCCCGGGCGCGGCGCCGGACGACCGGTCGCGAGGCCGTTGTCGTCGGAGTGTTGCGCGGTAGTGATGCAGCGTCCCGAGCGTCCGTCCTGCTGAGTGGCGCCGACGATGTGCTCACGCTCCCGATGGACCCGGCTGAGCTGGTCGCCCGTCTGCAGGCCCACCTGCGCACGGTGCGCCTCTGGCAGCAGCTCCGCGGGGAGCTCGCCAGTTTGCGGGCGCTCGCTGCTGTCGACCCCCTGACTGAGCTAGGTAACCGCCGGGCCTTTGAGCAGGAACTTGAGCGCCAGCTCGCGAACCAGCAGCGCACCGGAGCCCCGCTGGCGGTGCTGTTGCTCGATGTCGACCAGTTTAAGCGGCTGAACGATACTGCTGGGCACCCCGCCGGGGATGCGGCGCTGGTCGCCCTGGCCCAGGTCGTGGCCCAGCGCGATCGCTTCGGTGCGATCGTGGCGCGCTTCTTCTTCGCCAACCTCGCGCACCTGCGCCTGTGCCTCGGCGATCCCCATCCGGGCAACTACTTGCGCCTGGCCGACGGCCGCGTCGCGTTCCTCGACTTCGGACTGGTGCGAACGATCCCCAAGGACCACCTTGAACGCGAGAAGTCGCTCGCAGGCGCGGCGATCGCCGGCGATGCGGAGGCTGTCAAGCGGGCGATGGCAGAGCTTGGCTACCTCCCCGAGCCCGCCAGTTTCGATGCCGAACTGCTGCTCGCGCAGGTGTGCGCGGCGGCCGGTTGGATGTTCGAACGGGCACGGCGTCGTCTCGACCCGCGGTTCGTGATGACGGTTCTGGAGGAGGGCGGCTCGCCGCGGTCGCCGTTTTTCGCGCAGATGCGCCGCCAGACGGTGCCGCCTGCCTCGCTCTTGATGCGGCGCATGGAGGGGCTGCTGTTGAGCGTCTTGGGTGACCTGCGGGCCGCCGCCGACTGGGGCGGCATCGTCGCGGAATACGTGCTCGACGGCGATCCCGTCGACGAGTTTGGTCGCGCCGACGCCGAATTCTGGAGCCGGCACGGCGGTCGCTCGCGAGGAGCTGCGCGCGCTGGATCAAGCCATCGATGGCCCGGACGCGGGCGACGGCGAAACTCGAAAACCGTCATCGTCACCGGTTTCGCCCACGGTCGAGTACGAATTCGAACACCAGCTGAACGCGGAAGAACTGGCCGCCGAACCGAGTGCGCAACCGGTCGATCCATCGCCGTGGTCGGTCGCGGGACAGTTCCGGGCGGATGAAGCGGAGCTGTCGCTGGATGAGGCGCCGACGGTCCGGGTCGGCAGTGATCTGGGGCCCGCGACCGCGTGGGACGAGGAGACGTCGAGCGTCCGTTCCGAGCAGGCAAAAGCGCTTGAGGAGCACGTGACGGAGCAAGACGCGAGCACCGTGGACAAAGATCTCTGGTCGTTCGTAGACTTCAACGGCCCAGAGGCTCTCTACAC
>JAILZB010000026.1 GCA_023512725.1 Chloroflexota bacterium | reverse complement strand
GACCTACTTTGGCAAGCACGCTGCCGACCTCACCCTTGCCGAATCGGCCTTCCTCGCGGGGCTCGTCCAGGCGCCTGCCCGCTACTCCCCCTCCAGCGACCTGGCGGCCGCCAAGGCCCGCCAGTCCGAGGTGCTCGAGCTGATGGTGCGTCGGGGCTTCATCACGGCGGCAGAGGCCGAGGCAGCCCGCCAGGCCGAGCTGCACTTCCGCTCGCCCGGCTTTCCCATGACCGCTCCCCACTTTGTCACCTACGTGCGCGAACGGCTGGAAGCGACTTACGGCCGACGGCTGATCGAGCAGGGGGGACTGCGAGTGGTGACCACGCTCGACCTGGAACTGCAGCAGCTTGCGGAACGCACGGTCCAGGAGGGCGTCCGCCAGCTTGCGGGGATAGGGGCGACGAACGGGGCACTGGTAGCGATCGAGCCAGCGAGCGGGGAAGTGCTTGCCCTCGTTGGCTCGGCAGACTTCTGGAATGAGGCCATCGACGGGCAGGTGAATGTCGCCCTGCGACCGCGCCAGCCGGGCTCGGCCTTCAAGCCGATCACCTACTTGGCCGCCTTCCTGAACGGCTACTCCCCCGCGACCATGTTGCTCGACGTGCCCACCCGCTACCCTGATGGGGCCAACGGAGATTACGTGCCGCAGAACGCCGACGGCACCTACCGCGGGCCAGTGCGGGTGCGGCAAGCGCTCGCTCAATCGCTCAACCCGCCAGCAGTGCGCGCACTCCAATTCGCGGGCGTCGCCAACGTGGTCGAGCTGGCCCACCGGCTGGGCATCACCGACTTGCGCACGCCTGGGCGCTACGGGCTTTCGCTTACCCTCGGCGGTGGGGAAGTCAAGCTGCTGGACCTCACCTACGCCTACAGCGTGTTGGCCAACGGGGGGGTCATGGCGGGCTCCTCGGTCCCCCCATTCCGCCAGACCCCCGGGCTGCGCACCCTTGAGCCGACGGTCATCCTGGAAGTGACCGACCCCTGGGGCAACGTCCTCGAAGAGCACCGTACCCCTCGCCGCGAGCGCATCGTCCCGGCCGCGGAGAGCTTCCTGGTTACCGACATCCTGACCGATGCCAACGCGCGCGCGCCCATGTTCGGGTTGGAAGGTCCCCTCACGCTGGCCGGGCGTCCCGCCGCTGTCAAAACGGGCACTACCACCGACTACCGCGATTTCTGGACGGTCGGCTACACCCCGCAGCTTGCCGTCGGCGTGTGGGTGGGCAATACCAACGGCCGACCGATGAAGCCTGCACTCAGCACCACCACGGCCGCCCCGATCTGGAACCGCTTTCTGAGCGCGGCGCTGGCCAGGCAGGAGGTCAAGCGCTTTCGGCCTCCGCCCGATATCGAGTACGCCACCGTCTGCGCCATCTCCGGCCAGAAGCCGACCCCCTTCTGCCCGCTCGCGCGCGAGGTGTTCGTCAAGGGCCAGACGCCCACGATGGTCTGCCCGGTGCATCGGCCGGTCACCCGGAACGGCCAGACGACGGTCGTTACCGTCCTCCCCCCGGAGGCGGCAGGCTGGCTCGGCGCGGCAGACGCCCGGAGTGGGCTCAGCTGGAGCGGCATCTGGGCCCACCTCGCCCCGATCACCCAGCCGGTGAGGAGCCGGGTAGCGATTGTCGGCTCGGTGGGCGGCGACGACCTCATCCGCTGGGAACTTCACGCTGGGCAAGGGGCAGCGCCGAAGGAGTGGGAGCTGCTGGCGCGCGGCAACGGGCCCGTGCACAATGCGCCGCTTGCCGTCTGGCAGCTAGGAGACTGGCGCGGCCCGGTCACCCTGCGCCTGACCGCCCGCGACCGCCAGGGCGGGGAGCAGCGCGCGCAGGCCACCGTGGAAGTCCGCCCGCCGCTCTAGGGGTGCTGGTCAGTGAGAGTGCGCGTGGTCGCCCTGGCGCTGGAGGGCACGGTAGACCCGCTCGGGCGTGAGCGGCAGCTCCACCAGCCGGACGCCCACTGCATCTTCAACCGCGTTGGCGATCGCAGCCGCCGTCGGGACGTTCGGCGTCTCGCCGATCGCTTTGGCGGCAAAGGGCCCCGGGCCGACCTCGGTGGGGACAGTCACGATCTCGACCGCCGGCATATCCCCCATCGTCGGGACCTTGTACTCAGCCAGGCTGGGTGTGGTCACCAATCCGTCGCTGACGGCCAGCTCTTCCATCAGGGCGTAGCCCAGCCCTTGGGCGATCCCGCCCAGAACCTGCCCGCGGTGCGCGACCGGATTGATAATCGTGCCCGTATCGTGGGCGCTGACGATCCGACGCACGGTCACTTTGCCAGTTGCACGATCGACCTCGACCTCAGCGACCTGGGCGCAGAAGCTAGTGACCCTAACGGCATCTGCCCCCTCATACTGCCCTTCGACTTCACAGGGGCCGAGCAGTGCGTAGGGATCGGCCAGGGTGCCATCGGGAAGCCGCAGCTGCCCACGCTCCCAGCCAACCTGGTCGACGGGCACCCCGAGCCGCCTGGCAGCCGCTGTCAAGAGCTGCTCACGCAGCCGGGCGGCGGCCTCCTGGGTCGCTCGACCGTACACATGGGTGACCCGGCTCCCCCCGACGCCGAAATCGAAGGGGAAGGCGAGCGTATCGGTCGTCTCCACCCGGATGGCCGCTGGGGGGACGGCGAGCACCTCGGCCGCGACCTGCTGGAGCACGGTATGCGAGCCAGTGCCTGTATCAGGTGCGCCGGTACAGAGGTACCACCCCGCTTCGTCCCGCCCGGCGCGGACCGTTGCTGTGCCCGTGCCAGCACCGTGCTCCCCGATGGCGATCCCACGCCCGACGTTGGGAGGAAGTGGTGCCCCCCAGTTAGCCGCTCGGGCGGCTGCTTCGAGCGTCTCGACCGCCCGCACCTGCTCCCAGCGCTCGCCGGCCGGGGTGGGCTCGCCATCTCGGATCAGATTGCGGCGACGGAACTCGACCGGGTCCATCTCGATCGCGCGGGCGAGGGCGTCGATCTGGCTCTCGAGGGCGAAGATGGCCTGCGGCATGCCCGGCGAGCGCATGTGCCCTGCCGGCATGGTGTTGGTGTAGACCATCAGCGCCTCGACCTCCAGGTTCTCGATCCGGTAGGCGCCGCCCAGGCGGGTCACCCCCATGAGGTCGAGGGTGGGCGAGGGCTTGAAGGCACCGTAGGCGCCGCTATCGAAGAGCGCCCGCACCTGGTGGGCCACGATCCGCCCGTCACGGGTGACCCCGGTCTTCATCGTGATCTGGGCGGCGTGGCGCGAGGCGGCAGCGGTCAGCTCCTCGACGTAGCTCATCACCATCCGCACCGGCCGCCCGCAGGCCTTAGAGAGGTAGTATGCAACCGGCGCATCCATCACCGAGCCTTTCCCGCCGAAATCGCCACCGATCGGGGTCACGTGAATGCGCAGCCATTCCTTCGGCACGCCAAGCGCATGCGCGAGCTGCTCCTGGGCCTGGAAGGGGGTCTTGTTGGTCAGCCAGAGGTCCGCGGTGCCATCCGGCCGGGTCCAGACGAGGCAGGCATGAGGCTCCAGGTAGGCCTGATGCTGCCGGGGCAGGGTGTAGCGCCGTTGGATGACTACATCTGCGTGGCGGAAGCCAGCGTCGACATCCCCGTAGCCGTAGGTACGCCGAGCCAGCACGTTTGGCTGGGTCGGTGGGGGACCGGGCAAGCCCTCGTACTCGGCGAGGTTGGAGTGGATGACGGGTGCCCCTGGTGCCAGGGCCTCGCGCAGGGTGAGCACAGCCGGCAGCTCCTCGTACTCAACCACCACCGCGAGGGCGGCTTCCTCGGCAATCGTCCGCTCTTCGGCGACGACCGCAGCGACCCGTTCCCCGACGAAGCGGACCACGCCATCCGCCAGGATGGGTAGGTCACGCAACCGCCGCCCGACCCGGCCGGGTGGGAGGTCACGCGCCGTGAGCACTGCGAGCACCCCGGGCAGCGCTAGGGCTGGCGAGGGGTCGATGGCAACGATCCGGGCGTGGGGGAAGGGGCTGCGGACCACTGCACCCCAGGCGGTCCCAGGCAGCTGGACATCTGCCGTGTACAGCGCCCGCCCGGTGACCTTCAGCGGGCCGGCTACCTGGCCGACGGGCTGACCGATGACGTTGCCTGGGCTCATGCTGCGCTCCTGAAGGCTACTGGAGTGATTGTGGCGGGCGAGGGCATCCCGCGCAACTGGCCTTCCTCGTGTAGACTGAGCACCGCCAAGGAGGAGCGTGCTATGCCCCAGTCGATCACCCTGACGGTCAACGGCATTCCTCATACCCTGGCGGTGCCGCCGACCCGTCCTCTGGTCGAGGTGCTGCGCTACGACCTCAAGCTGACCGGCACCAAGGAGGCCTGCGGGGTGGGGGTCTGTGGGGTCTGTACGGTGCTGGTGAACGGTCAGCTGATGAGCAGCTGCCTCGTCTTTGCGGCCCAGGTCGATGGCGCCACGATCACCACCATCGAAGGGCTGGGCGACCCGGAGCAGCTCACACCCCTCCAGCGCGCCTTCATCGAGCACGGTGGCTTCCAGTGCGGGATCTGTACCCCGGGCCAGATCGTGGCGGCGACCGCCCTCCTGCGCGAGCACCCGACCCCCAGCGACGAGACTATCCGCGAGTGGATGACGGGGAACCTCTGCCGCTGCACGGGCTATCTCCCCATCCTGGAAGCGATCAAGGCGGCGGCGGGAGCGTGAACGAGGTCGCCTGGTTTCGGCCCCACCAGCTGGAGGAGGCGCTGGCGCTGCTGGAGCAGTACGGCGAGGAGGCGCGCCCGGTTGCCGGGGGGTCGGCGCTCGCGTTGCTGCTCAAGCAGCGGCTCGTGCAGCCGCGGGCGCTCATCAGCCTCGCTGGTCTCGCGGAACTGCGGGGCATCCGTCAGGAGCCAGACGGCCTTCACCTGGGTGCACTCACCACCCACGCGGAAGTCGAGCGGCTGGCTGGCACAGCGGGCGTACCGCCGCTCTTGGTCGAGACCTACCGCCGGGTCGCAACCCGGCGGGTGCGTAACCAGGCGACGGTGGGTGGTGGGCTCGCTCACGCCGACCCGGCGCAAGACCCGCCAGCGGCGCTCCTGGCGCTGGAAGCGCGCGTGCGACTGGTGGGGCCCCGGGGTGAACGGATCGTCCCCCTCGATCAGTTCTTCGTCGACTACTACGAGACCGTCCTCCAGCCTGGTGAGCTGATCCGGGAGGTGATCGTGCCGCCGCCGCCATCTGGCAGCGCCGGCGCCTACGTGAAGTTCCTCTCCCGTTCGGTCGATGACTACGCGACGGTCGCGGTGGCGGTTCAGCTGGGGTTGGAGGGGCGTGTGCTCACGGGCGTGCGGGTGGCCTTTATCGCGGCCGGCCCAACGCCGCGGCGCGCCCGCGAGGTGGAAACGTTGCTCGAAGGAGAAGTGCCGCGCGTCGGGCTGCTGCAAGAGGCCGGGCAGCTGGCCAGCCAGGTGGTCGAGCCGCTGGACGATAGCCGCGGGTCGGCGGCCTACAAGCGTGAGATGGCGGGCGTGATGCTGGAACGGGCAGTGCGGCTTGCCGTTGAACGGGCGCGGAGTGGCCAATGAAGTTCGCGTACACGGTTGCGGTCGATGCCCCCGCGGCTCGTGTCTGGGCGGTGCTGGCTGACATTCCACTGGTGGCACAGTGCTTACCCGGCGTGAGCGGCGTGACGGCTGCCGGCCCGGGAATCTACCACGGGACAATGCGGGTGAAGGTTGGGCCGGTGGTGCTCACCCTCGCGGGCCAGGTGCGCGAGGAGGAGCGCGACGAGGCAAACACCTGCGCGCGGCTGCGAGCCGAGGCAGCCGACCGCCGGGTGGGGGGGTCGGTGCGAGCGCTCTTACTGCTGGCGGTCCGGCCACTGGGGCCAGCCACGAGCGAAGTCCAGATTGAGGCGGAAGCGCAACTTGTGGGCAAGCTTGGCGAGTTCGGCCAGCCGGTCATCCGTGCCAAAGCCGACCAGATCTTCCGGGAGTTCAGCCACGCGCTTGGCCAGCAGCTTGCTCACGCTGGGCCCGGTAGCGGGCCAGCGCCCGCCCCAGCCGCCGGACCCCTTCCGCCAGCTCCTCCGCCGGGAGATAGCTGAACGAGAGGCGGAAGTACTCGGGTTGGGGGTCGGTGGCGAAGAAGTTCCGCCCAGTGTTAATGACGACCCCCTCCGCTGGGCACAGTTCCCCCATGGCGCTGGCATCGCCACCGGCAAACCGCAGCCAGAGGAAGAACCCGCCCGGCGGCGTGCGCCACTGGAGCCAGGGCGCGCAGTGCGCTTCCAGGGCAGCCACCATCACGGCCAGCTTCCGGCGGTAGCAGGCGAGCGCCCGCTCGAGGTGGGGTCCGAATTGGCCAGCCTGCAGAAAGCGGGCTACGAGCCGATGCAGCATCGGCGTCGTGCCGAGGTCGGTCCGCATCGCGCTCAGCATAGTTATTATTTCCGGCGCAGCACGCACCCAGCCCACGCGCAGGCCGGGCCCGATCGTCTTGCTCAAGGTGCCTAGCTCGAGAACGTGGGAGGGCGCCAGCGCAAAGAGCGAAGTGGGATGGACGTCAGCCAGACGGATATCGCCGTAGGCATCGTCCTGCAGGATGATCAGGCCATGGCGCTGGGCGATGGCAATCAGCTGCTCGCGCCGGGCCTCGCTCAGCACGCTGCCGGTAGGGTTGTGAAAGTTGGGAATGGCGTAGAGCAGCTTGACCCGCTCGCCTTGGCGCTGGAGCTGGTGGAGCCGTTCTTCAAGCGCTTCGGGGATGAGCCCCTCATCATCGAGCGGCACGGTCGCAATCTTCGCCCCCTCGATGCGGAACGTCGCGACGCTGCCGGGAAACGTCGTCTGCTCGACAATGACGGTATCGCCGGGGTCGAGAAAGGTATGCGCGACGAGCGCCACTCCCTGCGAGATCCCGTTGGTGATGAGGATCTGATCGAGGGTGGGCTCGCAGCCGTCGCGGGCGAGCAGATGGGCAGCGATCCCTTCACGCAAGCCGACGAAGCCGGCCGGCCCACCGTAGGTCCAGGCGGCGGCGCGGTCTTCGACCAGTACCTCCGGGAACGCCGCCGCAAACCACTCGACCGGGTAGGTGGTTGGGTCAGGGGTGCCACCACCAAAGCGGATCAGCCCGTCATGCACGACCGGGATCGCGGTGAAACGCGGTGCCTGGGCCGTGCGCGCGGCGAACCGCTGGGTGGGGTCAAACGCTGCCGGCTCGCTCATGGAAGCTCCTTGCGCCAGGGAACCGCACTCGGCGGAGAGGCTTGTCCCCGACCAGGGCAAGTATAGCTAGCTGAGGCGCTGGCGGGGGTACAATCCCGGCGAGGGGAGGACCGATGATGCCCTTCAACCCGTACGACCTGGATGACATCCCAGCGGAACTCGCCGCCTACTACGAGCGGCTCGCGCAGGAACTGGCCGAGAACCGCGAGCGGCTGCTGACCACGCGGGAGGAGCGCTGGCGCTACCCGCACTTTGACCCCGAGGGGCTGGTGCTGGATGCCGCCAACCCCGCCGACCGCGAGCATCCCTACTTTGCCCTGCTTACTCGCTTACTCGCCGAAACGTTCGTCCCGTACGCCGAAGGGCACGCGGGTGACCTCGGCCTGGTGGGCGTCGTTGGACCGGTGGTCGTTCTCCACAAGAACGCTCGCTGCAGCGACTGCCACGGCGCGGTGACGACGGATCTGGGGGTGCAAGCGTTCCTGCGCCGCTACTTCGAGAACCCGCACCTGCAGGTGGTCGCCCTGGACGACGAGGCCATTCGCTCACCGCTCCCACTTCCCGACCTTGTGGGAGCGGCGCTGGCGCGGCTGCGCTAGGTTGTTGGACCGAGGAGGTCGCTGAGGTGACGCGCGAGGGTGTCACTCGTAAGTGGGCCGAGATAGACCGCCCGGATGGTGCCCGCGCGGTCGATGAAGACCGTCGTTGGCAGGCCGCGCAGGCGGTAGCGCTTCGCCACTTCCCCCGTCTTGTCCAGGACGAGGGGGAAGGCGATCCCCACCTCCTCGGCGAACGGCCTGACGACCGCCTCGCCTTCCTGGACGTTGACGCCGAGCACGGTCAGCTCGCTCGCCGAATAGCGCCGAGCGAGGTCGTCCAGCAGCGGCAACTCGTCCCGGCAGGGGCCACACCAGGTCGCCCAGAAATTAACCACCACAGCCTTGCCTTTCAGGCTGGAAAGAGCCAGCTCCTCACCCCCCAGGCGAGGCAAGCGGAAGTCCGGCGCGGGGGCACCGATGGTCGGCACGCTGCTGGCTGGCTGGCAGGCGGCCAGCAGGCTCAGCACGACCAGGCCAGCCAGCCCCTGCCACAGCCAGGATGGCCCGAGCGGCCGCGGCAGCGGTCGGCTTCGGCGCTTCTCGTCGCTGGACAACATACTCCCACCGGCAGCCCGGCGCCCTCCGGGCCCGACCGCTGGCGAGGTGAAGGCAGGATGGATCCAGACTCGCTGGCAAGCTTGCCCCCCGCTTGTCGGCCCTCTGGAAGGACACCGCGGCATCTTCGGCTCGAGTATACACGTTACCCTTCCCAAGCAGGCAGCAATTCCGGAGGCGAGGGTGACCGCTGACCCCCATCGCGCGGCCAAAGAAGTCGCCGTTGCGCGTGCCGTTCAACTGATCGAGGATGGCATGGTGCTCGGGCTGGGAACAGGCACCACCGCGGAACTGCTCTTCCCCTGGTTGGGCGCACGGCTTGCCCAGGGCTGGCGTTTACAGGGGGTCGCCAGCTCGGTCCGAACCGAGGCGCTCGCCCGGGGGATCGGCCTGCCGCTGGTGCCGCTCACCCATCCCGACCAGCTCGACCTAACGATCGATGGGGCTGATGAGGTGGACCCCCAGCTCCGACTGGTCAAAGGGCGGGGTGGCGCCCTGCTCCGTGAGAAGGTGCTCGCTCAGGCCTCGCGCCGGCTGGTGATTGTGGTGGATGAAAGCAAGCTGGTACCGCAGTTGGGCAGCCGGGCGCTGCTCCCGGTGGAAGTAGTGCCCTTCGGCTGGCAGGTAGTCCGCGAGCGGCTGCTCCAGCTGGGGGCACAAACGGTCACCCTGCGGCGGGAGGGAAAGGCGCTCTTTCACACCGATAACGGCAATTTGGTCCTGGACTGCCAGTTTGCCGCGATCGCTTCGCCGGAGCAGCTGGATATCGCGCTCCATCGAGTGGCGGGCGTGGTCGAGCACGGGCTGTTCTTGGGCCTGGCCACGGTGGTGCTGGTCGGGCGGGCGGACGGCACCGTCCAGGAACTCTGGGCCGAGCGTCCCTAACCCCTCCCATGGCAACCCGGCGGTGCCAACGCCTTCTGCACGGCCACCCGGGGCGGAGGGTGGCGAGCCGGCTGCTCCTGGCGAGGCTGCGGCGACGTTAGCCCTCCCACTGGCAGCTCGCGCGGTCACACGTGCTGCTCGCCTCCCCCGCGGGCGCTGCTTGCTCCGCCCGCTGCCAGCTGGCGGCAGGCTTCTTGCCAGTCACGTGGCTCCAGAGCGTTGCGGCGGCAGATCCGGGCATAGAGCCAGGCTGAGGGCTTGACCGTCCGCGCGCCAGTGGCGAAGTCCACGTGCACCAGCCCGAAGCGCATCCGTAGCCCCTCGGCCCATTCGAAGTTATCGAACGCAGTCCAGTGGAGATACCCGCGGACGTCCACTCCCACCCGGATGGCCGCGTGCACTGCGCGGAGGTGCGCCAGCAAGAACCACGGCCGGAGGGTGTCGCCTTCTTCGGCCACGCCGTTCTCGGTGATGAGTACCGGCAAGCGGTAGCGGCGGAGCGCGCAGAGCAGCGTGAACAACCCGCGGGGGTACACCTCCCAGCCGAAGAGCGAGCGCGGTCCCTCGGTGCCGGGCGTATGAGCAGCGAAGAGTGAACGCGGTCGGTGGGGCGCAAAGCGGACGAGACTCCGCGTGTAGTAGTTCACCCCGATGAAATCGAGGGTGCGCCGCTGGCGCGGCGACCGGAGCATCCCCACGGCAAGCCGGGGCGGGTGCAGCGCAGCACAGGCAGCCAGCACGGCGTGGTTGAGCAGCCGGTCGTGCAGCCAGGCGGTCAGCCGGTCAAGCGGATGATGGGTTGCCGGCGTGAGCACGGCCAGATTGTGCGCCAGGCTGACCTGGGCCTCCGGTTGGAGGGCATGGATGAGCGCGTAGGCATCCTGGTGGGCCCGCAGGAGATTGCGGAGCACCCGCAGCCCACTGCGCAGGCTGCGGTCTCCGGGAGGATGGATCCCCTCGACAAAGCCGAGGTTGGCATAGACCGCCGGCTCGTTGATGGTGATCCAGTAGCGGACAAGGTCGCGATAGGAGCGGACGACTTCTTCGACGAAGCGAAGGAAGTGTTCCCGCTGGTCAACCCGCCAGCTCCCCTGCTGCTCGACCCAGCGCGGATTGGTGAAGTGATGCAGGGTCACAACCGGCTCGATCGCGTACTGGCGCAGGCACTCCAGGACAGCGCGATAGTGGGCGAGCGCCTGCTGGTCGAGAACGCCCGGAGCGGGCATCACCCGGCTCCATTCCAGGGAAAGGCGATGCGCCGTATGCCCAAGCTCGTGGAGGAGGGCGAAGTCCTCGCGGTAGCGGATCCACTGGTCAGTTCCCGGGTGCGAGCGGCTGCCATCGCGGATGCGGCCCGGCTGGCTCTCCCAGTCCCACCAGTTATTGGCGAAGTTATGCCCCTCCACCTGGTGGGCAGCGGTCGCCGCGCCCCAGAGGAAGCCCTCGGGGAAGAGCAGCCGGACGTTCATGCTTTCTCCGCAAGCGGAGCAGCCCGGC
The DNA here is from genome assembly GCA_023512725.1 of Chloroflexota bacterium. Lineage (GTDB taxonomy): Bacteria > Chloroflexota > Dehalococcoidia > SpSt-223 > SpSt-223 > JANWZD01. The sequence continues at coordinate 15,376 of JAILZB010000026.1, read as the reverse complement.
GGCGCAGGTCCTCCGCGACGCGGATCAACCGCTCCACCCGGATGACGTTCTCCGGATAGGGCAGCCCGCGGTTGAACAGCCACTCTCGCAGGTAGACCCGTTCGAGATGGTTGCGGGCGAGGTAGTAGGCGACGGAGCCGTCATCGTCCACGTGTTCGCGAATGCCGCGCAGCCGGGCGATGCGCAGCTTGTGCTGGGCTGGCGAGAGGCGGGTATTGTTGCCAATCACCGTCGCGATGTTCTCGCGCAGACCGTGCAGCTCCAGCCAGCGCTCGATCAGCGGCACGCCAATTGCATTGCGGGCGGTAACGACCACTGGTGTGCGCAGCTCGCTGATCGCCGCTAACCCCTCCTTCGCATCGGGCAGCGGGCGCCGGCCGAAGTACTTCAGCGCCTCAAGCCCGTAGCGGAGGATCCACCAGGCGCGCCTCTGGTCGCTGTTGCGCTCCTGGATATCCTCTGGGAGGGGACGGAGCTTCAGCGAGCGCCCGATTGCGACGTTCACCCCGAGCGGTGGCCGGCAGATCACACCATCGAGGTCGATCGCGATCTCGGGTTTCACTCGCGTGTTCGCTTCGCTCACCGCCACTCCGGGCTCGGGGGAAGGCGGCCGTACCGCCCGTGTCAGGAGTGTAGCACGACCGAAGCGATTATCGGCCGAGTGCCTCGCGGCGGAGCAAATCGTCGGTTATCCGATCGATCGGTACCGGGCGGGGGAGGACGTTGAGCTGCATCGCCAGGTCCATCACCTCGCGCCAGCGCTCGGGCGCAACTGCTAGCGGGCCGTCTTTCTCGACCGCTGGCCCCCGCAGCGACTCGATCTCGACCGCCAGCATCGCCGCCTGGTGGCCGCGGTCCTCGCCCGGGGCATAGCGCAGGACGATCTCGAGGGCCTCCTCCGGGTGCTGCTCGATCCAGCGGGTGGCGGCCAGGGTTGCGCGGAGGAACCGCACCAGCTGCGAGCGCTTGCGTTCGAGCAGCTCGCGGGTAGTCACGTACGTCAGGCCGAGGGTAGGGACGTTGTACTCCTCCGGCGTAATCAGCCGCACCTCCTGGCCCAGCGCCCGCAACAGGTACGGCTCATTTGAACGGAAGACCGGCAGGACATCGACCCGCCCCGTCAGCAAGATGCGCGGGTCAAACCCCACTGCCACTTCCTGGACCTTGCTCCGGTCCACCCCGGCCGCCCGCAGCAGCGCGAGATATTCGGCGCTGGGCATCCCCTTGTAGCCCACGACCCGGCCTTCGAAGTCCTTGGGCGTCCGAATGGGAGAATCTGCCTTGACCGCAAAGGCCTGGTCGCTCCGCTGGCCGAAGACTGCGATCACTGCCAGCGGCAAGCCCGACTCCGCTACGAGCGAGAGGACGTTCATCCCCGTAGCAGTGGTCACCTGGACGACCCCTGCCGTCAGCAGGCGAATGTGCTCGCCCTGGCCAGCGCTATGCTGGATTTCGACCTCGAGATTCTGCTCGCGGAACAGGCCGAGGTCCTTGGCAACGTAAGCCGCCACGAAGGGCAGGTTCGCCTGGGCCTTGTAGCCGGCCATGAAGACCAGCCGGTCCGGCGGGGGTGGAGGTGGTGCGACCGTACTCCCGGTCGGGTTGGCAGGAGCACAGCCCACCAGCAGCAGGGTGAGCAGGGCGATAAGACGACGCATCAGCTACCTCCGAAGAGCAGGAGTGGAGGCCTCCCCAGCACCACCGCGAGCAAGCAGCGCGGCGAGCACACCGGCCGGCAGGGCGTGGAGATCCGCTGGGTGGTCAAGGTCAAGGGCGAGAGCGGGAAGGGTGACAACCGTGGCGCGCGCACCAGCAGCCTGGGCGGCCTGGAGGTGTGCGGCCAGGCTGGCCGGGCCGAAGGCGGGTGCGATCACGTCGGGTGGCTGGAGCACCAGGGCGTTGGTCCCTTCCCCACGCCGGTCCGGTACCACCACCACCTGGCGTGTTCCGGGCAGGCGTCGGCTGAGCAGGGCAGCGAGGGCTTCCGGCGTCACGAGCGGCAGGTCGGTCGGCACCACCAGGGCCGCTTCCTCCGCCGCCACGGCAGTGAGGGCAGCAGCGAGGGCAGCGTTCAGCCCACCACCTGGGTCAGGCTGCCAACCCACCCCAGCGACCTGCGCTTCCGCTGGTCCGACCACCACAATGCGCTGGACCAGCGGGCACGATCCCAGCGCAGCGAGCATCTGCCGGAAGAGGCCACGCGCGAGCTGCTCCCGCTCGGTGGGTGTCAGCACGGTCGCCAGGCGCGTCTTGGCTACCGCAAACGGCTTCACCGGCAGGAGAGCGACCGTCACTGCACTGCCTCGACCACGACGCGAGCCAGGGCCGCGCGCTCCGCTGGCCCGCGCATAATGGTGTTGGTCACCAGCGGCTGCATCCCGAGGGCTGCCACGGCCGAGGCAAGTTCTGCATCCAGCGTGTCGAGCACGAAGCAGTCCACCAGACTGCGGTAGAGCCGGGCCACACCGAGCGCGCTCGGCTCGTGGCCGAGGGTGCGGAGCATTCGGTCGGCTGGCCCTTTGAGGGCCTGGCCACCCACAATCGGGCTGATCGCCACCCGCGGCACGCGCGCCGTGGCGATCGCCTCGCGGTAGCCTGGCACTGCCAGGATCGCCCCGATGCTGACGAAGGGGTTGCTGGGAGCGATGATGATGGCGCGGGCAGCCGCTAGCGCGGCGAGCGCCTCGGGGGGCGGGCGTGCCGCCTCGGCCCCCACGAAGCGCAGCGCCAGCACATCATCGCGGTGGCCGCGGGCAACGAAGTACTCCTGAAAGGCTAGCTCGCCTTCCGGGGTGATGACGCGGGTGCGCACCGGCTCGTTTGCCATCGGCAGCACCTGGCTGCGCACCCCCAGCCGGCCAGCGAGCAGTGCGGTGACCTCGGTGAGAGTCTGGCCGGACCGCAGGCGCGCCGTACGGAAGAGGTGGGTGGCCAGGTCGCGGTCGCCCAGGCGGAAGAAGGGCTGCTCGCCCAGCGCGGCCAGCGCCTCTAGGACGTGGGTGGTATCGCCCGCGAGGCCCCAGCCCCGCTCCGGGTCGACCCGGCCGCTCAGGGTATAGAGCACCGTATCGAGGTCAGGGGAGATGGCGAGCCCATACAGCTCGAGGTCGTCGCCGGTATTGACGATGGCAGCAACTGCCTCGGGGGGAACGACTGCCGTCAGCCCTGCGAGAAACCGTGCGGCTCCAACGCCGCCCGCCAGTGTGACAAACACCGGACCTCCGTGCGTCCCCTCAGCGGGGCGCCAGGTTGTGTGGTTCTGCGGCAGCGACGAGCGGCACTATCATTCCGAGCACCGCTTGCCTTGCCCGAGCCATCACCCGGACCGCGCACGGAAGACTGGCCACGCGACCAGCCGACGGTCCACGCGGGGCGGCGAAGAACCTGTTCGGTTGCTGGCAGTGTAGCGTGCCGGGCCGGTGCTGTCCAGCCAGGGTGCGATCCCCTCTCATGGCTCGCCACGATGGGCTACCATGGGAGAAGAGCCCACCGCCTGGCGACGGGGCGGGCGCTGATAGCCCGAGGGGCCGCCACGATGGGCTACCATGGGAGAAGAGCCCACCGCTGCAGCGCAGCCGACCGGCTCGCCGGATGAGAGGAAGAATGGAGCAGCCTCTGCTTCCGGAGGTGGTCGCGCGGACCGACCCGGGAGTGAGCCGTCACCACAACGAGGATGTCGTGGGGTTCCGGGTGGTGCCGGAGGCGAACGGGGTTGCGCGCGGCGTGCTCGTCGTGTGCGATGGGATGGGCGGCCACCCGGCAGGAGAAGTGGCCGCGGAACTTGGCGTCCGGACGGTGCTCGAGGTTGGGGTGAGCCCGCGGGATGCCAGCCTGGTGGAGCAGGTCCGCGAGGCACTCCTGGCGGCCAACGCGGCAATTCTTCGGGAAGGGCTACGCGACCTGCGCAAGCGCGGCATGGGCGCTACCTGCGTCGCTGCCCTCCTCCGCGGCACGGAGCTGGCAGTGGCGCATGCAGGGGACTGCCGCGCCTACCTGCTTTCCGCGCGCGGTGTCCGGCGCCTGACCAGCGACCACAGTTGGGTCGGTGAGCAGGTGCGGGCCGGGCTGCTGAGCGAGCAGCAAGCGCACCTGAGCCCCTTCCGCAGCGTGGTTACCCGTGCCCTTGGGCTTGACCCGGCGCTCCAACCGGAGGTCCGGCACACCGTGGTGCAGCCGGATGAGGTGGTGCTGCTCTGTTCCGATGGCCTCTGGGATGTCCTTGATGATGAGACGATCCGGCGGGTGGTGCTCACAGCGCCAGACCTCGCCACCGCCGCCGAGCAGCTGATCACGCTCGCGAACGCCCGCGGCGGGCCGGACAATATCTCGGTTGTGCTCGCGCGGCCAGCATCCTCCCCCACGGCCGACACTCCCCTACCCGACGAGGGCAGGCCCGCCTAGAATCCCGGCCCCGGAGGACTGGTGGCACGGACCGTTCTGCTTGCAGCTGGGGGAGCGCTGGTCGCCCTGTGCTTGGCCAGCGTGGTCGGCCTGGCCGGCTATTATCTGGCGAACCACCAGACGATCGATCAGGCGCTCCAGGCGGTCGCTACCCCCACCCCTGCTCCCACTCGGCCGGCAACTTCGGCACTCAGCCGGACCCCCACCCCGGAACCGACGGTCACCGTCAGCCGGCCGCTCACGGCCAGCACCCCGCTGGCGGGAGCTTCTCCCACCCGTGGGGTCTTGCGCGAGCAGTGGGCAGTGGCAGCCACTGCCAGCAGCGAGTTCGCCAGCCCCCAGTTTTCTGCCGCTCAGGCCACGGGGATGCCGAACACCCCGCGCTGTGGCGATTTCGAAACGGCCTGGGCCAGTGCCAAGCGGAACCCGCAGGAATGGCTGGAAGTCCGTTTCGCCGTACCTGTGCGCGCTACCGGTATCGTGATCTACGAATCGTTCCGGCCTGGCCGGGTCGTCCAGGTGGACGTGCGGGAACCGAACGGGACGCTCCACACCATCTTCAAGGGGAAGGACCCCACCACCACCTGCCCCGGCCAGTTCGCACCCCAGTTCCCACCAACGCCCTTCCTCGTCAACGCGGTGCGCATTACCGTCGAAGAACCGACCGACCCCGAGGGCTTCGCTGAGATCGATGCCGTCCAGCTGATCGGCTACGAGCCGAGCTGACGCTTCGGCCGCCAGAGTGCCAGCCCGCCAAGCGCGAGCAGGGTAAGGAGCAAGGTTGCCGCGCTGATCGCCAGGCCGAGCTTGACTGCGAGCGGATCGAAGACGAACTCGACCCGGTGGCTGCCCGCTGGCAGCGCCACACCCCGCAGGGTGTACTGCGCCCGCAGGATCTCGGCCGGCTGGCCATTCACTGTCGCCCGCCAGCCCGGGTAGTAGACTTCCGCGAGCACGAGGATGCCCGGCTCGGTCAGGGTGGTCTCGACCTCCAGCCGGTCGAGGGCGAGGTCCCGCACCGTGGCCGGTGAGCGTGCCTGCCGACCACTCGGCACAATCGCTGGCGGCCGGTCGAGGATGGCCTGCTGACCCGGATCAAAGTTGGGCGAGAGGAGGGTTCGTAGTGCCCGCGAATCCTCCGGAATGACCTCCGCCGTGTGTACCACATAGGCACGCGGCAGCGGCTCCGGCAGCACGTACAGGTTCACGTCTCGTTCGCCCATCCGCTCGACACTGATCTTCTCTCCGTTCGGGTAGCCACCCTGCCAGGTGACGAAGTAGCGCACATTGAGCAGCTGCCAGACCCGCTCGCGCGGCTCAGCGTTCAGCAGCTGACGGTAGCGCTCCACGACCAGGGGGCTAGCGCCGTTGATATCGCGGATGCCGAAGACATCCCCGTAGTTCAGGGGGTACTGCCAGTCGTTCGCGGTGCGGCCGTTGGCATCGTTGTGCTGCAGGTATTTCTGGATCTCGGTCGGGCGGTACTGGTCTCCTGGCTGAGTCTTCTCGAAGTTGGTGTTGAAGTTGACGCTGATCAGGTCGAAGGCCACGAGCGCCAACACCAGCCCCGCAAAGACAGGGGTCGGGAGGCCGCGGTGGCGAAAGAACAGCAGCAGCCCGATCAAGGCACAGAGCAGGAAGAGAAAGGCGGCCACGTTCTGGAGGGGCGCCGGGTTCTCGGCGGGCACCCCATAAATATGGAAGAGCACGAAGACCGCCCCGGCAGCGATAACCACCCGATGCCAGAGTGCTCCCAACCGTGCCAGGCGCTCCTGGCTGGCGGCCACCAGCTCGCGCGTACCGATGCTTGCCAGCAGCGCCAGCGCCAGAGCAAAGAGCACAATCCCGCGCTCCTGGTGGCGGAAGACCCCAAAGCCCGGTGCGAGGTGATAGAGCACACTGTGGAGGATGGTGTTACCACCGAAGGAGATCAGCAGCCCCGCAACGGCAAGGCCGGTCCAGAAGGCGATCTCCCGCGGCCGCGCCCAGGCTACCGCTGCAGCAGCGCTGGCAAGCGGCAGGATGCCAACGTACATCGGCGAGTAGTAGCTGACCACCCCGGGCAGGACAAGCTGGATGAGGTCCCGCAGGGGGAAGGCCCAGGCCGACATCTCGTAGGGCATCCGAGCGCGCGAGGAGATGCCCATGAACTCCGCCGTCGGCAGGAGCTGGGCCGCTGCCACCCCGAACCCAACGGTCAGCAGCAGTGCAACCAGGCTGAGACGCCCCACCCGCGCGCGCCAGCCTGCCGGGCCGGGTGCGGTGAGCAGGCGGACGACCGCGTAGGCGACCACCGCGTACACGACGTACAGGCTGGCCTGGGGATGACCGGCGAGGATTGCCCCCCCCAGCACCAGCCCTGCGAGCAGGGCCCCGGTGAGGGCCCGTCGCCACCCAAACTGCTCCCCGCGCGTCGCGAGGAACACGCAGAGGAGGATGAGCGGCAGCCAGGTGTGGACCTCCAGGATCGAGAGCTGCTGGCTCGGGTAGGCGGAGAGATAGCCCCCGAAGGCATAGACCATCCCGCCGACGAGGCCACCCAGGCGGCTGCCACTGACCCGGCTCGCTAGCAGGTACGTCCACAGCCCGGCCAGGAAGATGTGCCCGACGGCTTCGTATTCCAGCGCCTGGAAGGGATAGCCCCGCGGCCCGGCGAGCAAGGTGGTGATCCAGTGGAGGGGGTAGTACACGGCCGACTGGATGTCGGCGATGAAGGGGTGCCCACTGTAGGTATAGGGGTTCCAGGTGGGGAGCCGACCGGCCAGCAGCTCGCGGGCCCGGAAGAATGCGAAGGCGTAGAACTGCTCGCTAAAGTCCCCCTTTGGGAAGGAACCACGATTGAGCGGGTCAGGGGTGAGGATCCGCCAGTAGAACAGAACCGTGAGGGCGAGAAGCAGTGCGGCCGCGCCCGCATCCGCTGCGAGCTCCCGCCAGCCCCGCTGCGCTGGCACCGCTCCGGGCGCGAGCGCGCTCACCACCTAGCGGCTGGGGCGAGCTGCGGGTGCGGCTTCCAGCCCCGGCCGGCCAGGCGCCGCCCGCACCTCGTCGAGGCCAAAGAGCCAGCGTCCGCGTGGCCCCAGCGTCCCGCTGAACCAGACCGCCTGGACCACCTGGAGGAAAGTCCGGCTGACGGTGATGGCCGAGAACATCGAGATCACCACGCCGATGAAGAGCGTCAGAGCAAAGCCGGTGACTAGGCTGGCCCCAAAGTTCGAGCCAAACCAGTAGAGGATGACGCAGGTGATCATGGTGGAGATGTTGCTGTCGCGGATCGAGGTCCAGGCGCGGCTGAAGCCTGCTTCGATTGCACCCGCTAGCGTTCGACCACTCCGGAGTTCCTCACGCATCCGCTCGAAGATCAGGATGTTGGCATCCACCGCCATCCCGATCGAGAGGATGAATCCAGCGATACCGGCCAGCGTCAGCGTGACGGGGATCAACCGGAAGACCTTCAGCACCAGCACCAAGTAGACCGTCAGCGCCGCGACGGCGATCACCCCAGGCAGGCGGTAATAGACCAGCATGAAGAGGGCGACCGCCGCAAAACCGATCTGGCCGGCCAGGATGCTCTTCCGGATCGAGTCGGCGCCGAGGGTCGCATCCACGTTCTGTTCGAGGATGACCGAGACGGGGACGGGCAAGGCGCCAGCGTTCAACTGGATCGCGAGCGTGCGCGCGGAGTCCATCGTGAAGTTCCCCCGGATGTAACCGCGCCCGGAAGGGATCGGCTCATCGACCTGAGGGGCCGTCAGCAGCTCGTTGTCGAGGTAGATCGCGATCTGGCCGCGAGTTGGGGCGAGCCGGGCGGTGGCCTCGGCGAAGATCTGGGCGCCCCGTTCATTGAACTCGAAGTTCACGACTGGTTGGTTCAAGGTCGGCTCGATTGAGGCGTAGGCGCGCTTCAGGTCGGCGCCAGTGAGACCGAGGTCTTTGTCCTGGGGCTGGCCGTCAGGACCGATTGTCCGCTCCTTGAAGACGAGCTGCGCCGTCCGCCCGATCAGCCGCTTCGCTTCCTCCACGTCGCGCACCCCAGCGAGCTGGACGGCGATCCGGTCGGCACCCTGCTGGTAGATCACCGGTTCGGCGACGCCGTAGGCGTTCACCCGGCGCTCGATGTTGCGCAGGAGGGCGGTCATCGCGTCCTTGCGCTGACCCTCGGGCACTTTGGAAAGGTCGGCCTGGAGGACGATGTTGGTGCCTCCTTGGAGGTCGAGCCCGAGCCGCTGGCCGACCCGCTCGAAGGTGAAGTTCCCGATCTGGATCCGGACGCCTTTACTCTCCGGCCAGGGAATGAAGCTCGGCAGATAGTTACTCGGCTTCTGGGGCCAGATGAACCAGATGCTCACCCCTGTGAGCAGGAGAATGAACAGCAGCAGGGGCCAGTTTGCTCGTCGCACCGTTTGCTCCGTTGCCCGGGCTGGGCTCCTTAGACCGCCGGCACCGCCGCGGCTGGCTGCTCCGCCGGCGCTTCGCCCTCGTCCTCACGCAGTGGTACCTTGTGGAGCGTCTCGGGGCTCACCAGTCGGCCGGGGTCGGTAAAGAGGATGCCGTTCAGGTGGTCGACTTCGTGCTCTACCGCCTGGGCGAGCAAGTCGGTCGCGCTCAGCTTGTACTCGCGACCGCGTCGGTCGCGGGCTCGAAAGACGATGCTCTCCGAGCGCTGGACATCGCCAAACCAGCCTGGGAGGCTGAGGCACCCTTCCGTGACGATCCGCTTCCCTTTGCGCTTGAGGATCTCAGGGTTGATCAGGACATACGGCTCGCTACCATCGCGCAGTTCGATCACTGTCAGCCGGATCGGCACTCCCACCTGCGGGGCAGCGAGGCCAACCCCGCGGTGGGCGCGCATCGTCTCGATCATGTCGTCGATCAGGCGCTGGATCTCCGCGTCGATCACCGTGATCTTCTTACAGTTCTGGCGCAGGACAGGATCGCCAAACCGGCGTATCTCCAGGACCGCCATGGACCGTGCTCCACGTTACCGTGCCGCGGGATGGTACCATCCCTTTTCAGTAGTATAGGCGAGCCTGCACCCACCCTTCACCATCTCACCAGCGGCTGCCTATCCATCGGGAGGGGTCCTTGCCGGGGCTGCCCGCACGCCTTGGGCTGATGCTGAGCGGTCGCCAGCCGCTCCCCGACTTCACCGCGGCGGCGCGCCAGGCCGAAGCGGCCGGCTTCGGCCGGGTCTGGGCAGGGGACGGCGGCGGGGATGTCGTCGCCCTCCTCGCCGCTGCCGCCCTCGTCACCAGCCAGGTCGGTCTCGGCGCGGCCGTGATGGTCTGGCATCGGCCGCCTGTCGTCGCTGCCCGGGCCGCCGCCCAGCTCGCCCGCTTCGCACCTGGTCGCCTGGTGCTTGGCCTCGGTGCTGGGCCACGCGAGTGGAACGAGGACTGGTGGGGGATCCCGTTCGAGCGCCCCGTGGCTCGGATGAAGGAATATCTCACCATCCTGCGGGCCCTGCTCACCCCGGCCGAGGAGCCGTTCAGCTACCAGGGAGCGTTCTTTCACCTCCGTCGCTGCCCACCCACTCCGCCACCGGAGCCTGTTCCCCTCCTGCTCGGTACCGTCGGCCCGCAGATGAACCGGCTGGCGGGGCAGGTGGCGGATGGCGTGCTGTTCGACGTCTGCCTCCCGCTACGCTACCTGACTGAGGTCGCCATTCCCGCGGTGGAAGCGGGGCTCGCCCGTTCCGGTCGGCCGCGCGACGGTTTTCACCGTGCTGCCCTGGTCGCCGCTGGCGTTGACCCTGACCCGGCCATTGCCCGCCAGCACGTCAAGCGCGCGATCGCCGGCCACCTGGCCCAGGAGTACTTCTTCCCCATCTGGGCGGCAGCGGGCTTTGAGGCCGAGGCTCGCCAGGCCCGGGAGCGCCTGGCCGCCGGCGACCATCCCGGGGCGCTCGCCGCGATCAGCGATGCGTTCGCCGAAACGGTCGGCCTTGCGGGGACGGCAGACCAGGTGCGCCACCAAGCGGCCGCCTGGCTTGAGGTCGTCGATGAACTGGTGCTGCTTTCCCCACCGTTCGCGGCCAGCGCAAGCGAGGTAGCCGCCAACCGCCAGGCGCTCCTTACCACTTTCAGCGCGTAGGAGGACCTGTGCTCCACTCCCGGATCGGTCTCATGATGGCCGGCGCCCCACTCCGCGACCTGGTGGCGATCGCTCAGGCAGCGGATAGTGCTGGGCTCCATAGCCTGTGGGTCGGCGATGGGGGCGACCCGTTCGGCCCCCTGACGGCGTTCGCCCTGGCCACTGCGCGGATTCGCCTCGGCACCGGGGTAGCGGTCTGGCACCGGCCGCCGGTGGTACTGGCCAGCGCCGCCGCCCAGCTGGCCACGACGGCGAACGGGCGCTTCACCCTCGGGCTGGGGGCGGGGCCCCGCCAGTGGAACGAAGACTGGTATGGCATCGCGTTCACGCGGCCGATCGCCCGGATGCGCGAGTACGTCACCATCATTCGCGGGGTGCTCGATTCCGCCAGCCACGGCCCGTTCTCGTTCGCAGGGGAGCACTTTCAGGTCCGTTCCTATCGGCGGTCGAGTGTGGTGCCGCCGGTGCCGATCGTCCTCGGCACGGTCGGCCGCCAGATGAACCGGCTGGCGGGGGAGGTGGTCGACGGCGTCCTCCTCGACGTGCTGCTCTCGCGACGCTACCTCCGGGAGGTCGCCCTGCCCGCGATCGCTGCCGGGCGCCAGCGTCGCCACCAGCCGGCCAACCGGGAGGAGACGTTCACCATCGGAGCGATGGTCTGTTGCATCGCCGACCCTGACCGTCGCACGGCCTACCAGGCCGTCAAGTGGGGCCTGCTGGGCCACCTGGCCGCCGACTACTTCTTCCCGGTCTGGCAGGACGACGGCTTTGGCGCCGAGACCCAGCTGGCCCGCGAGCGTGCCGCTGCTGGCGACCCCGCGGGGGCAGTCGCCGCCTTGCCCGATGCCTTTGTCGAGACCATCGCGATTGCTGGCACGCCAGATGACTGTCGCCGCCAGCTCCGTTCCTGGCTGGAGCTGGTCGACTTCGTCGCCCTCTGGGCGCCCCGTCGCCCGGAAGCGCCCCACGCTTCGACCCTGGGCTACCTGATCGAGCAGTTCGCCAGTTAGCGCGCGAAGTAGAGCACTGTCAGCGAGGCCAGCACCCAGAGCGCAGTTGTGACCAGCAAGGGGCGGTCGCGCAAGAGCAGCTCGTCCGGGCTCCCCCCGAGGCCACGCTGGTAGACTAGGTAGAGATAACGGAACAGCCCGTACAGCACGAACGGGATCGTCAGCATCATGGCTGAGTTCCGTGGCAGGTTCTCGGCCGAGAAGGTGTAGAACGAGTAGGTGACCACCGTCGCCGCCGTCACCACGCTGATCATCTGGTCGAGGAGCTGGGGCGTGTAGCCGGCGAGGCTCCGCCGATGGTTGCTGGCGGCGTCCTCCAGGAGGAGCAGCTCGTGGCGACGTTTGCAGAGCCCGAGAAAGAGCGCTCCCAAGATCGTGCAGGCGTAGAGCCAGGGCGAAACGGGCACTGCGATCGCGAACGCTCCCCCAATGACCCGCAGCGCGAAGCCGGCCGCAATGGTGAAGACGTCCAGGATCACCTCGTGCTTGAGGAGGAAGGAGTAGAGCGCCTGGGTGACGAGGAAGAGCACCGCCACCAGCCCGAACTCACGATTGAGCAACATCGCGAGCGGCAGCGCGGTCGCCACGAGCAGGATGGCCACCCCGATCGCCAGTGCGGGCGGGATAAGCCCGGCCGCGATCGGCCGGCGGCGCTTGGTGGGGTGCTGGCGGTCCCGTTCCCGGTCGGCGACGTCATTCACCAGGTAGGTCGCGCTCGAGAGCAGGCAGAAGACGAGGAACGCGACCCCGCTCTTGCCGAGCACACCCACCAGGGTTGCCGGTTCACCCGGGCGCCAGTAGAGGTTGATGGTGAAGACCGCCGCTATGAACACGGCGCCGTTCTTGGTCCACTGGGCCGGTCGGAAGGCGCGCACGAGCGCCAGTAGCAGCGGCGGGCGCGGGGTGGCCAGCACGGCTGGCTCGGGGGCAGCGTTCACGGGCGGCGCGTCGTGGGAACTCACTCCAGCCCGCCAAGTCTAGCAGACGGCTAGCGGAAGGGAAGGTGCAGGGAGAGCAAGAGGTAGGCATCCGGGAACTCGGTGCCGTGGGTAGCGGGGATGGGAAGCCGGTCGCCACCGCCCCACTCATACATCCCCACGTAGACGCGGTACTCACCAGCCGCGAGCGCGCCGAGGTCAAGCCGGCGGACGTCCGGCAGGTACCAGCCGGGCGGCCATTCTACGGTCGGGAACAGCCCATCCAGCGGCTCGCTATCGTGCTGCCAGACCCGGCGGCCCTGCTGGTCGAGCACGTGGAGAAAGACGGTGTAGCGCTCTCCTGGCGGGCGGAGGGCTTGCCACCAGAGCCGCAGCTGAGCGGTGGAGGCGTCCCGCACCGTCAGGTCATAGCCGGCCAACTGAAACAGGTCACCGATAGTCACGGCGAGCGGAGAGCGTATCGCCGGCGGCTGGGGCGTGCCGCGCGCAAACAGCCAGATGCCATCGAGCGCATCGACGAGCCAGAACTGGCCACTGGCCACAAAACGGCGCAGGGCCTGGGCGTCATCCTCCCAGAAGCCACAGCAGAAGAGGCCGCGGTAATCGAGCAGCACCAGTTCGGCATCGGCTACGGTGGGGAAGTTATAGACGCGTTCCCTCCGGCTGAAGCGGGAGACAACATTGCGCGCTGCCGAGATGGGCGTGTCGGGAGGAACGCGGCTGATGAACTGCTCCAGCAGCACCGCATGCTCACCACCATGGTACCGTTCCGGCTCGAAGGCTCGGCCGAGGGGAGCGGGGCTCAGCGCGAGGTAGCCGAGCCCGGCGGTGGCGAGAAGCCCAGCCAGGGCGAACCTGTGGGGCAACCCCCAGCGCCGGAGGCGTACCAGGCCCGCCGTAGTGGCAAAAAGAAGCAGGGGGATGAGCGGCGCCTGGTAGTGGTACTGGATCGAGTACTGGGCCGGGCTGTTGCCCAGGGCAAGGTAGACCACGGTCGGCAGGGCGAGGGCCAGGGCCGCTGGGGCGAGGAGTGGCAGCCCGGCAAGCGGGAGCAGCAGCTGGAGATAGTAGGTCAACCGGGCGGGGCTGAGCAGCTCGCCGAGCACGACCGTCGGGTGGGTCACGAGGTACCAGCCGATCTCGAACGCACTGCTCCCGTACTGGCTGTAGCGCCGGAGGTAGTAAAAACCGCCGCCGGCCTCGTTGAACTGCGGCATCACTACCGCCAGGGCGAGCACGCCCCAGGCGACCGCCACGGCCAGAAACGCCAGCCCCAGCCGACGTTGCCGCTCCACCAGCGCGACGAAGAGGCCGATGGCTGCCCCGACGATCGCCAGCTCTTCTTTGACCGCCAGGCTCAGGAGGAAGAACGGCCAGGCAAGCCGGTACCGTCGGGCCACGAGTGCCCAGAGCAGGAACGCGAGCGCCGGCACCGCCCAGGCGACCTCGTGGTACTCGAAGAGGTTCAGGAAGTGCAGGGGAGGATAGGCGAGAAAGAGTACCACCAGGCCGCTCCCCAGGGCGCGGTCCTTGAGGCGGAGGTCAGCGATCCAGCCCAGGGGCACGGCCGCGAGCGCCAGTCCAGCGGTCTGGGCGAGGAGCAGCGTGCGTGGGTCTGGCCAGAGCCAGTAGAGCGGCGCGAGCAGGAGCTGGTAGAAGGAGAAATGGTCGCCGAGCGAGATGCGCGCGTGCCCGATCAAGGTGCTCTGGAACGGCCGCAGGCGTGAAGCGTTCCAGACGAGCTGGTCGTTGATCGCCAGGTCGGCGTCGTAGCGGGTAAAGGCGGCCCAGGTCTGGAGCGAGAGGGTGGCGAAGACTGCCAGGTACAGCAGCACGGCCCCACTCCGCAGCAGGGTCCAGCGGTCGGGTGCCGGCTGACGGGCCAGCCAGGCGCGAGCGCGATGGAGCACCAGGCGAGAGGATAGTTGGCGCTTCCGGCCAGGTCAATCGCTCGCTTGAGCAGCGATGCTCCATCGACTATCCTTGTGCTGCTCGACGTTGCGGGGGAGAGATGGGACTGTTCGACGTCGGGCCGTTGGAGCTGGTGGTCATCTTCGTGGTGACCCTGCTCGTCTTCGGGCCTGAACGTCTGCCCGAGATTCTGGGCCAGCTTGGCCGCTGGGTGCGGACCATCCGCCGGATGGCCGACGACGTCACCCGCGAGTTTACGCGCGAGCTGAACCTCGACGATGCCAATCGCTCACCCTACCCGTATCAGCCTCCGCTTCCACCACCCCCACCGTACGTGCCTCCTCTGAGCGAACCACCGCGGCCAGCCGCGGTGGCGGAGCAACCGGCCGCTCCACCCAGTGTGGGCGGGGAGCAACCCCCGGCGCCTGAGCCAGGGTGGGGGAGCGAGTCGGAGCTGGCTGGCCCGGCGGGAGGCGATGGCGCGGTCGCCTTCCGGCCGGCGAGTGAGCATGCTCCGGTCGAGCCGGTGAGTGAGCGCGTCGTGAATGGAGCGGCAGCGCCGCCGGAAGTTCCCCCGGAGGCGTCCTCGCGGCCAGAGCCGATGCCATGAACCGGCGGGCTGCTACCCTCCTCGGCCTGGGGGGGCTACTGGCGGTGATGCTCGCGGTCGGGGTGGTGCTCCTCCCGGCGGCGCGAGGCTCGGGGGCGGCTTCCCGGCCGCGCCAGCCCCAACCGCCTGCCTGGCTTGCTTCGCGTCAGGAGCCGTATGCCCAGGTTGAGGTCGGTGGCACGGTGGTCTGGGCACGGCTGGCGCTCACGCCCGAGCAGCGCACCCAGGGGCTCTCGGGGGTCGAGCGCCTCGACCCTGATGAGGGCATGCTGTTCGTCTACCCAGTCAAGGGGCGTTATCCCTTCTGGATGCGCGGCATGCTCTTTCCGCTCGACATGCTCTGGATCGACGACGACCGCGTCCGCTGCGACCACTGCGGAACGGTCTACAATCCGCGCTGGCGCGAGACGGATTCG
>JAILZB010000256.1 GCA_023512725.1 Chloroflexota bacterium | reverse complement strand
GGCAGTTGTGTTTTAGTGACAGGTCTCCGCCTGCGGTTCTACCCCGGCGACCGCATCGAAGACGACCACCCCCCCATCCAGCACCCGCAAGCTCCGCTCAACTTCAGCGGTGAAGTCGACGTGCCCCGGTGTATCGATGATGTTGATCCGGTAGCCCTTCCACTCGGCGGTCGTCGCAGCGGCGGTGATCGTGATCCCCCGCTCGCGTTCCTGCACCATCCAGTCCATGACGGCGGTGCCCTCATGGACTTCCCCAAGCTTGTAGGTCTTGCCGGTGTAGAACAAGATCCGCTCGGTGGTAGTGGTCTTGCCCGCGTCGATATGAGCAATGATGCCGATGTTCCGAATTTTCTCCAGTGGTACTGGGCGTGGCATGGTCTTCCCCACGATACGCTTCGGAGCGGTCACGCGCTCCTGGCTCGCGCGGCGAGCCACTATGGCCGGGTGAGCAAGCCCAGTGCCGGCCCGGGTTGGTTCTCCCTTTCAGAGAAACGGCCGGCACCGGTGGGCCGGCCTCTGGCGACGCCCCTACCAGCGATAGTGCGAGAAGGCGCGGTTCGCCTCCGCCATGCGGTGGGTATCGTCGCGCTTTTTGATCGTTGCGCCCTGGCCCTGGGCGGCATCCACCAGCTCGGCAGCGAGCTTTTCGGCAAACGATTTGCCACTGCGCGCCCGCGCCGAAGCGATCAACCAGCGCAGCGCGAGGGAGAGCCGACGATCCCCCCGGATCTCCACCGGAACCTGATAGGTTGCCCCACCAACGCGGCGAGGCTTGACCTCCAGCACCGGCGTGGCGTTGCGCACCGCTTGCTCGAAGACATCCAGCGCTGGCCGTCGCGCCTGCCGCTCGATCAGATCGAACGCCCCGTAGACGCAGCGCTCGGCAACGCTCTTCTTCCCGTCGCGCATCACCTTATTGATGAGGCGCTGAACAAGCCGGCTCCCGTACTTCGGGTCAGGGGGCAGCACGCGCTTTTCGACCTGGCCGCGTCGCGGCATCGTGCCTCCCTACTTCCCGGCCGACTTCCGCCGCTTGACCCCGTACTTGCTGCGTCCCTGGTTGCGCGGCGACTTCGGGTTCTCGACCCCCCGGCAGTCGAGCGCGCCCCGGACGATGTGGTAGCGCACGCCCGGCAGATCCTTCACGCGCCCGCCCCGGATGAGCACGACCGAGTGCTCCTGGAGGTTGTGCCCCTCCCCCGGGATGTAGGCGGTCACTTCCATCTGATTGCTCAGCCGCACGCGCGCGATCTTGCGCAGCGCCGAGTTCGGCTTCTTCGGCGTCATTGTCTTGACGGCGGTGCAGACCCCCCGCTTCTGGGGCGAGCCCTTCGCCCGGCGAACGGTGCGCTTGGTCAGCGCGTTATAGCTGAAGCGCAGCGCCGGGGCCTTCGCCTTTTTGACCGGTGGCTTGCGTCCCTTGCGGACCAGCTGACTGATTGTCGGCAATCGACTACTCCTGTGGTCAGCGGCACACTGCCGCCCTGCGGGCGGTCGGGTGCTCCGACCACCCGCCTCTGCTCGTCCTTGGGCAAAGAAAATGGCCGCGACACCCGCCCGTGAACCTGAGGGGCCGGAGCAGGGGCCCACTCCCCTCCGTTATCACGCTTAGGGCATCACAGCCGGCATTGCGGTGCAATGCCTCCCGCTGATCGCGGGGCGCCTCTGAAGAGTAGCGCCTTTGCGCTCGCTTGTCAACTCCGCGGCGCGTCATCCTCCCCCGGCGTCGTGCTTGTGCCGTTGCCCTCGACTGGGTGGTCGAGCGTGGCCGTCGGCGCACTGCTGCCACCGGGAGCCGGGCCGAAGCCGGGCGCTTCACCCAGCAGCCCACCGCTCTCCCCACCACTGCCCAGCGGTCCCAGCGCCGAGCTGGCCGGCAGCGAGCTGCGCCGAGCTTTCAGCAGCCCCGTGCCCGCGGGAATCAGCTTGCCGATGATGACGTTCTCCTTCAGGCCAAGCAGCCGGTCGACGGCGCCGTTGATCGCTGCCTCGGTCAGGACCCGGGTCGTCTCCTGGAAGCTTGCGGCCGCCAGGAAGCTTTCGGTGTTCAGCGATGCCTTGGTGACCCCGAGCAGCACCGTCTGCGCGGTCGCTGGCTCACCGCCCTCTGCCAGGACCGCGGCATTGATCTCCTCGTAGCGGGCGCGGTCGACGAGTTCGCCCGGAAGAAGCTCGGTATCGCCGGGGGAGTCTACCCGCACCTTGCGCAGCATCTGGCGCACGATCACTTCGATGTGCTTGTCGTTGATCGTCACGCCTTGTTGCTGGTAGACCTTCTGCACCTCTTCGACCAGATAGAGCTGGACGGCATCCCGACCGAGGACTCGCAGAATATCCTGCGGGTTGATCGAGCCGTCGGTTAGCCGCTGCCCCGCCTGGACCCGCTGGCCAGTATCGACGTCGATCCGGGCGCTGGCCGGCACGGTATACTCGCGCTCCTCCCGCTCTTCGTAGGTGATCACTACCTGCCCCGGTTCGAGCGAGACCACCCCACCGATGCGCGCCCGCAGCTCGCCGCGGCCAGCCGGCTCGACCGCCGTCGTCTCCCCTACCTCCGCTGGCTCGACCGGCGGGTAGGCCAGCAGGTCGTTCGGTACCACCGGCTGCCCGGGCTCGACAGCCACCGTGTAGCCGGGGGGCAACGGATATTCATCGCGGAAGACTTCCGTGCTGATCACTTTGATCTTGCGGACGCCATCCTCCCCACGGATGACCTCGACGACGCCATCGATCTCCGAGATGATCGCTTGGCCCTTCGGGTTCCGCGCTTCGAACAGCTCCTCCACGCGCGGCAGACCGCTCGTGATGTCAGACACCGACGCAACGCCCCCGGTGTGGAAGGTCCGCATGGTGAGCTGGGTGCCTGGCTCACCGATCGACTGGGCAGCGATGATGCCCACCGCATCACCCAGGTCGACGAGGCGCCCACGGGCCAGGCTCCAGCCGTAGCAGCGGCGGCAAAGGCCGTGGCGGGCCCGGCAGGAGAGCGGTGAGCGCACCATGATCTGGTGGACGCCTTCCTCGATCACCCGCTGGTGATGCTCCGCGCTGATACTGCCGGCCTTGAGCTGCTCCTTGTAGCTCTCCCAGGCGTCGTTGATCGCCCGCGCAAGTTCGTGGGGGATCTCCTCGTCCGCGCCGACGATCACGCGCAGGGTCCGCGGGTCACGCACCGGCTCGGCAGTCACCCGCCCGAACAGGCGGTCGCCGAGGGTATCGGTCCGCTCACTGCGCGCGAGGGCATCGAGGATGATGCCAGCGGTGGTACCGCAGTCCTCCTCGCGGACGATCACATCCTGCGCGACGTCGATCAGGCGTCGGGTGAGGTAGCCGGAGTCGGCGGTGCGGAGCGCGGTGTCGGCCAGCCCCTTGCGGGCACCGTGGGTCGAGATGAAGTACTCGAGTACGGTCAGCCCTTCGCGGAAGCTGGAGCGGATCGGCAGGTCGATGACGCGTCCCGAGGGGTCGGTCATCAGTCCACGCATCCCCGCCATCTGCCGGATCTGGGCAATGTTCCCCTTTGCCCCCGAGTTGGCCATCATGTGGATGGAGCCGAAGCGGTCGAGCGTCGCCTCGATGTCGCGCGCGATCTGCTCGCCGACTTCGCTCCACAGGTCGACCGTGCTCTGGTAGCGCTCCTCGTCGCTGATCAACCCGCGCCGGTACTGGCGCTCGATGTCGGCCAGGCGCTGGTCGGCCTCGGCCAGGAGCTGGTCCTTGTTCAGCGGCGTCTGGATATCGCTGACCGCGATCGTCACGCCTGAGCGGGTGGCAAAATCGAAGCCCAAGCGCTTGATCTCATCAACGACCTGAGTCGTCTCCTCGTTGCTCAGCAACCGGTAGCACTCAGCGACCACGCGCTTGAGGGCCTTCTTGTCCATCACCTCGTTCCAGAAGCCGAGCTGTTCGGGCAGGATTTCATTGAAGATGATCCGCCCGACGGTCGTCCGGGTGAGCACCGGTTCGTTCGGCCGGTCTGGCGGCGCGATCGGCACCAGGATCTCCGCCTGGAGGTCGACCACGCCCAGGTCGTAGG
>JAILZB010000255.1 GCA_023512725.1 Chloroflexota bacterium | reverse complement strand
GGAGGAGATCGCCGCAGAGGCGCGGCGGCTGCTTTCCGTCTCCGGCCTGAGCGAGGGCGTCCTCTACATCCAGATCACGCGAGGGACCGCCCCGCGGCAGCACGCCTTCCCCCGGGAGGCGCGGCCCACGCTGATCATGACCCTGCGGGAGGCCCCGCCGGCGGACGAGGCCCTGCCGGCCCGGGGAGCACGCCTTATCACCCAGCCGGACCTGCGCTGGGCGCGCTGCGACATCAAGACCACCGCGCTGCTGGCCAACGTCCTGGCGCGGGAGAAGGCGGCGCGGGCGGGGGCGGACGAGGCGCTGCTGTACAGGCCGGAGGGGACCATCACCGAGTGCACAGCGGCCAACTTCTTCGCCGTCATCGACGGGGTGGTACGCACCCATCCTGCGGACAACCGGATCCTGCAGGGGGTGACCCGCGCCGCAGTGCTGGAACTCTGCCGCTCTCTGGAAATCCAGTGCCGCGAGGTGGCGCTGCACCTGAGCGACCTGGCGGCGGCCGCGGAGGCGTTCATCACGGGCACCGGGATCGAGGTCCTGCCGGTGGGGCAGTTCGACGTGGAGTGGCACCGCGCACCGGGGCCGGTGACCGCCAGGCTGCGACAGGCCTACCGGGAGCTGGTGCAGAGGGAAACAGGGCAACGGTAGCACAGAGGCGGGTGCCGGCGGGGGGTTTCTTGACACGGCTTTTCGGCCTCTGTCATTGTAGACTCTGCGAAAGATGAGTGCCGATGTGAAGAATCGCCGTGCTGCGCTGCTCTCTCGGGAGCAGTTAAGTCGCTATTCCCGCCAGATCATCCTGCAGGAGGTCGGCCTGGGCGGGCAGCGGCGCCTCCTGGAGAGCCGTGTCCTGGTGGTGGGCGCGGGGGGACTGGGCAGCCCGGCCGCGCTCTACCTGGCGGCGGCCGGCGTGGGCACCATCGGCATCGTCGACGGGGACCGCGTCGAGCTCAACAACCTGCACCGTCAGATCTTGCACACTACGGCGGATCTGGGCAAGCCCAAGACCCAGTCCGCCGGCCGCACGTTGCAGGCCCTCAACCCGGATGTGCGGGTCATCCCGTTCCAGACCACGCTCACCTCGGAGAACGCCCTGGAGATCATCCGGGACTTCGACCTAGTCGTCAACGGCAGCGACAACTTCCCCACCCGCTATCTGGTCAACGATGCCTGCGTCTTCCTGCGCAAGCCCCTGATCGACGCCAGCATCCTGAGGTGGGAGGGGCAGGCGACGACGTTTCTGCCCGGGCACGGGTGCTACCGCTGCCTCTTCCCCACGCCGCCGCCTCCGGGTGTCGTCCCCTCCTGCGCCGAGGGCGGTATCCTTGGGGCGCTGGCCGGCTTCATGGGCACGCTGCAGGCCACCGAGGCGGTGAAGGTGCTGCTGGGACACGGGCGGACGCTGGTCAACCGCCTCCTCCTATTCGACGCGCTGGAGAACGAGTTCCGCGTGGTCCGCTGGGCGCGCAACCCCGACTGCCCGGTCTGCGGCGACCAGCCCGCCATCACGGAGCTGATCGACTACGAGGCTTTCTGCGGCCTGCCGGGCCGGCACGCTGCGGCGGCCGGCGACGGCGAAGTGATCCCGGAGGTCGAGCCTGAGGAGGCCTACCGCCTGATGCGGGAAGGGGCGCAGCTCATCGATGTGCGCGAGCCATGGGAGTGGGCGCTGGCCCGCATCCCCGGAGCTGTGCTCATCCCCAAGGGGGAGGTGCCGCAGCGGCTGACGGAGATCGATCCGCAGCGGCCGGTCCTCGTCCACTGCGCCGTCGGCTCGCGCAGCGCGGAAGTGGTCCGGCTGCTTAGCGGCGCCGGGTACAGGGAGGCGCTGAACGTCCGCGGCGGTATCATTGAGTGGATGAACCAGCAGCTTCCCGTGGAGACGGGGGACGGGTAGCCCCGTTTGCGCCAGGCGGTCCTGAAATCCCCACGCGTGATCACCATCGAGGACCGGCCGGTGCCGCGTCCTGGCCCGGGGGAGGTGCTGCTGCGCGTGCGCGCCGCGCTCACCTGCGGCACCGACCTGAAGACCTACCGCCGCGGCCATCCCCGCCTGCCGGCGGGTCCCTTCGGGCACGAGTGCGCCGGCACGTTCTTCGACGAAGTTCCGATGCAGGCCGTTCGCATGGGGCCGTGGAAGGCCGTGCGGCCCAAGCCGAACGGCCCGCTCGAGCTCTATCGCCTCGATAAGGATCCGGGGGAAACCCGAGACGTCGCGGCGGAGAATCCCGCCGTGATGGCGCGAATCGAGGAGTTCCTCAAGCGAGCGCGCTACGAGCCCCGCCCACAGCGACAGCCCCCGCACGCCTATTGGGAGGCGAGGTCGACGGGGCAAGCCGCAAGCCGCTAGCATAGAAGAAACGAGGCAAATATTCATGCGCAGAGTTTTCCCGACCCTGTTCATCGTCGCGACCATCGCCTTCGGGCAGTATTCGAGCAAGCCGGCCGGCTCGCCGCCCTCGGACCTGGCCGCGGCCGTCGCCGCCGAACTGGCGTCCGGGGGCCTTCAGGTGCTCTCGGAAGACGGGAAGGTCTATTGCGAAGTGTGGTTGCGGTCCAAGCCGCCCCAGGGCCCGGAGACCAGCGAGAATAACGTGCAGCTCAGGACGATTCCGCACGGGGCTTTGTTGGGCGTGATCCGCTACGCGCAGGAAGGAAAAGACCGGCGCGGCCAGCGCCTCAAGCCCGGCCTGTACACGCTTCGCTTCAGCTACTACCCGGAAGACGGCGCGCATCTGGGAGTGGAGCCAAACCGGGATTTCTTGATCCTCTCGCCCGCCGCCGAGGACTCCGATCCGAAGTCCACGCCCACCTTCAACGACCTGATGGCGATGAGCCGGAAGGCCTCCGGCACGAATCACCCGGCGGTCTTATCCATCTGGAAGGTGGAGAGCGGATTCAACGAGGGTTTCGCTCAAACCGGTGAGGACTGGGTGTGGAGCACCAAGCTCGGCGACATTCCCGTCTCGATTATCCTGGTTGGCGTCAACCCGCATTGAGGTTGGCGCGCATCTCGTCGACGGACCGAGTCAGGCTCTTGACAGGGTCCGCCAGCGGCAGATACTCCATCGCAATGACGCCCCGGAATCCGGTCTTGGCGATCACGCGGTAAATGTTGGGATAGTTCAGCTCGCCCGTGCCGGGGTCGTTGCGGCCGGGGTTGTCGGCCACGTGAAAGACGTCGGTGAGGGGCGCCGCCTCCTGGATCGTGCGGATGACGTTTCCGATCTGCACCTGCTCGTGATAGATGTCAAACAGCAGGCGCACGCGCGGGTTGTCGACCTCGCGGATCAGCTTGAGGCCGTCCACGCAGGTGGTCAGAAAGAAGCCCTTGTGATTGACTTTGTTGTTCAGCGGCTCGACGATCAGCGTCACCTCGTGCCGGGCGGCGAGCTCGCCGGCCCGCTTGGCGCTCTCGACGAGGCTGGCCCACTGCTCCTCGTAGCTGCGGCCGGCAATGACGTTGCCGCTCATCAGCAGCAGGCGGGGCACCTCGAGTTTTTTCGCCATCAGGATGTTCTTTTCCACTTCCGCAAGCAGCCCGGCTCGCTGCGCCGGATCGAGCATCGAGACGGGCTCGCGGCTCCAGTTCGGCACGGCGCTCAAGGCGTCGATGGCGAGGCGAAAGCTCCTGAGCTGCTTCTTGACGCGGGCGATGTCGGCCTCGGACCACTGCGTGTGCTCGCCGACCAGCTGGACCGACTGGATGCCGGCGCGCGCCGCGATCTCGAGCTTTTCTTCCAAGGAGCCTTTGATGGTCCAAAGCATCAGCGAGGAGGTGATCGCGGCTTTGGCCGGCTCTTGTGCGGCGGCCCCTGCGCCAAGGGCGGCGCCGGCTGCCCGGATGAACTCCCTGCGTTCCATCATTTCAGCGCCAGCGTAACCTTCCACCCCCGCTCCGGTCAAGTGGGGAGTTCGCCGCGCGCCGCTGTCCGGTGGCGCGCGATCGCCACCAGGTGAGTGCCGCTTCGGGAGTCGGCGAAATAGCTCGTCGCCAGATGAAACTTCCACAGCAGGCGCCGGAGTGCGGGCGGCTTGAGGATGAATACCCGGTTGGAGAGCGCCGCGCCGACCAGGCG
>JAILZB010000254.1 GCA_023512725.1 Chloroflexota bacterium | reverse complement strand
TCGTGGCACCGCGCACCAGGAGATGGGAACCGGAGGGCAGGCGGCCATGACGGCTCATCCGGCCGGCCGCGCCGGCGCCCCGATTCTCGTGACCGGCTCGCATCGCTCTGGCTCCACCTGGGCGGGCAAGATGCTCGCCGCCGCGCCGGGGGTCGTCTATGTGCACGAACCGTTCAGCATGACGCCCCAGGATCGGGTGCTGGCTCCGCGGTTCACCCGGTGGTTCACCTACGTCACGGCTGAGAACGAGGAACCCTATCGCGAGCGGTTTCAGCGGATGGCCGACCTGCGCTATCCCTGGCTCGACGCCGTGCGGGCGCGGCCCACGCCGCGCGGGCTAGCCAGCGCCACCCGCCGCGCTGGGGTCTATCTGGCGGCCCGGCTCCGCGGCGGCTGCGCGCTGATCAAGGCCCCGGGCGCCCTGATGTCTTCGGAGTGGCTGGCCGACCGGTTCGGAACCCGGATCGTCATCCTGATCCGCCATCCCTGCGGCTTCGTCGCCAGCATCAAGCGGATGAACTGGCGGTTCCGCTTCGAGAACCTCTACGGCCAGCCGCTGCTGATGCGCGACCTGCTCGCGGCTTATGACGACGAGATGCGCCGGCTCGACGCCACCGACCACGACCTGATCGACAACGGCGCCGCCGTCTGGAAGATCTTCCACCACGTCATCCGCGTCTTCCAGGAGCGCCATCCCGACTGGCACTTTATCCGCTACGAGGACCTGGCCTCCAACCCAATGGCCGGCTACGAAGCGCTCTACGGGCGGCTCGGCCTAAAGATGAGCCCCGCGGCGCGGGCGACGATCGAGCAACACTGCTACGCCCGCACCCCGCTGGAGGACCGGGGCGAACTGCACCGCCTGACCCGCAATAGTCAGGACGACGCCTGGTCGTGGCGGCGCAAGCTCAGTCCGGCCGAGATCGAGCGGATCCGGGCCTGGACCGAACCGGTCTCGCGACACTTCTACACCGAGCAGACCTGGGAGGCCTCGGCCCCGGCGGCGACCGGCTGAAACGGCCCGGCCCCTCTTGTCCGGCGTCGGCCGCGTGCCGTTACTTCTTCCGCACCCGCTGCCGGGAGTGCGCCAGGAGCCGGTCGCGGACGTTGTCGCGCCAGGCTTTGATGCCCACCCGCCGGGAGACGTAGTCCTCGACAAAAAGCCGCGGGCCGATCGTGCTCCAGCGGTGGCGGACGCGATACCAGTAGTCCTGCCGCTCCAGCCGCCGCCGCAGGGCTGGCGTGATCTCCAGAGGCGGCAGGCCGCTCGGCTCATAGCCGCGCTCGGTGAGCATCGATCCCAGCCGGGCCTCGGCCAGGCGAACCTCGTCGGGCCGCAGCTTGCCGCGCCACTGGCCGATGCGGCTCGGGTTGGGCCGCTCGAAGCCACGCTCGTGGTTGGCGTAGTCGAGCATGGCCGGGTCGTAGGCGACGCCCAGAAACCTACAGAGGCGGTCCAGCTCGCCCTCCGGGTTGCGCACCAGTTCTTCGTAGCGCATCTCGTGGACGCGATCAGGTTCGAGCCGGCCGCGCAGCGCCGCCCAGAGCTGCTCGGCCTCGATCCAGCGGACGACGGCCGTCCACATATTGCCGGCCCA
Organism: Chloroflexota bacterium; assembly: GCA_023512725.1. Lineage (GTDB taxonomy): Bacteria > Chloroflexota > Dehalococcoidia > SpSt-223 > SpSt-223 > JANWZD01. The sequence continues at coordinate 2,505 of JAILZB010000254.1, read as the reverse complement.
GCCCTTGGCGATGACCGAGCGGCCGACGTCGCGCGGGTCGCGGAGCATGTGGATGAACCGGGCATCGGGCCAGATCCGCAGCAGGCGGTCAAAATGGCGGTGAACGGTCGCCCCGACAACCGCCGGCGTGCCCTTGCGCGCGGCAGTCTGGACCAGGAAGCTATCGACCAGCGCCGGGTAGTCGAGCGACCGGTCGATGGCGTGGCCGTGCAAGACAAACGAGCGCACCCCGGCCAGGTAATCGTAATAGGCCGTCAGATCGGGCCAGCCGCCCTGGTCGGGCACCAGGTCGACGGCATATTCAAACTCGCTCGACCAGGCAATCGCCGGATGCGCGCTGAGCATCAGCCGGGTCATCGTGGTGCCGGACCGCTCGGCACCGACGAGAAAGCAGGGTGTCTCGATCATGGACGTCGGCACGCTCGCGAAACAACGGCCAGCGGGCGGGGCACACACACTCTCTCACAGGGCGCCTCGCCCGCCTGGGAACCTACTCGGATCATAGCATCGGCGGCTCCGGCGGCACGCAGCGCCCCGGAACCGGCCGGAACCCCTGCGGCCTCAATAGGCCCCCCGGCCCAGCAACACCGCCGGCACGGTCTGAACCAGGATCTCCAGGTCGCGGAGCAGGCAGCGGGTCTCGATGTATTCGATGTCGAGCTTGACCTGCTCGCTGAAGGGCAACTGGGAGCGGCCGCGGATCTGCCACAGGCAGGTCAGGCCCGGCGTGACCTCCAGACGGCGGCGGTCTTCGGGCGAGTACAGCTCGACCTCGCAGGGAAGCGGCGGCCGGGGGCCGACCAGCGTCATATCCCCCTTGAGCACGTTGAACAGTTGGGGCAGCTCGTCCAGGCTGGTCCGCCGGAGAATCCGCCCGACCGGCGTGATCCGCGGGTCGCGCACGATCTTGAAGGTCCGCAGATCGCCGGCATGCTGGTTGAGCTGGGCGAGCTGGTCCTTGAGCCGGTCGGCATCCCGGATCATCGAGCGGAACTTGTAGAACCGGAAGTGACGGCCGCCCTTGCCCACCCGGTCATGGGTGTAGAGGATCGGGCCGCCATCCTGGAGCTTGATCGCCAGGGCGATCAACGCGAACACCGGCGCCAGGACAATCAGGCCGAGCAGGCTGAGGGTGATATCGAGCGCTCGTTTGACCCGCTCGTAGGTCGCCGGGCTGAGCGAGCCGATTCGGGCCGGCCGAGCGGCTGGCGCGAGCCGGTTGGCTCCGCCCTCTCGGGCGGCCGGCTCGGCGGTTGGGCAGACGTCCATAACCGGAGCCGAGGCCGAATACGACAGGGAATGCCCACTCATGCGCGATCTCCGGAGCCAGCCAGGTTCATTCGTCGCTTCAGCGCTGCGTTTCAGGCATACACGTCTAACCGCCACGCCTTGGCATCTGGCTTACGGGAGAGGCCCATCCCTGGCGCTGTCGAGGCGGCCCGGGCCGAAGGCTCCAGGCGCGGGCTTCAATATAGGACCCGCTGGCGCGCCTCTTCAAGCAAACTCGCCCATTTAGGCTCCCGGTGATGCCGCCACGCAACGCGCCCCCGGGCGTATGGCCCTCGCCCTGGGGTGACCGCCAGTTCGGGATGCTCCCGAAGCGGTCGCTTCGCAGGCCACTACGGTCGCCTGGCTGCGATCCGGGACACGGGGCGTTGCCGGGAATCGGCGCCGGCTGCCGGCTGTGGCGAACCGGCGACGCACCGGTCCTCCAGCTCCAAGCCCCGACGTGACAATCCGGTCACACGGGGAGTTTTCTTTGACCGGACCCGGCGGCTACCATAGGACGGCTTTGCGGTCGGATCGAGCAGGCGGCTCTTTGCTTCTCTCCCAAAACAAACCGAGAGCGCGTGCCGGCTGGCCCGACGTGTCCTATTCTTCCCCCGTCGTCGGGGTGGCTTGTCCCGGATCCGAGATCGGGGACAGCCGGGCCGTTCTCGCCCCCCGCGATCTCGGGCCGGCCGACCCCGAAGAGATCGGCGGGAGACTGCCCGCGGAGACCGATGGCCGAATCGCCCCCCCCTGCCCGCCCCTCCGCCGCCTCGGACCGCGACCGCGTCGGCGTCGTTGTCATCGGCCGCAATGAGGGGGAACGGCTGGCGTGCGCCGTCGCCGCGGCCCTTGAGCAGGCGGCGATCGTCGTCTACGTCGATTCCAACTCCGATGATGGCAGCCGCGATCGCGCCGCGGCGCTGGGTGCCGAGGTCGTCCACCTGACCGCTGGCCCGTACACTCCGTCGCGGGGCCGTCAGGAGGGCTTCGAGCACCTGACCCGGCTGCGCCCCGACCTGCCCTACGTCCAGTTCATCGACGGCGACTGCTTGCTTGCCCCCGGCTGGATCGCCACGGCGCGGGCGTACCTGGACGCCCATCCCGACGTGGTGGCCGTCTTTGGACGTCGCCGCGAGGAGCGCACCGCCGAATCCCTCTACAGCCGCCTGATGGATGTCGACTGGGACCAGCCGCCCGGCGAGGCGCCCAACTTCGGCGGCGATGCCCTGGTGC
>JAILZB010000253.1 GCA_023512725.1 Chloroflexota bacterium | reverse complement strand
TCTCAATCTCGCACTGGTATACCCCGAACGGGCGCCGGATCGAGCGCCAGGGCATTACGCCGGACATTGTGGTGCCGATGAGCGAAGAGGACTGGCGCGCTGGCAACGACCGTCAGCTCCGCCGGGCCATTGACGTGCTCCTGGGCAGCAGTCGGTAGCGCATCCGGCTTGCTCGGCTACGCGCCCTGTGGCAGCATCTGGGTGTGCCGAAGATCCTTGCCGTCCTCACCCTGGGTGTCCTGGCGCTGCCAGCCGTGATCCTCTCCCTCTGGTGGATCGCACTGCTCAGCCGTCTCCTCTCTCATGTGCCCACTGGCGACCCGTGGGAGACCCAGCTGAGTGGCCAGCAGCTCCTGCGCCTGCTCGTCGTCTTCCTGATGGTGGTTGGCTGCCTCGCCATTTTCTGGGGGTGGGCCCGCCTTGTGGAGAGCCAGCTTGATACCTTCGGGCTCCGTCCGCTTACCACCTGGGCCTTCACGACCCTCACCAGCCCGTGAACGCCTTCGCCAGTTATTGGCTCATCGCCACCCTGGCGGTGGGCTGGGGCAGTGTGGCAATCATCGTCCGCCTGGTCGAGGCGCCCAGTGCGGTAGCTGCCTTTTACCGTGTGCTCTTTGCTGCCCTTGCCCTCGTCAGCGGTCTCCTCGCGAGTGGCCGCCGCCAGGAGGTGCTCTCCACTGCCCGCCAACCGGCCGCGCTCGCGATGGGGGTGGCTTTGGCCCTCCACTGGTTCTGCTTCTTCTCGGCGCTCCGCACCACCTCCGTTGCCAGCGCCGTCCTGACGACGACCAGCACTCCGATCGTCCTGGCCGTCCTGGCTCCCCTACTCCTCCGCGAGCGGCCAAGCGCAACGGCGCTCGCTGCGACCGCTCTCGGCCTGAGCGGCGTTGCCATCATGGTCGGGATTGCTGACCCGGGCGAAGTCCGCCCGATGGGGGTGGCACTTGGCCTGGCTGCTGCCCTTCTGGGCGCGCTCATCCCCATCACGGGCAAGGCCCTCGGGCGGCAGCGCAATGTGGCGACTATCACCGCTGTCCAGACGACCGTGGCGAGCATCGTCCTGCTGCCGGTGGCCCTTACCAGCGGCCCGTTCGTCAACGGTCGCGACCTCGGCCTGCTCGCCCTCCTGGGTGTGGTCCACACGGCGCTCGCGTTCACCCTGTACTATCAGGCCTTGCGACAGCTGCCGGTCCAGGGTGCTGGCGTGCTCGGGCTGCTCGAACCAGTGAGTGCTGCCCTCCTCGCCTGGCTCCTGCTCGGCGAAGGGATCAGTCTGGCGACGGCCGTCGGTGGGGCCCTCATCCTCACCGGGACGGCACTCGTTCGCCCCAAAGGAGCATGATGCGCGTCTACGTGACCCGCCAGCTGCCCGGTGATGCGGTGGACCGCCTGCGGGCGGAGCACACGGTCGAAGTCTGGCCGGAGGACCGGCCGGTGCCGCCAGCCCTCCTGCGCCAGGCGCTCCGTGAGGTTGATGGCCTCCTCTGCACCGTCGTCGACCACATCGACGCCGACCTGATCGCGGCGGCACCGCACCTGCGCGTTATCTCGAACTATGGTGTCGGGTACGACAACATCGACGTGGCTGCCGCCACCGCCCGCCGGATCGCCGTTTGCAACACCCCGGGGGTGCTCACCGAAGCAACGGCTGATCTCGCCTTCGGCTTGATAATCGCGGCAGCCCGCCGCTGGTGGGAGGCCGAGCGGCTGGTGCGGGAACGACGCTGGACGTCCTGGAGCCCTACCCTGCTGGTCGGCCAGCCGGTGGCCCGTCGGACCCTGGGGATTGTCGGCCTGGGCAAGATCGGTCGCGCCGTCGCCCGCCGCGCGCGCGGCTTCAGTATGGAGGTGCTCTACACCGGTCGCCGTCAACCGGAGACGGAGAAAGAGCTGGGGCTGAGCTGGTGTAGCACTCTGGAAGAACTGCTCCGCGAAAGCGATATCGTCTCACTCCACGTTCCCCTCACGCCGGCCACCCGCCACCTGATCGGGCGCGAGCAATTGGCCCTGATGAAACCCACTGCCATCCTGGTCAACACGAGCCGCGGCGCAGTGGTGGACCAGGCGGCCCTCGTTGAGGCGCTCCGCGCGCGCCGGATCTTCGCGGCGGGCCTCGACGTGTACGAAATTGAGCCCTTGCCCGATGACGACCCCTTGCGCGAGCTGGACAACGTGGTTCTCCTGCCGCACATCGGCAGCGCCGATACTACCGCCCGGCTCGGCATGACGGAACTGGCGGTCGAGAACCTGCGCGCCGTGCTCAACGGCCGGCGGCCACCCGCCTGCGTCAACGCCAGCGCTCTGGGCCTGTAACGAGAGGGCGGGCGAGCCGTTACTGATCCTAGGTGAGCTGTGAGTGAGGCCCGGTCCGGCACCCCGGTCGACCTCGACAGCCTCGTCGCCCGTGCCCGCGAGGGCGATAGCGAGGCCTTCGGGGCGCTCTACGATGCGTACGTAGACCGGATCTACCGGTACCTCCGGCTTCGCACGGGCGACCCCCTCGAGGCAGAGGACCTTACCGAGCAGGTATTCATCCGGGCGTGGCATGCGATCGACCGCTTCCAGCAGCGCGACCGCCCGTTCGTGGCCTGGCTCTACGCCATCGCCAGCAACGCCGTGGTCGACTACTTTCGTGCCCGGAGGCGGGAAGAGCCGCTGGACCAGGCGCTGGTCGACCCTGCACCAGCGCACGATCCCCTGGTCGCAAGTGAGCTGGCAAGCAGGCGGCAGGTCCTGGCCAAGGCGATCCGGCAGCTCCCGCCAGAGCAGCAGCAGATTGTCATTCTTCGCTTTGTGGAGGGGCTTTCGGTGGCGGAGGTGGCTGCCATCATCGGCAAGCGTGAGGGAAATATCCGCGTGATCCAGCACCGGGCGCTCGCCGCGCTGCGACGGCTGCTGGATGGGGTGGTGGAGCGATGAGCCGGGCCGACGACCAGTTGGAGCAGGCCCTCCGGGCATTGGCCGCCGGCTCCTCGCCTGAGGAGGGAGGTGGCCAGAGCGCAGCGGCGGCTGAACTGGTACCGCTTCTGCACCTGGCCCAGGAGTTGCGCGAGCTGGAGCAGCTCGCCCCCACCCCGGAGTGGAAGGCCGCCACCCGCGCCCGCCTGCTCGCGACGCGCGTAGCACCTGAGTCCCTCCCACCTATCAGCCCGCGCCCTGCCGCGCCACCCCCTGTGCGCGCGGCCGTCGGGTCGCGTGGCTGGGGGTTCGCCCGCGTCCTTGGCCTGGCCGCTGCTCTCGTCCTCTTGCTGCTCTCTTCGCTCTCCAGTATCGAACGGGCTGTCGCCGACAGCCTGCCAGGTGACCCGCTCTACCCGGTCAAGCGCTCGCTGGAGGAGTTACGCTATACCCTCGCTGCTGAGCCAGAGCTGAAATCGAGCGTAGCGCTCGAGGCCGCCGAGCGGCGTATCACTGAACTCAAGGTCCTCGCCGAGCGTGGTCAGCCACTGCCTGCCGAACTCGCGAGTGACTACGCCCGCGCTCTCGACCGCGCTGTCACTGAACTGGGTCAGAGCAGTAGCCGCCAGGCGACCGAGCGCGCTGCGGAACGCCTGCAAGAACAAGCGCGCGCGCTCGCCACGCTCCCAGTGGCACCCTCGGCCCTCAAGGAAGCAAGCGAGGCCTTGCGCAGCGCCCGTCAGCGCCTCGCCGAGGTGAACCACCGGGTGCCCGCGCCAGCCGAGCGTCAGCCCACTACACCCCTGGCCCCTGTTGCTTTCCCGACGCCGCTTCCCGAGCGCTCGCCCACGCCACCAGCCGGCGAGGCGACGGCCGCTCAGCCACCCACCGTGCCAACCGCTCCGACAGCCGGCTCTGCTGCCTCTGGCGGTGAGCATCGCCCACCCCAAGACCGCCCGCCCGAGGAGCGGCTGCCCGTGACACGCCCCCCGGAGATCCGGCCGCCTGAGAACCGCCCTCCCACCACCCGCCCCCCGGCGATCCGGTCGCCCGAGAACCGGCCAGGTGGGCCAGGCAGCAGTAGTGGGGCAGTGCCAACCCCAGGCCCAGGGACCCAGCCCGACCGCTCCCCAACGGCGCCTCGCGAAGCCGAGCAGCCCGGGCGCCAGCCCGGTGAGGGCCGAGCCCTGGCCACCCGGGCCACGAACTGGCGGAAGAGGGCGCGCGACTCCAGCGGTCCCGGCGCGCCTTCGGGGTGGAACTGGA
>JAILZB010000252.1 GCA_023512725.1 Chloroflexota bacterium | reverse complement strand
GTAATGGCCTCGTCCGCCCCTGTCATCCCGTTCCACCATCCCGACCGTCCGGGCAGCGAATTTCGCCCGCTGAAGGCTTGGCACCATTTCCGCAAGCTCATCGCGGACAAGGAAGATACTGAACAGGTATTTCACGTCATCGATGCATTGCGTGGCCGCAAGTTCCGGGCAGTCGCTGAAAAATTCTGGCACAGCGGCAAAGGGCAAGATCTGCTTGCCTCTGATCAGCGGCTGATCGACATTCTCGACCCGACGAGCCGAACGGTGGACCAGTTGATGCGGCTGAACCTCCCGGCGGGTGTGGATATCGATATCAAGCTGTAATCGCAGCTCCGCCGGTGTCCCCCTGCGGGACCGCCCGGCGGTGGAGAGGGAGATGGCTGACGTAGACGGCATTCTGGGCCGCAAGCTCGGGATGAGCCAGATGTTCCGTCCGGATGGGCGAGTGGTGCCGGTCACCGCGATCGAAGCTGGCCCCTGCACGGTCACCCAGCTCAAGACCCAGGAGAAGGATGGCTACTCGGCGGTGCAAGTGGGCTTCGGCTACAAGAAGAAGCTCAACCGGCCGCTCCGCGGGCATTTGCGGAAGTCCGGCGCGGCCAACCTCCGCTACCTGCGCGAGTTCCGCCTGAGCGCCGACCCGACCATCGCGCTCGGGGCGAGGATCGACGTGGGGATCTTCAAGCCGGGCGACCACGTCGACATCGTGGGAGTCTCGAAAGGGAAGGGCTTCGCCGGGGTGGTCAAGCGCCACGGGTTCGGAGGTGGGCCAAAGACTCACGGCCAGTCGGACCGGCACCGGGCGCCTGGCTCGATCGGCTCGGGGACGACGCCGGGCCGGGTCCTCCGGGGGTTGCGGATGGCTGGCCACATGGGCCACGAGCGGGTTACCGTCCAGAACCTGGAAGTGGTCGAGGCGGACCCGCAGCGCAACCTGCTCCTGGTGAAAGGCTCGGTCCCCGGCCCGGCCAACGGGCTGCTGATCATCCGCCGCGCTCGCAAGAGCACGGTGTAGGTGGGGGTGGAGATGGAAGTTCCGGTACGGAACCTGGCTGGCGAAGTCGTCTCAACCATCGAGGTGCTGGATGCGGTCTTCAGCGTGCCGGTTAACCCCCCGCTGATCTATCAAGCGGCGGTTCGCTACGAAGCGAACCAGCGCCAGGGCACGCGCGACACCCGCACGCGGGGCGAGGTCGTCGGTGGAGGGCGCAAGCCATACCGCCAGAAGGGCACCGGCCGCGCCCGTCAAGGGAGCATCCGGGCACCCCATTTCCGGAAGGGCGGCGTGGTCTTCGGGCCGCACCCGCGCGAGTTTCGCCAGGAGATGCCGGTCAAGATGCGCCGCGCTGCCCTGCGCTCGGCTCTCTCCGGCAAACTAGCCGATGAAGAGCTGCTGGTGGTGGTGGACTTCGCGCTCCCGGAACCGAAGACCCGCCTGATGGCAGAAGCGCTGCGCAAGCTCGGCACGACCCGCACCGTGGTGCTGGTGACCGCCGAGCCGGACCCGCTCGTCATCCGGAGCGCACGCAACATCCCGGGGGTCGATATCACCTACGCGGCGACCCTCAACATTGGCGACGTCCTCAAGCATCGGCACGTCGTGATGTCGGTGGAGGCAGTGCGCCGGGTCGAAGCACGGCTCAAACCGCCGGCGCTCCTGGCCGCGCCGACGGGCGCGGAGGCAGGCGATGAATGAGATCCTGGAAGTGATCCGTCGCCCGATCGTGACGGAGAAGAGCACCATCCTGGCCGGCGCCAACAAGTATGTCTTCGAGGTCGCGCCCTGGGCGAACAAGATCCAGATCAAGCAAGCGGTCGAAACGGCCTTCAACGTCAACGTGGTGAGTGTCCGCACCATGAACATGCGGGGCAAGCTCCGGCGGGTCGGCCGCAGCCGCGGGATGACCCCCGCGTGGAAGAAGGCCATCGTTGAGGTGCGGCCGGGGCAGAAGATCGAAATCTTCGAAGGGATTTAGGCGATGCCGATCCGAAAGTACCGCCCGACCTCACCCGGTCGCCGCCATGCGTCGGGATACACCTTTGAGGAGATTACCAAGCGCAAGCCGGAGAAGGCGCTTTTGGCGCCGCTCAAGAAGAAGGCCGGCCGGAACAATCAGGGCCGGATCACCGTGCGTCACCGCGGGGGTGGCCACAAGCGCCGCTACCGGATCATCGACTGGCGGCGGGACAAGGTGGGGCAGGACGCGCGTGTGATCGCGATCGAGTATGACCCGAACCGCACGGCGCGGATCGCCCTGTTGGAATACGAAGATGGAGAGCGTCGCTACATTCTGGCGCCGCTGAACGTCAAGGTGGGCGACGTGCTGCGCAGTGGGCCGGACGCCGAGATCCGGCCGGGGAACGCTCTCCCCCTGGCCAACATCCCGACCGGGACGCTCGTCCACAACGTCGAGCTGATTGCCGGGCGAGGGGCGCAGCTCGTGCGCGCCGCTGGGGCAGCGGCCCAGTTGATGGCCAAAGAGGGAGACTATGTCCTGCTGCGGCTGCCCTCGGGCGAACTGCGGCGGGTGCGGGCAGAGTGCCGGGCAACGGTCGGCCAGGTCGGCAACGTCGAGCACGAGAACATTCGGCTGGGCAAGGCGGGGCGCAGTCGGCACCTGGGCCGCCGGCCGACCGTGCGCGGCTCAGCGATGACCCCGCGTGACCACCCCCATGGTGGTGGCGAGGGGAAAGCCCCGATCGGGTTGCCCGGCCCGAAGACGCCCTGGGGCAAGCCCGCCCTGGGGTACAAAACGCGCAATCCGAAGAAGCCGTCGAGCAAGTACATCGTCCGGCGGCGCAAGAGCTAAGGGGGGCGGCAGATGTCACGGTCAACTAAGAAAGGGCCGTTCGTCGATGCCAAGCTGCTCGAGAAGATCGAGCAGGCCAATCGCTCCGGTCAGCGCACGCTGATCAAGACGTGGTCGCGCGCCTCGACCATCGTCCCCCAGATGGTCGGCCACACCATCGGCGTGCACAATGGCCGGGCGCACATCCCGATCTTCATTACCGAAAACATGGTCGGGCACCGGCTGGGCGAGTTCGCCGAGACGCGCAAGTTCCGGGGGCACATCAGCAAGTCGGAGCGCGCCAGCCAGGTGCGGCGGAAGTAAGGAGGGGCAATGACCGAGCGCCAGAGAGAGCCCGGCGTCCGGGCTATCGCGCGGCGGCTGCGCGTCTCCCCGCGCAAGCTCCGCCTGATCGTCAACCTGATCCGCGGCCGCCGGGTCGAGGAGGCGCTAGCCATCCTCCGCTACCTGCCCTCACCCCACGCGCGTGATATCGCCAAAGTCGTCCGCTCGGCCGCGGCGAATGCCGAGAACAACAACCTGATGGACCCGGATGAACTGGTGATCGTGCGGGCCGTCGTCGATGAAGGCCCGACCTACAAGCGCTACCGCGCCCGGTCGCGCGGCCGCGTGAGCCCCATTCTCAAGCGGACTAGCCACGTCACGATCGTGGTGGATGAGCGGAGGAAAAGCTAATGGGCCATAAAGTCCACCCGATCGGCTTTCGCCTCGGGATCAATAAGACGTGGCAATCGAAGTGGTACGCGGACCGCGACTACACCGCCCTCCTCCATGAGGATCTGCGCATCCGCCAGCTGATCGCTCAGCGCTACCCAGATGCGGGGATCCCGCGGGTTGAGATCGACCGCCAAATCAATCAGGTGAGCGTCACCATCCACACCGCCAAGCCGGGGATCGTCATCGGCCGCTCGGGCCAGAAGGTAGAGGAACTCCGGGACATGCTGGAAAAGCTGACCGGTAAGCGGGTGCGGGTGAATATTGGCGAGATCCGGCAGCCCGAGCTGGACGCGTACCTGGTGGCCCGCTCGATCGCCGACCAGATCGAGCGGCGTGTGTCCTACAAGCGGGCGATCAAGCAGGCCGTAGCACGGTCGATGCAGCGTGGCGCCCAGGGAATCCGCGTCATCGCCTCGGGGCGCCTGGGCGGCGCGGAGATGTCGCGACGCGAGCGCGAGCACGCGGGCCAGGTCCCGCTCCAGACGCTGCGGGCCGATATCGACTTCGGCATCGCGGAGGCGCACACCACCTACGGGGTCATCGGGGTCAAGGTCTGGATCTACCGCGGGGATGTCCTCGGCAACCGCTTCCCGCGGGCAGAGGCCGCCCCGGAGCAGCGCCGGCGCGGTGAGGAAGCCGAGCGCCGGTAGGAGCTGGTGACGGCCGAGGCGAGCAGTGCTCCCCTTGCGGAAGGGGGAGAGCGTGAAGC
>JAILZB010000251.1 GCA_023512725.1 Chloroflexota bacterium | reverse complement strand
CGTCGACGCCCGCTGATTCGCCCTCGAGCAATCACGATTCGGATAGGGCCAATAGACCCTGCAAGTTCCAGAGCGGTGATCGCCGGTTCCGTTCGGGGGTCCTGGGCAGCAGGCGGTGTCGGGAGCGGTGGTTCACCCCGACACCACTGTGACCTCTGTTGCGGCGGGACTTACGGGTAGGGGGCAGGACCGTCACCCGGTGTCTTCCGGGTTTCCAGGATGTCGCCCTGCGGGCCTTGGGGTCTGACTGCCCGCACTGACCTGCGACCGACCCACCACCGCCCCGCGGACCACGGCCCCGTTCTGACCGCGGCCGACCGGCACGAGCACTTGTCTGTACTCGTTGATGTAGAAAGGTCCGTGCTGCGAGTCCCCATGGGCCCGCTTCACCGCGTTCACGATCCGAACGAGTTCGGGATGATCTTCCGTGGTCGCCAGCCATCGCTCGCCCGCTTTGGCACGGTAGACGAGGGCGACGACCGGACCGCCGGGCCCGCTCCGGATGGCGTACTTGGCGTCCTTCGCCACGTTCCGGGGGCAATTGCCCGTGAACTTCGGAAACGCGTCCATGTCACTCCTCCTCCTTCGGGAACCAGAGAGTGAAATCGAGTCGCCCCACGTACACCGCCTCCCATTCCGTGCGGCCTACGGCGCGTCTCGGCACCTTGGTGAGCGCAAAGCCGCCTGGCATCGTGACAAACCTTACGGCACCGCTAGGGCGCAGACTCCGCAGGCGCTCGATGAGGCGCCAATCCTGCGTGGGGGGTGTCACCTTCAGCTTGAGTGGTTGGTACCAAAAATAGACCTCGTCCCGCTTGCTTAGGTGGTGGGGCACCCCGATGTAGGGCCGGGGCCACGGGTGCCCCAGATCGAGCCCTCGGTCATCCGCCAGGTCGAAGACGTCGTCGCTCCAGGGGTCCACGAACTCGAAGGGTCCCGTCCACTACCCCACGAGCGCCTGCCGGCCGTCACCGGCAGGCGATGGGACGAGCACTTGGCCGTGTTCGTTGATAAGAAACGACCCGCCGCCGGAGTATCCGAAGAACCGCTTGCCTTCACTGACGGCGCGGGCGAGCTCATCGGCTGCTGTTGACTCCACGATATCGCACCACGCGCGTTCGTATCGGCCGCGCTCCCATAGGCACTGCACCTTCCGGCCTTTGACGTGGAATGCGGTGTCCTTCCCAGGAATCCTCTTGTAGAAACCACTCCACTCTCTAGGCCCTATCGCTCGGAATCGCGGAGCAAGCCCCTGCATCGTCAGATCCCCCCGTCGGCAAACAGCGGCGCGTCGAGGGCCGCGATGAAGTACGCCGCACCCCCCTGCCGCCAAAACGCATGATTCAGGCGGTTCACGTAAAAGCGGTGGACGAAGCCGTGTTCAACCGCGATCGACCGCAGGGTCTCCACGAGCCGCTCCGCCTGCGGCCCGGTCGCGTACACCTCTCCTCGCGGAACCCGCTTCGCGATCACCCCGCCTCGCTTCTGCTTGAACACGTACTCCTCGGCGGGTTCGAGGGGGCCTGGGTAAGGGTCCCCTGGTTTGAGCTGTTCGGGCAACGCGGTCGCTGCCTCGCCGCCGGAATCGAAGCGAAATGCCTCTTCCAGCCGACCCGCGTAGCGAACGGACCACTCCCCTCCCTCGGGGGTCAGCACGAGGACGAGGCGGTGTCGCGGGGTAACGCGGAACTGACCGTATGCTCCCTTCACCCGCACCACCCGCTCCGGGACGTCTTGAGGGTTCACCGCGATCCGGCCGGTAGCGTCCTTCACGTTCCCCATGGTGTCGCACGAGTACTCTTCCCCTTCATAACGCCCCGGGTAGAGGTCGCCCTCCCGAAGACTGTCCACGTCGACTTCTTCCTCGCGCGGCCGGTAGGGCTTCGGCGGTCCTTCAACTTCCCGAGGCGGCTCGGGCGGATTCCAGTGGAAGTACACGTTGCGTTCGACCCCGAGAAGTCGATCCCAGTCCTCCTTCTCGTAGATGAGTTCGTCTGCCGTGTCCCGGACGTAGAGCACGCAGATCCGGGCCAGCTTTTCTTCGCCCGTCGCACCCCGGTGCTTGCGCAGGACGCGTCCGACGCTCTGAATGCGTTGCCGCGTGGACGAGGAGGAAGCGACGATGATGCCGAGGTCGGCCTCCGGCACGTTGAAGCCTTCGATGAGCGTCCGCGCGGACACGACCACCTTCGCTAAGCCCTGGCGGAAGAGGTCGAGGCTCGGTTCTCTAAGCCCGCTCGGGAGCTCGCTGTGCTCCATGACCACGGGCAAACCCTCGGCCCGGAGCGCTTCGAACAGCCGCTCGACCTCCTCGAGGCTCTCGTGAAAGAGGATGGCCCGGGTCTCGGGGTGCTCCGCGAACGCTTCGCGCAGCAGGGTAACGGTCGCCACGCGTCGTGCCTCCGCGCGGTAGAGCAAGAGCTTGCGGCGCGTCGTCTCGGCCACGTACCGCTCGGCGAGGCGCGCCAGCTCCCCCTGGCCGCGTGCAGCTATGCGCCGGCACCACGCCAGCAATGCCTCGCCCCCGAGCTTCCGCGCCGTCTTGGACCTTTGTCCCAGCGCGTCCCGCAGCTCGCTCAGGGACCTCGTCAGCCGCTCGTAGCGCTGAGCCTCGTCGGGCGCGAGCGGGAGACCGTAGTGCTCCAATCGGAAAGGCGGGAGCACACCCAGACGGACGGCATCCGCCACGGTCATCTCGTAGACGATCCCGCCTAACGCCTTGCCGAGCTTCGTCTCCTCGTACGCCGAACCACCGGCGTCGTCGGCGTCCTCGCGCTCGGGCGTGGCACTCAGCCCCAAGCTGTACGCCATCGGGGTCTCGAGCAGCCGCGACATCTCCGGCGCGCCCGCGCGGTGGCACTCGTCGGCAATCAGGAGAAGGTGCGAGTCCAGCTGAGCCTCCTTGATCATCTTGGGTAGCCCCTTGTGCGCGGACGCCAAGACGGCCACGAGAACCCTCCGGCCTCCGCTAAAATCATCCTGGTGACCACCGCCCAAGCGGCCGATCCAGCGCGTGGGGAGATTGGATCGGGCGAGGAGCTCCTCGTACCACTGGCTCATGAGCACGATCGTGGGGACGACCACTGCAAGGTGAAGCTCGGGATCCTCCGCCTGCAGCCGCTCGGCTATCGCGAGCGCCACGAGGGTCTTCCCCGCCCCTGTCACCACCTTTATCGTGCCACGCCGCCCGGCCGCGAACCACGCGTCCACGGCAGCTCGCTGCCAGGGGTGGAGCTGGACTCCGTGGGTAAGTATCCAGCGATCGGGCCGGTCTTCGACGATCTCCGGCCGCGGCGCGGGGTCGGAGTCGCCCTTCTGCGCGTCGCGGGAGTCCAACCAGTCGAGAAGCCTAAGCTGCTGGAGCTCGAGACGGTCCCTCGGGCTCAACCATGCCATATTGCCGCTACTCCTGAGCACGGCGGACGGCGCCGCGGATGGCCTCCACCCGGTGAGGATCGTAGTAAAGCCGTAACCAGACATTGGGAGACACCTGTCCGCGTCCCTCTTCTCCGCTGCCATCGCAGGACACCAAAAACGGTCGCTACTCCCACCACCACCTCCAACTTACGGCACCTTTCGCTCGGGTGCAAAGGCTTGCTTGCGTCCCGAAGCTGCCGCGAAGTTCCCGGAGACCCGACCTGCCGCGGCGGCTGGTGGGGACCAGTCGATAGCGACCTCGCCATCAGGCTTGAAGATGGATCAATCCCACAGGGCCCCTTGGCCCAGGATGCGCCGATTGGTGAGATGGCGAAGCAAGGCGAGCGCCGTCACCCGACAGAAGACCAGTTCTTCCGCGGCCTCGGGGTCCCAGTATTGCCGTGCCCGCCGATGGTGCACGCGATCGGGAGCGGAAAGCGGCACCCAGACGCTAACGTCCAACCCGGGCTTGGGCTCCAGAATACAGGCCATGAGGATCGCGACCTCGCGGGCCGTATAGAACTCGCCCGCGCTCTGCCCCTGACCCTCGGCGAACTTCCGCAGGAGGTACTCGTAGGCCCGACCGAAGATGTCGGGCTCGACGTCGTCCAATCCAAGCCGGTGGCGGCTCAGAACCTGGACGAGGGCAGCGAGCGGCCCATCGTCGAGAATTCGCTGCCCGGCGGCCGTAGCGTTGAAGTCCACGACGTCGATCACTCCTTGAAGTCGAGGGTTCTCTCGGGCCACTGCCCCCACCGCGTCGGTGAGGTATTGGCCGAGGCCCGTCGTGACGCGGCTGATGGCACTCCAACGCGCTTCCGGTGGAATGTAGAAGCGAACGAGCTTGTG
>JAILZB010000250.1 GCA_023512725.1 Chloroflexota bacterium | reverse complement strand
GACATCAACCGCCTGCGGGCCGAAGTGGGGATGGTCTTCCAACAGTTCAACCTCTTCCCCCACCTAACCGTCCTGGAAAACATCATCCTGGCCCCGATGAAAGTCCGTAGGCAACCGCGGAAAGAGGCCGAAGCGGCCGCTCATCAGCTGCTCGCCCGGGTCGGGATCCTGGAAAAGGCGCACGCCTACCCGGCGCAGCTCTCCGGGGGGCAGCAGCAGCGGGTCGCCATTGCCCGCGCGCTGGCCATGAACCCCAAGATCATGCTGTTCGATGAGCCGACCTCGGCACTCGACCCCGAGATGATCAAGGAGGTGCTCGATGTAATGCGCGACCTGGCGCGCTCCGGGATGACGATGGTCATCGTCACCCACGAGATGGGGTTCGCCCGCGAGGTCGCCGACCGGATCATGTTCATGGACCAGGGGGTGATCGTCGAGCAGGGGCCGCCGAGCGAGTTCTTTGCTCGACCCAAGGAGCGCCGCATTGCCGAGTTCCTCGGCAAGATCCTCAGCCATTAGCCGTTCCTGCGCCAGGAAGGATGCGATGCCATCTGCGTTCCGCCACATGCTCGCCGCTCTCGCCCTTCTCGCCCTCGTCGCTTGCCAGCCGACCCCGAGCGGTGGGCCGTCGGTCGCGACCACTAGCCAGCTCCCCCAGATGCCACCCGGCTCCTACATGGAGACGATCCAGAAACGTGGCTTCCTCAAGGCCGGCATGCGCCAGGACGTGCTCCTCTACGGCTACCTTGACCCGGTCACCAATAAGTGGGATGGCTTCGATGTCGCCATCGCCCGCGAGATCACCAAGGCGATCTTCGGCGACCCGAACAAGATGGAGATGATCCGGATCACCTCCGCCCAGCGCATCCCCTTCCTCCAGGAAGACCAGGTCGACATCGTGGTGGCCACGATGACGATCAACTAAGGAGCGGATGCAGCAGATCGACTTCTCGGACATCTACTACATGGCCGGCCAGCAGGTGCTGGTCAAGCGCGATAGCCCCATTGCCAGCATTCAGGACACCAACGGTAAGCGGGTCTGCGCGGCCAAAGGCTCCACCAGCGAGCAGAACGTCCGCAAGTTCGCGCCCCAGGCCGAGCTCGTCCTCCTCGACAGCTATACCGAGTGCCTAACCGCCCTCCAGCAGGGCCGGGCCGATGCCATCAGCACGGATGACGTCATCCTCAAGGGGCTCCAGAAGCAGGACCCGAACACCAAGATCGTCGGTGAGCCGTTCACGAAAGAGCCCTACGGGATCGGCATCAAGAAGGGACGGCCGGAGTTCGTCAAGTTTATCAACGACCTGCTCGCCCAGATGAAGCGAGACGGCCGCTGGGCCGCGATCTACAAGCAGTACCTCGGCGAGCCGGTGCCAGCGCCACCTCCAGCGACGATCGAGTACAACTAGCTGGGTGCGGGCGGGCCGTCTCGCCCCGGCCCGCCTCCCCGCTTCCCCGGAGCGAGTGTGGACGACCTGATCGCCCTCCTGGTCCGCAGCCTGCCGGTGCTACTGGAAGGGCTCTGGGTAACCTTCCAGCTCAGCCTGCTCGCCTTCGCCCTCGCGCTTACCCTCGGGACCATCGGCGCGACCTTTCGCACCGTGCCCTTCGCTCCGCTCAACTGGATCGGCACCGCCTACGTCGAGTTCTTCCGCAACACGCCACTGTTGGTCCAGATGTTCTTCGCCTTCTTCGCCCTGCCCTCGCTGGGGATCACTCTTCCCGGCTTCGTGGCAGGGTTTCTTGCCCTCGGCGTGTACACCGGCGCGTTTATGACCGAGGCCATCCGGGCGGGGGTGCTCGCGGTGAGCCGCGGGCACATCGAGGCGGCACGCTCGCTCGGCCTGAGCTACTTCCAGACCTTACGCTGGATCGTGCTCCCCCAGGCCTTTGCGATCACGGTGCCCCCGGTCGGGAACCTCACCAGCGCCATGGTCCGCAACAGCAGCGTGGCGAGCGCCATTGCCGTGCCCGAGCTGCTCTACCAGGCGCGCGTGCTCGAATCGCGGACCTTCGCCACCTATCCGATCTTCATCACCACCGGGCTGCTCTACCTCTGCCTGACGATCCCCATCGGCTGGGGAGTGAACTGGCTGGAGCGGCGGCTCGGCCGCTACCGGGCAAGCTAATGAACCCCCTTGCTGCCTTCTGCGAGACGACCCCAGCCCTCTGTGCCCCGGAGAAATGGGCGATCTTCCTCCGCCCGGAGATCTGGGAGTTCCTCGGCCGCGGCCTGCTGATCACCCTCCGGATCGCGCTCGTCGCCGCCTTGGCAAGCCTCTTCTTCGGCACCCTCTTTGCGCTTGCCCGCTCGAGCGGCCTCCGCTTCCTGAGCCTGCCGGCCACTGCCTATGTCGAGGCCTTCCGAGCGCTGCCGGTGCTCTTTCTCATCTTCTTCACCTTCTTCGCCGCCGCCCGCGCCCGCCTTGGCCTCTCAGCGATCGATGCTGCGACCTTAGCCCTCATCCTCTACACCACCGCCGTGAGCGCCGAGATTATCCGGGCTGGCATCCTCTCGGTCGACCGCGGGCAGCGCGAGGCCGCCCGCTCGCTCGGCCTGACCTACTGGGGGATGATGCGCTACGTGGTGCTGCCGCAGGCCTTCCGCCGGATCGTGCCGCCCCAGGTCGGCCAGCTGATCACCCTGGTGAAGGACACCTCGCTGGTCGGCGTCCTGGGGATCAACGAGCTCGCCGAGAGCGGCAAGCTGATCTACACCTCCTATTTCAACCCCATCCAGGCGCTGCTGGTCGTCGCCCTGATCTACTTCGCCATCAACTTCACCCTCTCGCGGCTCTCCCGCCGCCTAGAAGCGGTGCCCGCCGAGCGGCGCCGCCAGCGCGAACCCGCCCTCGCCCCACACACCCTCCCCACCTGAGGGAGCGTACGGGCTAGAATCAGCCGATGGTTTCTCACCCGCGAGGGCACCTGGGCCGAGCGCTCGTAGGGGGGGCAGGTGGAGCCCTGGCCTATCTTGCCGCCCAAACGCTCGACCTGGCCCTCCTTGGCAACGGCTCGAACGACCTCAAGCTGCTGGGGATGGCGGTCACCCGGCGGGCACCGTTCTGGCAACTGCTCGGGCTGGCCGCCCACTTCAGCTTCGGCGCCCTGCTTGGCGTCGTCTACGCGGCGACCGGGGCCCGCTGGCTTCCTGGTCCCCCCTGGCAGCGGGGGCTGCTCTTTGCCCAGCTCGAGAACGCCCTGCTCGGGGTCCTCCTGCTCCCCCTGATCGACCGTTTCCATCCGGCAATTCGGGCCGGGCTCCTGCCACCCTACCTCCGCCCCTTGCCGTTGCCCCAGCAGATCTTCCGCCACGCCGCCTACGGCGCCACGCTCGGCTTCATCGCAGGCGATTGGGGAGGGAACCGATGAGTGTTCCGCGCGCCTTGACCATCGCCGGCTCCGATAGCGGGGGTGGGGCCGGCATCCAGGCTGACCTGAAGACCTTCGCCGCCCTCGGCGTGTACGGCGCCTCGGTCATCACCGCGATCACCGCCCAGAATACGCTGGGAGTGACCGGCGTGCTCGAAGTGCCGCTCGACCTAATCGCCAAACAGATCGACGCGGTGGTCACCGACATCGGCTTCGATGCCGCCAAGACCGGCATGCTCGCGAGCGCTCCCGTGATCGAACTGGTCGCCGCGAAGGTCCGCGAGTACGGCCTCCAGCCTCTGGTCGTCGACCCCGTGATGGTCGCCAAAAGCGGCGACCGGCTGTTGCGCGAGGATGCGGTGGCAGCCCTGCGCGACCTTCTCCTCCCGCTCGCAACCATCGTCACGCCGAACATTCCGGAGGCAGAGGCGCTCACGGGGCGCACCATCCGCAGCGAGGAAGACCGCCGCCAGGCGGCACGCGACCTGCTCGCCCTGGGAGCGCAGGCAGTGGTAATCAAAGGCGGCCACCTGGAAGGCCCGGCGGTCGACCTGTTCGTTGATGCGACCCGCCTGGTCGAGCTTGCCGCCGAGCGGGTCGAGACCACCAGCACCCACGGCACCGGCTGCACCTTCGCCTCGGCGATCGCTGCAGGGTTAGCCCAGGGGATGAACACCCTGGAAGCCGTCCGCGAGGCGAAATACTACCTCACCCAGGCGCTGCGGATGGCCTTTCCGCTTGGCCAGGGCCACGGGCCGGTCCACCACTTCTTCCGCTGGTGGCGCCACGAGCCCTAGCGGGCGCGCGGGCGCCCGCGCTGCGGGCGTTTCTTCGGCGGTGGGGGGGGGAAACGCGGGGGCCCCATGGGGGGCCATTATCACATAAAAAGACCAAATGCCACC
>JAILZB010000249.1 GCA_023512725.1 Chloroflexota bacterium | reverse complement strand
GTTGCAGTCACTACCGGCATTCGGCAGATCCTGAGCCCAGCCGAGCTTGCGGGAGTGATCGCCCACGAACTGGCTCACGTCAAGAACCGCGACACCCTGACCATGGCGATCGTCGCCAGCATCGCGGGCGCGATCAGCTTCATCGGTCAGCTCGCCCAGTGGGCGCTCTTGTTCGGTGGTTTCGGCCGCAGTGAAGATGAGGAGAATGGCGCCAGTGTCTTCGGTGGGATTGTCGCCGCGCTCATCGCGCCGATCGTCGCTATGCTGCTCCAGTTCGCCATCTCCCGCTCGCGCGAGTTCGAAGCCGATGCGACGGGTGCTCGCATCCTCGGTGACCCGGAACCCCTTGCCAGTGCTCTCGCCCGGCTGGAGGTTGCCACCCATCAGCTACCGCTGGCCACCTCGCCGGCGACAGCGCACCTCTTCATCGTCAATCCGTTCGGCGGGTTGGACTTTGCTACCCTCTTTAGCACCCACCCGCCAACGGCTGAGCGGATCGCGCGCTTGCGCGCAATGGCCCTCGCGGGCGCCTAAGCACGCATCGCGAGCGTCTCGAGCGGCAGAAAGACCGGCCGACCGGAGGTAGGGTCCAGCAGCAGATGCGCCCGGACGCGAAAGACCCGGGCGAGCAGCTCGGTGGTGACGACCTCCTCCGGCGGCCCCACGGCGACTACTTGACCGCTCTCCATCACCACCAGCTGGTCAGCGAACCGCGCGGCGTGGTTCAGGTCGTGGAGGACGACTGCGACCGTCATCCCTCGCTCGGCGGGGAGGCGCCGCACCAGCTGCAGGACCTCCAGTTGATGGCCGATGTCGAGAAAGGTGGTTGGCTCATCCAGCAGGAGAATGGGCGTGGTCTGCGCGAGCACAAGGGCGATCCAGGCCCGCTGACGCTCACCACCCGAAAGCGTCTCGAGCGGCCGGTCGGCGAACTCGGTCAGGCCCGTGAGGGCGAGCGCGTCCTGGATTGCCGCCTCGTCCTGCGCCCGCGGCAGCCGAAGCAGCCCAACGTGAGGAAACCGCCCCTGCTCCACCAGCTCTCGCACGGTGAGCCCCGCTGGCGCGACGGGGGCCTGGGGAAGGATGCCGAGGCGACGGGCGACCTCGCGCGTGGGAAGCTGAGCGATGGCGCGACCATCGAGCAGGACGGCCCCACTGGTTGGCCGCAGGAGACGGGCCAGCGCCTTGAGGAGCGTCGATTTCCCCGAGCCGTTCGGCCCGACCAGCGCGGTCAGGGTTCGCTCCGGGAGTGTCAGCGAGACCCCACGGACTGCCGTGCGCGTTCCGTAGCGGACGAGGATTTCCTGCCCAACCAGAGGGGTCACCGCATTCCCTCGCGACGGAGCAGCACCAGGAAGCTTCCTACGCCCACCAGTGCCAGGTAGATCCCAACCGGTAACTGAGCAGGCGCCGAAAGCCCCCGCCACGGCGGCTCGATCACCAGCGCCTGCGTCAGGATATCTGCCCCGAGCAGCAGTCCACTCCCCATCACTACGCAGACCGGAAAGAGCCGGCGCGCATCCTCTCCCACGATCCGGCGCCCGAGGTGAGGCACCATGAGCCCGACAAAACCGACCGCACCGACCGTTGCCACCGCTCCCGCTGTCAGCCCTACCGCCAAGACGAGGAGCGTCAGACGACCCACCTCTGCGCGTACCCCCAACCCTCGGGCCACGTCGTCCCCCAGCCAGAGCAGGTTCGCGACCGGGGCACTGAGCACCCCGAGCGGGATGAGCACCACCGCAAGCGGCCACAACTGTCTCCAATGCACCCACGTCCGCCCGTTGGTTGAGCCGATCAGCCAGGTCAGGAGGTTCGCAAATGACTGGTTCGAGAGGACGAGCAGCAGGGTCGTCCCCGAGGCGAGCACCCCACCAAGCAGGATCCCCATCAGGATGAAGCGGGAAGAGTCCAGCCGTGCCCGCCATCCGAGCAAATAGCTTGCACTCCCGGTAGCCAGTCCACCCGCGAGCGCGGCCAGCGGGAGGCCCGGGCCCGGATCTCCGCGCGGAGCCATCACCACCAGCCAGAACACTGCGGCGAGCACCGCACCCGCCGAAACACCGGTCAGCCCCGGCTCGGCGAGCGGGTTGCGGGTGACCGCCTGGAGCAATGCCCCCGCTAGTGCGAGCATCGCTCCGGCAACGGCGGCAACGAGAGCACGCGGCAGCCGCAACTCCCAGACGACCTGGCGGTGCAACGGGTGGGCCGGTGCTCCCCCCAGAGCAGTCACCACCTCGGCAAAGGAAAGCTCCAGCCGCCCGGTCCGCAGGTGGAGGAGACCGAGCACCCCCACACCGCCGAGGAGCACGAGCAGCAGCAACGCCACCGCCGGTGGACGACGGACCATCAGCCCCCTCCCCGCAGTCGCCGCACGAGCAGCAGCGCGAGCGGCCCGCCGAGGAGCACCGTCCACGCCCCCACCGGGGTTTCGAGCGGGAAGAACAGCAGGCGCGCCAATTGGTCGGCTGCCACGAGCAGCACGGCACCCAGGACCGGCGCTATCAGCAGGACGAAGCGCGCGTCGCTCGTGCGCAGCGCCTGGCGGGCCAGGTGCGGCGCCACCAGCGCCACCCAGGGGACTGGTCCCGCCACTGCCACCACTGCCCCCACGAGGATCAGCGCAAGCACCAGCACCCAGAGGCGGGCCGCCACGACCGGCAGCCCGAGCCCTTCTGCTACGTCATCCCCCAGCTGGAGCAGATTGAGCATCCGGCCGCTCGCCAGTGCCCCCACCATCCCCACTGCCACCCACGGCGCGACCAGGGCAACATCCCGCCAGGTGTGGTTGGCGAGGCTTCCCAGCAGGTAGACGAAGAGCAACGAGGCCTGGTACTGGGCGCCCAGGGCGATGATGGCAAACACCAGCGCGTTCATCAGCGCGGCCACCGCGGCGCCGATGAGCGCAATGCGGGCGGGCGTCGGGGTCTGACGCGCGAGCACAAGTACGGCCGCTCCCCCCATGAGCCCACCACTCAGGGCAGCGAGGGGATAGGCCGCGAACGGCACGGGCAGGGAAAAGACCGTCACCGCGGCCATGACCACCGCTGCCGCGGGCGCCACCCCGAGCAGCTCAGGGCCAGCGATCGGATTGCGCAAGGCATCTTGCAGGACCACCCCCGCGAGCCCCAGCGCGAGCCCGGCCAGCACGCCAAGGAGGTAGCGCGGAAGCCGCAGGTCGAGGAGCGCCGCACGGGTGAGCGCATCGCCTGCTCCACTCATCAGGATGGCCTGCGCCTCCCCTGGGCTGAGGGGTGGATTACCGAGCAAGAGCGCCGGGACCGCCAGCACCACCAGCCCGGCCACCCCGGCTCCTCCGAGGAGGAGGGCACCCATCGGCCGCCCGACCCGCAGGGGCCGGATGTGCTCCGCACCGAGCCGAGCGCTCGCTGGCTCAACGCTCACGGTCAGGGAGCGGCTGCGGGAAGAGGGTCGGGTAGGCGGACGGCATCACCTCGTCCAGCATCAGGCGGAAGGCACGGGTACCACGCGTGTTCAGGTAGGTCGTGACGTTCCCCATCAGGATCCGGTTCGTCTTGACAGCAGTGATCTGGGCCCAGATCGGGTTGTCCTTGAATTGGTTGGTGAACGGCGGCCCGCCGAAGCCGGCATCGAGGTCAGCGATGATAAGGACGTCCGGGTTGACCCGCAAGATCTCTTCCAGCGAGTAGGCGATCCGACCGTCGCCACCACCGGCATCAGACGTGTTCGGTGGCGTGCGCCAAGGGTAGTTCGTCACCTCGGCCAGCACCGAGCCATAGACCGACTCAATCGGGTCGATACCGAACAGCTGCCCCGTGCCCCACATCTTGAGCACGATCGGCCGTTCATTCCGCGGTGTCTTCGCTCGGTAGTCGGCGATCTTGTTCTCTGTCTTGCGGATTGCCGCCTCGGCCTGGGCCTCACGACCGGTGATCCGACCAAGCAGGCGCAGGTTCTCGTACGCCTCTGCGTCGACGCCGCACATGGGCTTGAGCAGCGATACCGGTGGGGCCTCGGGGTCAGCCTCGGGTTGCGGCTCACGGAAGAACGATATCACGCACCAGCAGGCTGTGACCCAGTAGATCCAGCTTGCCACCGTGATGATCAGGAAGAAGAGCGACCACGACATGGTTCCCTCCCGAGCCCAGCGGAACCCAGGGCTGCATAAGTGGTCAGTTGAGCTTCTCGCTCACGGATGGCCTGGCGCACTCGGGGGCTCAAGAGCGCTGCCAGATCCCCAGGATTCGGCCCGAAGGGCTCGCCCATCGGCACCGTGCTGGGGTGAAAGTACAACTCGGCGGAGCGTACCGT
>JAILZB010000248.1 GCA_023512725.1 Chloroflexota bacterium | reverse complement strand
GTCCCCTCCCGCCCTGGGTGATCCCGGTCGGCGGGGCGGTCGTCGGCGTGCTGTTCATCTGCCTCGCCGTCTTCTGCGGGCTGAACGTCGTTGGCCCCACCGTGAGCGCCTGGCTTGGCTTGGCACCCACCCCAACTCCCACTGCCACGGCGACCCCTCGGCCGTCCCAACCCGCACCGACCGGCACCGTCACCACCACTGTACCTGCTGCACCCTCGCCGACGGTCATCATCACTGGCGCGGTCATCTTTCCTTCCGATACTGAGGCGGTCCAGAACGCCGTTCGGCAAAGCAATGTCGTCTGGGCCCGCGCGGTCGGCAAGGGTGGAACGGTCGACGAGCTGAGTACGGTCTTCGCCGGGCGCTGGCTTAATCTGATTACCGCCCAGGTCCGTGAGCTTCGCCGCAACCAGCAGTACCGTGATGCCCAGTTGCTCGACCTCAAGTTCGAGTCGATCGATTTCAAGAGCAATACGTCGGTTACCGTCCGCACCGTCGAGCGCTGGAACGATACCCTGCGCGCTGAGAACGGCACCTTGATCGCTACGAACCCCTCGACCCTGCGCCAGGAGTACGACCTCGAGCGAATCGATGGGAAGTGGCTGGTGGTCGACTCGCGGATCCAGCGCGGCTGAGCAGTGGAAGCGCTGAATCCTGGCAGGGAGGGTGCTGCCCGCTGATAATCCCGCTGCGGTGAAGAAAGCGGGGCAGTTTCCGCTCGCGCAGCCCAGCGCAGGAGACCTGGCAGTCGGGGCGATTGCCGCGGGAGTGGCGCTGCTGCTCTACCGGCAGACCCTTGCGCCCTCGGTGGTAGCGCTCTTCGACGACAGCCTCGAATTTCCCCTGGTGGCAGACCGGCTCGCCATTCCCCATCCCACGGGGTACCCCCTCTACGCGCTCTTGCTCAAGCTGTTCTCCCTGCTCCCGATGGGGGAGTTAGCCTGGCGGGTGAACCTGCTCTCGGCCGTGGCTGGTGCGCTGGCAGTAGGCATCCTGGCGCTGGTCATTCTGCTGCTCGCTGGTACTCCTCCGCGCTGGGGGGACCGCCTCGGCGCGCTCGTTGGCGCGCTCGCCCTCGCCGTCTCTCCCATCTTCTGGTCGCAGGCAGTCGTTGCCGAGGTCTACACGCTGGCTGCCCTCATCAGCGTGCTGGCGGTGCTGACCCTGCTCCGGGCGCTGGCCAGCGGGCACTGGCGGTGGTTCGCGCTGGTCGTTGGGGTCGGGCTTGCCCATCACCGAACGTTTCTACTGCTCCTGCCAGCGCTTGGGCTGGCGACGCTGGCATTCGGTGCCCTGCCCTCCCCGCGCGGCTGGAACTGGCGCTGGCTTGCGCGCCAGGGCTGGCCGCTGCTGCTCGGCCCCCTGCTGTACCTCTACCTGCCGCTCCGTGCTGGGGTGGGCTCGATCGATGGCACCTATCGCAACGACCTCCCGACCTTCCTCGGCTGGGTGAGCGGCGCCCTCTACCGCGGCTTCCTTCAGGAGAACCCGCTCGCCCGCGCGGGTGACCCCCTCACCAGTTATCTCCACCTGCTGGTGGAGCAGGTCTCACCCGCTGGCGCGCTGCTGGCAGCAGGAGGCCTCGCCTGGCTGGCCTGGCGCTGCTGGCCCACGGCGGTGCTGCTGCTTGCCTGGTACCTCCCGACGGCGCTCTTCGCGGTGCTCTACCGCGTGCCGGACCCGGAGGTGTTCGCTCTGCCCTCGTTCCTGCCGGTCATGGTCGCGCTGGGGCTGGGGGTGGTAGCGGTAGGGCGGCTGCTTGCCTGGGCTGTGCAGGCCATCCCGCGCTGGGGACGCCTCCCGGCCCGTCTGGTGAGTGCGCTCGCCTTGCTCGCCTTTCTGGCCCTTCCCCTGCGTACCTTCGCCCTCACCTACGAGCGGGTTGACCTCAGCACCGAGACGACCGTTCGAGCCTATGGGGTGGATATCCTTTCTCAGCCCCTTCCGGCCAGCAGTGCCATCATCGGGCTGCTCGGCGAGGCCTCGCTCTTGCACTACCTTCAGCGCGCCCTGGGCCTCCGACCCGATATCGCCGTGCGTCATGCGGATAGTGAAACGGAGCGGCTGGCGCTGGTGGAGGCAGCCCTGGCTGAGGGCCGCGAGGTCTACTTGACGCGCCCGCTGGCTGGCCTGGCCGAGCGCTATCCGCTGAGCGGGCTCGGTCCGCTGGTGGCGGTCGAGCGGACGCCACCGCTGGTGCTGCCGCCGGGCGTGCGGCCAGTGAACCGGAGCTTCGGCACTCTCGAGCTGCTTGGCTACCAGAGCGAGCTGATCGCGGGCTATGCCCTCGGGCCAGGGGGACCGCATGACCTCCGGGCGGTGGCTCGTGGGGTGCGGGTGACCCTCTACTGGCGAGCGACGCAGGTGCTGACAGAAGAGCTGCTGAGCTTCGTCCACTTCAGCGAGCCAGCGGGAGAGCGGTGGGCCCAGTCCGATAGCGTACCGGTGCGGGGCGCTTATCCCGTCACCCGCTGGCGACCTGGTACGATCGTGGCGGACGTCCATGACGTGCCCCTCCCGTTGGGGACCCCGCCAGGAGACTACGTCTTGACGGCAGGTATCGCTCGCCGGAACGGTGAACCACTCGGGAGTGGGGCGAATGAGCGGGAAGTGCGCCTCGGGATCCAGCCGCTCCCCCCGCAGCTGGGCGGGTATACCCCACGCCGCCTCGACCTCGACCCGACCTTTGCGCGCTTCGGCGCTGTGACCTTGATCGGGCAGCGCGTGCCGACGGGGGTGGTCCAGCCGGGCGCGCTCATCACGGTCGAGACCCTTTGGCGGGCTGAGCGCGAGCTCGCAGAGTCGCTCACCCTGACAGCGGAGCTGGTCCAGGGGGAGCGGGCGGTTCCGCTGGGTGGTACCCCGCTCGGGGGGCGCTACACCACCATCCGCTGGCAGGCCGGTGAGTTGGTGCGCGACCGCGAGAGCTTCCGCTTGCCCGCTGACCTCCCCGACGGGCGCTACTCCCTGCGGATCAGTTTGGGACCCGGCCTCCGCCAGACCCTCGGCACGCTCACTATCGAGGGGCGGCAGCGGCTCTTCCAACTCCCCACCCCACCGGTCAATCGGACGAACGTGCGCCTGCAGGGTGGGGCCGACCTCCTTGGCTGGACAGCGCGTGCTCTCTCCAATGCCAGTGAGCCTCAGGTCGAGATCACGCTCTACTGGCGTGCCCTTGGCACCCTCGACCGCGATTACCACGTCTTCGTCCACCTGGTGACTATGAACCGGGTCGTAGCCCAGCACGATGGCCCGCCCGCGGAAGGTACTGCCCCCACGCCGAGTTGGGTCGCCAACGAAATCATTGTTGACCGCCATATCGTGCCCTTACCCGTGGGCATCGCGCCGCACCAGCTCTGGGTCACGGTGGGGATGTACGACCCCGCAACCGGCCGCCGCCTCCAGACTGGTCGCGGCGACGCCATTGAACTCGGCGCCTTGAGGCTTGAGCCGTGACTGGCCAGGCACTTTCTGCCGCCCGTCAGCTGCCCCGGGTGGTGCCGCTCGCGCTCTCCCGGCGCTGGTCGCTGCTGGCGACGCTCGCCCTGGCCGCCCTGCTTCGCTTCTGGGACCTGGCTGGCAACAGCCTCTGGTACGACGAAGGGTTTAGCGCCTTTCTCGCCAGCGAGCCCGTGCCGGAACTGGTGGCCCACACCGCCCGCGATATCCATCCGCCCCTCTACTACCTGCTCCTCCACGGCTGGACGCGCCTGGCAGGCAGGAGTGATTTCAGCCTGGCCTTCTTCTCACTCGCATTCGGGCTGCTCGGCGTGGCGCTGGTGGCCGCGCTCGCTCGACGCTGGTTCGGTGAGCGCGCAGCCCTCCTGGCAGCGCTCCTGGCAGCGACCAGTCCCTTCCAGGTGTGGTACGCCCAGGAAGTGCGGATGTACACCCTGGCAGCCTTCCTCGCTCTGCTCACACTCGCGGCCGCGGTGCGGGGGGCGCCGGCAGACTGGTGGCGGTTCGCGCTGGCAGCTGCCCTCGGGCTGTACGTGCTCTACTACAGTGCCTTCCTGCTGCTCGCGCTCAACCTACTCGTCGCGGGATGGTTCCTGGTGCGCCGACGGCTGCCTGGTGAGTGGAGCATACGGCGCTGGCTGGCTGCTCAGCTCCTCACAGGAGTGCTCTACCTCCCCTGGCTACCGATTGCGTTCCGTCAAGCGATCGCACCCGCTGTGCCCCCCTGGCGGGAGGCGACCCCCTTTGCTGTGCTCGCGAGCGAGCCCTTCCGTCAGGTGACCGGCTACTTCCAGATTGAGGATGAGCGCGGTCAGATGGTGGCCCAGCAGATCATGCAG
>JAILZB010000247.1 GCA_023512725.1 Chloroflexota bacterium | reverse complement strand
ACCCCCAGGAGATCAGCTACCAGGATTTGCTCGAGGTCTTCTTCACCATCCACGACCCGACCACGCCCAACCGCCAGGGGCACGATGTTGGCCCCCAGTACCGCTCGATCATTCTCTACCATGACGAGGAGCAGCGGCGAATCGCGGAGGACACGATCGCCCGCCTGACCGCCGAAGGCCGCTGGCCCAACCCGATCGTGACCGAAGTCGTGCCGCTGCGCAGCTTTTATCCCGCTGAGCCCTACCATCAGCGCTACTTCGAGCGTCACCCCGACCAGCCCTATTGCCAGCTCGTCGTCGCGCCCAAGGTCGCCAAGGCTCGCCAGCAGTTCTTCGCCCGCCTGAAGCGCTAAGCTACTCGCCAATCCGCAGCGAGCGGCCAATCGGAAGCCGGGTTGCCACCATGCCCACGGCGGCGATCGTCCCCGCAAAGAAGAGGGCAAGCAGCCCATAGGCGGGCAGGACCGTTCGCCATTCGGTGGTGATGACAAACGGCGGCAGCACGCGGGCGCCCCCCTCGGTCAGCTCCAGGAAGGGTAGCATCAGCCCGCCCAGCTGCAGGCCAAGCACCGTTCCCAGCGCGATCCCGACCACGATCAGAAATACCTGCTCGAATCCGATCAAGGCGGCGAGCTCCCACTTTGCCAGCCCCATCGTCCGCAGGATGGCAAACTCGACCACCCGCTGCTGAAGGAGCAAGGCACTCTGGACCACAAACCCGATCAGCGAGAGGAGGAGCGCCGCGACGAACGCCAGCGCGAGGATCCCGGCCCAGCCGGCCGCCACCAGCGGGTCGCTACTCGCCTCATCCAGCAAGGCGCGGACAGAGAGCACCTCCCGAGCTCCGAGGTCCTGGGTTGCTAGGGCCCGCAAGCGCGCTTCGTCGTCGACGCCGCGCAGCAACAGCTCGTTCGGATAGAGCGGTCGGCCCGGCACACTGTTCAGCCGTGCCAGCGTCGGGTCGAGCGCGGCGACGACGAACCCTGCCCCGTAGGGGTCGAGGGTGGGGAAATAGTCAAGCGTGCCCTGGAGCAGCACCGTGACCGTCCGGTCACCAATGTTCAGGAGCATCGTCTCTCCCACGGTGCGACCAGCCGCTCCGAGGAAGGTGGGCGAGGCGAGGACGGGTAGCGGGGACTCGTCATCCCGCACTTTGATCCCGCGGGTGCCGAAGACGCGCCGGGGCGACCACGCGAACCGCAGGGCGGGCGTGCCCGTGCGGGTCTCGCTGCTGACCACGCTCACGGTATCTTGCTGGCCACCGATGCCATCCCGGAGCACTTCCCAGCCCGCAGCCGTATCGAGCGGGTCGACGATGCGACGGATCCCCCCGGGCTCGCGGATTGCCACGTCGTCGAGCAGGATGGCGCCGCCACCAGGTTCGGCAAAGCCCCCAACCGGTTGCAGGTAGATGGCCTCCAGGTGCAGCGGGCCGCGATAGCGCCCCAGCTGGCTGAGCGGGGTTTCGAGGTAGCGCCAGTCGGTGAAATCCAGCCGCCCGAGCTCCAGGTCGAGCAGCTGGCCATCGGCATCGCGCAGCCGGAAGAGAAGCGTCAGCCGTTCCTGGCGGGGGAGGGGGCGCACCCAGAGCCCGAGGGTCTCCCCGCCCTCGGGCAGCAGCGGGCCTTCGACCAGGGTACTGCTCTCGGCCACCCGCCCGAGCAGTGTCGTCAGCGGCACGGGAGCAAAATCGGGGCGGAACCAGAGCACCGCGGGTGCGGTCGCGGGGTCGAGGGCGAGAAACTGGTAGCGCTGCGGGCGCTGGGTCGGCCCAACCTGGCCATCGGCCCGGTAGGCAACCGTGGCCGCGCGGGGGCTGAGCGGCGCGACCGCTTCCAGCACGGTGGCTCGTGGGCGGCCTGCTCCACCCGCGATCCCGGCCACCCGCACGTCTGCCCCCACCCGGTACGCGGTCCGGTCGGCGTAGGAACGGTCGATGGTGCCGCTGAAGGTGGCAGCGAAGAGCCCCAGGCTGGTCGTCAGGGTGAGCAGGAGAACCACCCGCAGGTACGGTGCCGGGCGCCGGCTCATCTGGGTGAGCGCGATGACCAGGGGCGCCGGGAGGTTTCCGACCAGCCGCACCAGCACGCCCAGGAGCAGGGGAAACAGCCGCAAGAAAGCGAGCGAGACTGCGAGGGCAAGCAGGGCGGGAGTCAGGAGCAGGAGAGGTTCCACTCGCTCCGCGCCGGCGAGCGCCGATTGCCGGCGGACTGCCCAGTAGGCAAAGAGGGCGAAGAGCAGCAGGATGAGGTCCAGGTAGTAGCGCTGCCAGAGCGGCGGTCCCTCCCCCCGCGCGACCTGACGGCGGTAGCGCACGATGCTCGCCCGGGCAGCCCGGCTCGCCGGCACCGCCAGCGCCAGGAGGGAAAGGAGCGCCCCCAGCAGCGCCAGCACCCAGGCCTCACCTTCCAGCCGCACCGACAACGGGCCGTCACCAGCCAGCGAACCCGACAGCCGCCCCAGCCACGCAGCGAGCACGGCGGCGAGCGGTGGCCCCAACACGACTGCCAGCGCGCAGAGGGCGAGCCCTTCGATCAGCGAGAGCACCAGCACCTGCCCGGCACTTGCCCCCCGGCTCTTCAGCAGCGCAAGCTCCCCCGCCTGCCGGTCGACGATCACGTTCGCGACCAGCACCAGGTAGAACAGCACCAGCCCGACGATCTGAAGGACGAGCAGGTAGAGTGGTACCGCCGTCAGGGCGAGCTTGGTGAAGTACTCGTCCAGGATGCTATCGAGAGCGGTGGTCAGCGTCGCGCCTGGCACCGCAGCGGGGAGGCTCGCCCGGAGCCGCCCGATAGCGGCCCGCACCTCCGCCGCGTTGGCCGTGGTCAGACGGGTGGTATCGGCCGGCCACCGCCAGGTGTAGTCGGAGGTCACCCGTTCGGCCGCGCCGAAGTAGCGCTCCGGCGCCACGACCAGCGGCAGCACGATCCAGTCGCGGGCGCTCTCGGCTAGCCGCACTGCTCCAACCGCCCAGAAGCGGTCGTTCGGGTCGGCTGCCTCGCCCAGTGCCACGAGGCGGACGGTCGTCGGCTCACCCCCGCTGGCCGGCACCAGCAGGAGGTCATCCCCCACGGTGAGGCCGAGTTCCCGCGCGGCAGCTGCGCCCGCCAACACCGGTACGGGGTCGCCTTCGGCCACCGGCCAGCGCCCGGCCGTCAGGCGAATGCGCTCGGCAAGCCCATCGGCAAACTGGAGGTAGCCCCGCGGTTGGGTGTTCGTGGTAGCGCCAGGCGGAGCGATTCGCTCGTTTGGGCGGTAGATGAAGACGCTCGCGCTGCGAGCGTAGCGGGTTGGCGGTGCCAGGAAGTCCCCCAGCCCATTCGCTACCTGCCCTTCGATCGTGCTGGCGAGGGCAGCGTACTCCGGCGCTCGGCTGGGCCGGCTACTCAGCGCAACGAGGAGGTCGGCCCGGGCGGGTGGCTCCCGCCGCAGGGTATAGCGCAGGCCTAGGTCGTTCAGGACGCCCGCATAGAGGGGAGCGCTCGCCAGCAACACCACCGCCGCGAAGACGCCCAGCAACACACTGCCCAGCAGTTTCCAGTTTGCACGCAGCCGCCGGCTGGCCAGCTGCCCCAGGGCAAGCAGGATGGTCAGGCGCATCGCCCTCCCAGGGCACGCGCGCCCCTCCTCCGGCACCGGGGAGGGGCGTTCCTGGCTCGATGGTAATGGGGGAGGCGTCCCCCCAGCAACCAGTGGCCAGCGGCCGGCTCAGGGCGAGGTAAACGGCGCGCTTACTTGATGCGCTTGACGTTCTCCCAGGCTGGGAAGCTGTTCTCGAACGCCCGCGGGACGAAGCCACCCACCGTCTTCGACCAGGCCGAAACATCCACGCTGGTCACCAGCCCAAGCCAGGGCGGGTCTTCCTGCAGGATCGCAATCGCTTGCTGGAGCAGGCGTTCCCGCTTGGCCGGGTCAAGTTCGCGGGTGCTCTCGAGGTAGACCCGGTCGAACTCGGGGTTATCGTAGCGCTTGCCGAAGGAGGTATTCCCCGACCAGTACCAGACGAGCGAGCTGTCGGCATCGGTCCCGCCTCCCTGGCCACCCAGGTAGATCGCCGCGATCGGTGCGCGCTTGTAGATCTTCTGGACGAATTGCGCCGACTCCAGTGGCTTCAGCTCGATGTCGATATTTAGGTTCCGCTTGAACTGGTCCTGCAGGTAGAGCGCGGTGTTGTTGATCGTGGTAGAGACGTTCCAGTACTCGAGGTCCTGCTTGAAGCCGTTGGGGTAGCCCGCCTCGGCGAGCAACTGCTTCGCTTTCTGAGGGTCGAAGGTGTAGGGCTTGACGTTCGGGTTATAACCGAAC
>JAILZB010000025.1 GCA_023512725.1 Chloroflexota bacterium | reverse complement strand
ACCTTACTGCCTGCGAGAGCACCAGGCACATTCGGCACTCCCCTCCATCCCCAGAGTTTCTCCTCTGGGGATCACGGGCAGTGAGTGAGGAGATTACGCTGCTTCACTCTGCCAGCGGGCGTTGGATCCACTCGGAGAGTGCCCGTGCCGCCGGAGGGTGCTCTCTATTCGTTACCATGTCAAGTAATCGAGCAGCGCAGGAGGGTCCTCTCGGCTGAGGTGGGGCAAAAGGGGGCGCTGTTTCCGCGCTCACCCCGGCAGAGTATCTGCTAGCTGCCAGCTTGCCTGCTTGATAGAGTGGGCCATCATCCCGATCCGATGGCCGGGGCCGCGAGTGGCCCGGGCTGTGAGGCAGCATGCTTCTTCTGAACCATCGGCACTGGCGGACGCTGGCCCTTCCTTTCCTGCTTGCGCGCGAGCCGACCATTGCGGCAGGGACAGTCGGGTTGACCGCTATCTGGGCGCTAGCCGCGGCGGAGGGCTGGGCAACCCGCGATGGGCTGTCGGTCGCCCAGCGCTTTGGCCTCGCCGCCGCCTTGCTGGTGGTCTGGCTGGTCGTGTTCCGGCTCCAGCCGCTGGTCGCGGGCTCTGCCCACGAGTACCCAGCCTGGCCGGCTGCTGGTGCGCTCGTAGTGATCGCAGCTGCTACCAGCTTTATCCCTCGCCAGGCCCAGGGCCAGCCCTGGGGAGTGCTGGCAACTGCGGCGGCCAGTTACCTGGCGCTCTTCGGCGCGGCGGTGCTCCGCCGCCAGCCGGGAGGATGGGGGCTGGCCCTGCTCGTACTGCTTGAAGTGGTGCTGGCGAGCGTCGCCTATCTGCTGGTGCCAGCCCCGCTCGCGACTGCGGCTGCCGCTCTGGGCACCGCGCTGGTGCTGCTGCTCGTGCTGGCGGGGCGCTTCCTGTTCCCCCTCCCTCGTCCCTTCACTGAGCTGGCGGGCCTGTTGCTCCGCCTGCGGCCGCTGCTTCCCGCCCTGGCCCTGGCGGCGGCAGCAAGTGTCCTCCTCAGCCTCGTTATCGGCGGGCAGCCTACTGCCTTGGGCCGGCTGATGATTCCCCTAGTCGGGATGGCGGCCAGCCGATTGGTTGCTGAGGAG
This sequence comes from Chloroflexota bacterium, assembly GCA_023512725.1. Classification (GTDB taxonomy): domain Bacteria; phylum Chloroflexota; class Dehalococcoidia; order SpSt-223; family SpSt-223; genus JANWZD01. The sequence continues at coordinate 25,266 of JAILZB010000025.1, read as the reverse complement.
GTCGTGTTGCGGGGCTGGCTGTTGCCGTACCTGGAACGACGCTTTGGCAGTGGCCTGGCGCTGGTGGTCACGGCGCTCGCGAGCGCAGCGATTGCGGCAACTGCCCAAGTGCCGGGAGGGTCTCCCGCTGCCACGGCTGCCCTCGCGCTTGCCGCCGCGCTAGCAGCCGGAGTGCTCGTGCAGCGTCAGCGCAACCTTCCCGCTGCGGTCCTCTTTCGGCTGACTGTGAGCTAGCACCCTCGGCTCCACCGCTCGCGATCCAGTACACTTCTGGTGCAAGCGCTTCCTTCGGGATGTAGCGCAGCCTGGTTAGCGCACTTGACTGGGGGTCAAGAGGTCGCCGGTTCAAATCCGGCCATCCCGACCAGACTACCGCCGACCCTCCTCGCTGGTGACTGCGGAACCGGTGGCCACGCCTCCGCCGGGCACTGGCTCACCTCCTCACTCCGCTGGTAGGATGGCGCTGGCAGCTCCTGCCTTGCCGGGCCGAGCGCGCCACCTGCCGCCTCTTGCCCTACGGGCCCGGGAAGACCGGTGGGAAGAAGAACACTGGCGCGAACACGACCGGATAGGGCCAGACGAAGAATGCCGGGCTGATAGGCGGGGCAGCTGGCGCAGGTGCAGGTGCGAAGGGCGTGTAGGGAAGGAGGCTGACGGGCACCGCAGGCACCACCAGGACCGTTCCACGCATCCCAGGGTGGAATGAACAGTGATAGGGGTAGCTCCCCGGGGCAGGGAAGAAGACGGCGTAGGTTCCCCGCGGGAAGATGGTGCCAGAATCCCAGAACGGGCCGACATCCGCTGTGGTGGTGTGGCGGTCGTTGCCAAAGTGCACCCAGACGACGGTGGTTCCAGCGGGGATGGTGATCACCGCGGGGGTGAAGAAGTTGTCGTACATGCCCACCTGGACAATGCCCGCTGCTCTCGCCGGGGCCACGGCAGCGGCCAGGGCAGCGAGCGTCACGAGAAGCACGAGCGCAGACTGGCGAAGACGGCGAGCGGCCAAGCGTGTTCGCATCGCGTCCCCCTTCGGTGCGTCGGCAGACGCGAGAGGACCGCGCGTTCCCCACGCGTTTCCCCGGGCGCGCGGAGAAATCGCGGGCGGGGAACGGTAAGCCCTGCGCCCACCCGTTTCCACTCGATTATACGTCTGGCCAAGCGCTCCCTCGGCTTCCCGCAGACAGCAGCGGACTGATATGGTACACTGCGGTTACCGAAGCATTCGGAAAGCGAAATGGGTACTGATGAGCAGGCGAGCGACCTGCTGCTCCTCCTGCCAGAGCTGGCGCGTCGACTACGCCCCCGCCCACCTCGCGATAGCCCGGCGTCATCCCTCTCGCTTGCCCAGATCAAAGCGATGACCCATCTTGCCCAGCACGGGGAGGAGAAGATGTCCGAGCTGGCGCGGGGGCTGGACATCTCGCTTCCGGCTGCGACTGACCTCGTCGACCGGCTGGCAGCGGGTGGCCACGTTGAACGGGTGCGCGACGAGCGGGACCGCCGCATCGTGCTGGTCCGGCTTTCGCCCGCGGCCCAAGCCCGCATCGCCCCGATCCTGGCCCGGCGGCGGCGAGCGGTCGAGGAGACGCTGCGCGCGCTCGACGAGCGGGAGCGGGCGGCGTTTATCAAAGGCCTGCACTTGCTTGCCCAGCACCTGGCGGATGATGCCTGCCCCCCGCGGACCGAGGAGCACGGTGGCACGCCCTGAGCTCCTCACGCCACCGTCGCCAGCGGCGTCGGGCCGCGCGTTTCCCGCTACTTCACCCTTTCGTCCCCTCCGCCACCGGAACTTTCGCCTCCTCTGGCTGGGCACGGTGGTCTCGAATTCGGGTGACTGGATGGACCAGGTTGCCCTCAACTGGCTGGTCTTCACGCTGACCAGCTCGCCCGTCTATCTCGCCTTGCTCAACCTCTGCCGGAGCGGACCGATCCTGCTGTTTACCCTGCTCGGGGGAGCGATCGCCGACCGGGTCGAGCGGCGGCGCCTGATGACAATCAGCCAGACGGGCGCCATGCTCACTGCCATCGCGCTCGGGGGGATCGCACTGACCGGCGGAACGGTTTGGCTGGTGCTGGCGCTCGCCACCCTGCGAGGAGTGTTGATGTCGTTCAACCTGCCAGCCCGCCAGGCGCTGATCTCGGAGCTGGTGCCTCGCGAGGATCTCACCGCTGCGATCAGCCTGAATTCGGCCACCCTCAACCTCAGCCGAGTGATTGGCCCGGCGATCGGAGGGCTGCTGATCGCGAGCGTTGGCATCGCCGTGGCCTTCTGGCTCAATGCGGCGAGCTTCCTTGCCGTCCTGATTGGCCTTGCCTGCATGAGCGATCTGCCGCCGCGGAAGCCAGCGCCGCCGGTCTCGGTCTGGCAGAGCGTGGGCGAAGGGCTCGCCTTCGTGGCGCGGGATCCCATCCTACGGGGGTTACTCGTGCTCGCCCTGGTGCCGCTGGTGCTCGGCATGTCCTACCAGCCGATGTTAGCAGTGTTCGCTGAGGATGTCCTGAGCGCGGGGGCGGCTGGCCTGGGCCTCCTGACCTCGGCAGCCGGGCTCGGTGCCGTGCTCGGGGCGCTTCTCGTGGGAGCGGTCGGTGGGAACCTCCGGCGCGGGCGGGTGATGTTCGCGGGCCTGGCGCTGTTTGGCAGCGCGCTCTTGCTCTTCGCTAACGCTCGTACCCTTGGGCTGGCAGCCCTAGCGCTCCTGGTGGTTGGGATGGGCAGCTCGCTCTACCAGGCAATCAATAATGCGCTCTTGCAGGAGCACGCGCCCGATGCGCTGCGCGGACGCGTAATGAGCATGCTCTTCCTGACCCGAGGGATGATCCCGCTGGGAGCAATGGCGGCGGGCATCGGCGCGACCCTGGTTGGTGCCCCCGCGATGCTCTCGCTCTTCGCTGGCCTCCTCCTGGTGCTGGTGGCCCTGGGCTGGCTGCTGAACCCCACCGTGCGAGAGCTGGCGTGACACTCTCGGCGCCAACCGCCAGCGCACCCCGCCGTGCCTCCCGCCTGCCCGGCCCCTTTGCCGCCCTCCGCCACCGCGACTACCGCTTGCTCTGGAGCGGGATGATCAGCTCCAGCACGACCCTGTGGATGGAGCAGGTCGCCTACGGCTGGCTGGTGCTCCAGCTGACCAACTCACCGTTCTTACTCGGGTTCGTCGGCTTCTGCCGCGCTATCCCGACGCTGCTATTCTCGCTCTTCGCTGGGGTCCTGGCCGACCGCCTCGACCGCCGGCGCGTGCTCCTTGCCGGGCAGAGCGTGACCTGGGCCACGATCACCACCCTCGCTCTCCTCACCACCACCGGGCTGGTGCAGGTCTGGCACGTGTTTGTGGCGGCCTTCCTTGCGGGCAGCGCGCAGGCGTTCAATCTTCCAACCCGCCAGGCGATCATCAACGACGCGGTGGGCAAGGAAGACCTCCCTCAGGCGATCGCCTTGAACTCGCTTTCCTTCAATGTCGCGAAGGTGATCGGCCCGAGCATCGCTGGGGTGGTCGTGGCCACCCTGGGAACGACCGCCGTCTTCTGGACCGAGAGCGTGCTGCTGCTGTTCACGCTTCTGACGACCTTCTTGCTCCGCCTGCCGCCCCGCCCACCACTACCAGCGGAACGCTCACCGCTCCGCGACCTCGCCGAGGGCTTCGCCTACGTCCGCCGCGACCGCTACATCCTCGGCCTGATGCTGGCAGCGGGTGTGCCCGTGCTGCTGGCCTGGCCCTACCAGACGCTCCTGCCCGTCGTGGCGCGCGACGCCCTCGGGAGCGGAGCGGAAGGCCTGGGGGTGCTGATGTCGGCATCGGGTATCGGGGCGATCGCCACCATCCTAGGTGCGGCCGCGCTGCGACAGCGTGGCCGCCGCCAGACGGTTCAGTTCCTAGCCATGGCGGCCTTCGGGGTGCTGCTGGTCCTCTTTGCCTCCTCGAGCCAGCTCTGGCTGAGCACGCTGATCATCGCGGGCATCACTGGGAGCAGTATTCTCTACAACATCCTCAACCAGACCGCCTTGCAGACCTACGTGGACGACCGCGTCCGTGGCCGCGTGCTCGGGATCTACCTGCTCGTGATGGGCCTCAACCCCATCGGAGCACTCGTCTTCGGCGGCGTCGCCGACCACTTCGGGATCCGGCTGACTCTCTTCTTCATGGGGGTGCTGACTGTCAGCGCCGCTGGGCTGATCTACTGGCTCAATCCCGCCCTGCGCCAGCAGGAGGGGGAGCGGCTGCCGCGTCCGGCTCGGCAGGTGCGGCCGGGAGGATGACCACCGCCTCGCGCTGACAGTCCAGCTCGACCCGCTGACCAGGCACGAGCGGGGTCGGCGTCAACACCCACAGGCAGAGACCACCCGCGAGCGCGCGCACCCGCACCAGCCGGAGGGCGCCAGCAAAGCGCACCTGGACGACTTCCCACGCCCCCCCAGCCTCCGGCTGGACGATGAGCTGTTCCGGCCGCACGAGGAGTTCGACGGCACCCGCCGACCGCGCGACCGGCCAGCTGCCGAGCCGACTGTGCACGTGCCCCGCCGTGATAATCCCGGGTACGACGTTCACCCGACCGAGGGCGGTAGCGGCCGCACGACTGACAGGATGGCGGTAGAGCGTCTCGGGTGAGGCGTCCTGCTCGATCCGGCCCGCCTGCAGCAGTGCAATCCGGTCGCCCGCGGCCATCGCTTCGTTGGCGTCGTGGGTCACCAGCAGCACGGCCACCCCCGCCTCGCGGAGGAGCGCGAGCGTCTCGTCGCGGACCTGTTCGCGGAGGGTGGCATCCAGGCTGGCGAACGGCTCATCGAGCAACACCACTGCCGGCTCTCGAGCCAGTGCGCGTGCCAGCGCCACCCGCTGCTGTTGGCCGCCGCTCAGCGTGTGGGGGTAGCGGTCGGTGAGGGCGGCCAGGCCAACTCGCTCCAGCAAGGCCTGGACCCGTTGTCGGCGGAGTTTGGCGGGGCCGCGCAGGCCAAACTCGACGTTCCCCGCCACCGTGAGGTGGGGAAAGAGCGCGTAGTCCTGGAAGACCATCCCGATGCGCCGCTGCTCTGGCGGGAGCTGGCGGCCTGGCCGTGCCACGACCGTCCCGTCGATGGCCACCACCCCCGCCCGGACGGGCTCCAACCCGGCAGCGACCCGCAGTACGGTGGTCTTCCCCGCGCCCGAGGGGCCGAGGAGACAGACAACCTCACTCGCGCCGACGTTCAGGCTCACGCCGCGCAGCACCTCCTGGGCACCGTAGCGGTGGTGGACCTCCTGAAGGACAAGCCGGGTCATCGTGGGGATTCTCCGCTGCGGGCGATCGCCACGCTCAGCGCCAGCACCGGCAGCAGCCCCGCCGCGACGATCGTGAGAGCAGGGGTGGCGGCTTCGGCCAGCCGCTCGTCGGTGGCAAGCTGGTAGGCGCGCACCGCGAGGGTATCGAGATTGAAGGGGCGCACGATCAGGGTGGCAGGAAGCTCTTTGAGCACGTCGACGAAGGCGAGCAGCAGCCCGGTGAGCAGGCTCGCCCGCAGGAGCGGCAGGTGGACCCGGCGGAGCACGCCAAACGGCCCTTCTCCCAGGGTGCGGGCAGCGTCATCGAGGGTCGGTCCCAACCGGGCGAACCCACTCTCGACCGCCTGTTGGCCGACCGCCAGAAAACGCACGCTGTAAGCGTAGAGCAACGCCGCGAGCGACCCCCCGGCCACCAGGCCGACCATCCCCCCAGCGAGGCGTTCGGCCGAGGCATTGAGCAGGCGGTCCACCGCGCCGAGCACGGCAAGCACCCCGATGCTCAGCACCGAGCCGGGGATGGCGTAGCCGAGGCCAGCCAGCCGAGCAAGGAGGACGAGTGCCCGCTGCCGCGCCAACCGCACCGCATACCCGAGTGCCAGTGCCAGCAGGGTGATGAGAAGAGCCGCCGCCCCTGCCAGGAGGACGCTGTTCCGCACGAGTGGAAGGTAGTCGGGGCCGAAGCGGGCATCGCCCGCGATCGCCGCCAGCCGGAGGAAAACGGCCACCGGTACCACGAAGCCAAATAGCACCGGGAGCAGGCAGAGCACCACCGCGCCGATCGCCACGAGCGGCCCCAGGCGGTAGCGCGAGGGCGGGCCGCTGCGAGCAGTCGGCTCGTGATAGCGTGCGCTCCCTCGCGCCAGCCGCTCAGCGAGCAGCACCGCGCCGACGGTAAGCAGCAGGAGGGCAGCGAGCTGGGCGGCTGCCTGAGGTGAGCCGAGCGCGAACCAGCTGAGGTAGATCCCGGTGGTGAAAGTATCGATGGCAAAGTACTGGACGGCGCCAAAGTCAGCCAGGGTTTCCATCATGGCCAGCGCCAGGCCGGCAACCAGCGCGGGCCGGGCGAGCGGCAGCGCGATCGTCAAGAAGTTGCGCCAGGGATTCCCCCCGAGGATGCGCCCGGCTTCCAGGAGGCTGGCTGGGGTCCGCAGGAAGGCGGTGCGAGCCAGTAAATAGACATAAGGGTAGAGAGCCAGCGTAAGCACCATGATTGCGCCCGGCACCGAGCGGATCTCGGGGAAGAGGTAGTCGCGGCGCGACCAGCCGAACCAGGCGCGGAGGGTCGTCTGGACGGGGCCGGCGTATTCCAGCAGGTCGGTGTAGGCGTAGGCGAGGAGGTAGGTCGGGAAAGCCAGCGGCAGGACGAGCAGCCACTGCAGGAGTGGCCAGCCAGGGGTATGGCAGCGGGTGACCAGCCACGCGGTGCTCACGCCCAGCAGCAGGGTTGCCAGGCCGACCCCCAGGGCAAGCTGGAGGGAGGTGGTGAGATAGCGTGGCAGCACGATGCGGCTAAGCTCTAGCCACTGCTCATCCGGTGGCAGGGTGAGGCTGAACAACACCAGAGCGAGCGGTGCCAGCACGGCCAGGGTCAGGGTCGCGAGGAGAAACCAGGCGAGGGCGCGCCCTCCCTGCGGAAGGAAGGGGACGCGCCCTGCCCGCGTGCCGGTCCCTGGCGGCAGGAACGGGGGAGCGCTACCGCCAGCCGGCACGGTTCAAGAGGATGAGCGCCCGCGCCGTGTTCGCGCCGAAGACCGCCGCATTGAGGGTATCCTCGCGGAACGGCCCCCAGCGGTCGAGGATCGGCGAGAGCAGCTGGCCGGCCACGACGGGGTACTCCTGGTTCCCAAGCGCGAAGATCGCCTGAGCCCCGTCGCTGGCGAGAAACTCGAGAAAGTCCACTGCCTCGGCACGGTTGGGAGCGGTGGCGACCACACAGCCACCGCTGATGTTGACGTGAGTGCCACGGTCGAGCTGGTTGGGGAAGAAGATGTCGAGGGCAGCGGCCGCCGCGCGGTCCTCCGGGTTAGCGGACGTGATCAGGCGAGCGAAGTAGTAATGGTTGGAGAGCGCAATATCACCCAGCCCGGCCGCCACAGCCCGCAGCTGGTCGATATCCCCGCCCTGCGGAGGACGGGCAAGGTTACGCGCGACCCCACGCGCCCACTCCTCGACGAATTCCTCCCCGTGGGCGGCGATCAGCGACCCCGCGAGCGAGAGGTTATAGACGTGGCTGGAGGAGCGGACGAGCAGCCGGCCCCGCCACTTGGGATTGGCGAGGTCCTCGTAGGTCGAGAGGTCGGCCGGGCTCACCCGGTCCTTGGCGTAGACGATCACGCGGGCGCGCTTCGTGAAGCCGTACCAGAGGCCAGCGGGGTGGCGAAGGTACTCGGGGATGCGCCGGTTGAGGTAATCCGACTGGACGGGCTGGCACAGCCCCAGCGTTTCCGCCCGCCAGAGCCGGCCGGCATCGACGGTCAGCAAGACGTCGGCCGGGCTGGCTGCGCCCTCGGAACGGATCCGCTCGATCAGCTGGTCTGCATCGCCCTGGATGACGTTGATGGTCACCCCAGTGACAGCAGAGTAAAGGTCGTAGAGCCGCTGGTCGGTGTCGTAGTGGCGCCCGGTGTAGAGGTTGAGGACGCGTGGGGGTTGCTGGGCGGCGAGCGCTGGCAGGGGGAACAGGCCGGCCAGCACCAGCGCGAGGCAGAAAGTCAACCGCAGGAACGCCATGGTGCTCCCTCGTGAAATCTCGGGGCGGCTGCCGCGGCCAGCCAGCCCGGGTCGGTCGCGCTGCTCATTAGGCTAGCTTAACCTTAGAAATTAATCAAGTCTTCACTCCCCAGCTCTTGGCTTTTGATTTCCTAATCTAAAAGGCTCATTGAGATTAATTGCCAGCGTGCGTTGCAACGGAGACCACCATGACCAATGCGCTGGGGCAGTGGCGCCTGCTTGCCGCTGAGAGCGAGCGGGCGCGGCAGGTGATCGACTGGCAGAACGCACGGTCCAGCTCGACCTTGCCTCGCACACGGTGCTGTTCACACGCGAGGAGTTCCGCGAGCTTGCGACCGTGGTTGCCAGTTTGGCCACGGCGGCGTCACCCTTGGCGCTCGTTGCCGGCCGTCCCTCGCGCACGTTCAGCCGCTGCCCGCGCCACGGGAACTGGGCGATCCTGATCGACCGGACGGTGTTGCGCTTCACCCTCGAGGAATTTGGGGCACTCTGCCGGCTCTGCAGGCCACCCTGACTGGCCTTGCCGCGCTCCCCCAGCCCGGCGGGCTCGGTGCAGCCTACCCCCCTGAACTAGCACGCTCCGTGCCCAGCGACCTGGAGGGTCGACCCTCCCGGCATGGGAGCCAGGCTCGACATCGCTGCTCAGCCACGCGGGGGCACGTCCTCCTACCCGGGTATGACGAGCAAGGGCACGGGCCGAATCCTGCTCACCCGCCGAGGCGACTCTCCGGGGCCTCGCCCGCCCGACGGCATGGGCAACCCAGGCGGGCGAGGCCACTACGCCCTAGCTGGCGAGCAGGTCGCGGGCGCGCAGCCGCACGCTTGGGGCGGGGTCGTGCTCGGCCAGGGTACGCACTTCGGCCTGGACGAGGGCCCGGGCCTCGGCCGGCCAGCTCGCCAGCACGGCCAGCGCCTTGCTCCGGTTCCGGACCGTGCCCTGGAGCGCCAAGCGGACAAGGGGAAGCGCCGCTGCCGGAGCGCGGGCGAGGGCTTCCAGCGCCACGTTCAGGGCCAGCTCACACGCTGGCGGGGTCGCCTCACCGGCTGGCTGCACCCGGGCCACCGCTGCCGCCGCGAAGCGTGCCGCTTCTTCGCCCGTTCCGGGCGGGTCAAGCGCGGCAAAGAGCGTGCTGAGCTCGTCATCCCCGACCAGCGGTAACCAGCGGTAGACTTCCTCGCGCGGCGAGCGTCCGATCGCCCTGGCGGCAGCAAGCGCCGCTGCCCGCTGCTCGGCCGTGCTCGCCGTTGCCAGCGCTGCCTCCACCACACCCTGCCAGCGCGGGTCGGCTAGGCGACGGTCGACTTCCGCGAGCAGCTGTTCGCGCTCCGCGGTGCTGAGGCGCGTGGCCTCGCGGAGGAAGGCGGCGAAGGCAGCCAGCCGCACCAGCTGGGGAAGATCCCAGCGGTCGGCGGTAGCGGCAAGGTAGCGTGTGAGTGCCAGCCCGGCCTCGGCATAGTCGTTGAGCGTGCCTGCTGGCCCACCGTGAACGGCCGTGGTGGCTAAGGTTGCGAGGAGAACGCCAGCGCGGTCGACAAGGGTGGCATCGGGGGGCTGCTCGGCCAGGATCTCGGCGAGCCGCGCCTCCCGCGCAATCGCCAGGGCGAGCTGCTCCTCGTAGCCAGGTTCGAGCCCCTCGCGGACTAGCCGACGGGCGAGCGGAAGGGAGGGGGCGCTCGCTGCCAGCAGTTCGACCAGTTCTACGCGCGCCAGGCCGTGGAGGCGGGGCAGCAGCTGCTCCCCGGCTGTTTCGAGGCTCCCCACGATGCTTGCCAGCCCGCCAGTGGCCACGCGGGTGAAGACCGGCACGGTGGCAAAGCGTTCGAACAGCTCGCGGTCGCGCGGGACGCCAAACAGGCCGAGTAATGCCAAGGCGTAGCGAGCGCTGCCGACCGCTTCGGTCTCGCGCAGCAGGGCCCGGGCCTGGTAGTAGAGCGTGGCCGCCCGCTGGCCACGCCCGGCGGCGAGCACGGCCTCGAGGGTCTGCCGGAGAGCGACCCCAAAGTAGTCGCGACTGAAGGCGGCATCTGCCTGCTGGCGGGCGGCCGGCGAGGCATCGCTGAGGAGCTGACACGCCGCGGAAATGATGGCGGTTTGGTCCGGTGGTGGGGCCTCAGGATCGGGCTCGGGAACGGGCGCACCGGTGAAGACGCGCGCGTAGACCGTCTGTTCGCCGGGAGCGGGTGGCACCTCAGCGAGTGGCTCGCTCCCGATCTGCTGCTCGTAACGACGCCGTACTGCCGGAAGGCGCAACCCCAGGAAGAGCATCCCCAGCGAGGCCAGGTGCACCACTCCCGCGACAGCCGCCAGCACAGGCGTGCGAGGACTGTAGAGCACCGCGAAGTCGCTCCCCAACAGATCCCCGAGGTTCGCGAGGGTAAGCAGCGGGTAGAAGAGCAAGATCTGAAGCAGCTGGATCAGGCCGAAGAGGAGGAGGACCTGATTGAGCGCCGGTCGGAGCCGCCAGCTGAGCCCCAGCCCGAGCGCGCCCCACCCGAGTAGCAGGCTCACCAGCGGCCCTGCCGCCGCCACCAGCCACTGCTGCTCCGGCGTCAGGCGGCCACTGTAAGCGGTATAGCCCCAGTAGAGGAAGTAGCCAATTTCCCGCACTTGCCCACCCACCAGCCTGACGGCGAGAGCGTGGCCCAGCTCGTGGAGATAGACGGCGGGAGGCGTGAGCAGGAGAAAGGCAACGAGGCCAGCCAGATTCCGTGCTTCCGGCGTGGGGCGCTCAGCGAGTAGGCCGCGCCAGCCCCGGGCCAGCTGCCAGAGGGTGTACAGCGCGCCCGCCGCGTAGAGGAGTGAGAGGAGCGTCATGGTGTCACCGCGAGAGTCTACCGCGCTCGCAGGGCGTCTGCTTCCCGTCTCGGGCCCGCTCAGGCCGGCATGCGGTTCAGTTCGGCGGCGATCTTCTCGGCGATGGCGTAGACCGTCAGCACGATCATCCCGCGCGGGATGGTTGGCATGATCGCGGCATCAGCAACGAAGAGGTTGTTGAAGCCGTGGACCTTCCCCCGCTGGTCGACGACGGCTTCCGGGTCGCTGGCTGGCCCCATCTTGCAAGTCCCGGTTGGGTGGTAGTAGAGCGAGAGGTGGTTGCGCACCCAGCTCCGCAGCGAGGGGCCGTTGACCTCCGGCCCGGGCCACTCTTCCAGGGCGATCCACTCGGTGAGGGCAGGGTGCGCGAGGCGCGCGCGTACCCACTCGATGCCGCGGGCAAGCGCCTCGATATCCTCGTTCTCGCCAAAGCCAGGGTCGATCCGGGGAGGGTCTTCGACCCGCGGACCGGTGATCTCTACCGCCCCGGTGCCACGCAGATGGACGAGAAAGATCACGAAGGTGATCGCCTCGTGGAGGGCACCGATCAACGGTTCGGGCCGCCGCGGCGGACGCATGTAGTGGAACACCCCGATGTTGAGGTCATAGGCATCGAGCGAGCGGGCGCTCTTGACCCGTGCCGAGAGGGCGAAGCGGCCATCGGGCGGAAGGTCGGGGGCGCGCTGCGCCAGCAAGTGGAAGAACTCGGGTGACGGGCGGTAGTACACGCGCGTGCCGAAATGGTCATGCAAGTTACGCCCGACGCCGGGCAGGTGATGGATGGGGCCGTCCGGGCACGCCCGCCGGACGACCTCTTCCGGCCCGATCCCCGAGCGTTGGAGCAGCAGCGGGTCGCCGATGGCGCCGGCTGCGAGCACCACGCGCCCGGCTTCCAGCCGCAGAGGAGTGCCCTCCCGCTGCCCCACTACCGCGCGGACGCGGCTCCCCTCCCACTCGAGCCGCTCAACGACCGTCCGGTCGAAAATGGTCAGATTAGGGCGCTGGCGCACGGGGTCCAGGTACGCTTCCGCAGCGTGGACACGTCGCCCCTGGGAAACGTTCCGGGTCGTCCAGCCGTAGCCTTCCTCTGCTTCGGGCCCGCCGACATCGACCAGCCCTAGCCCAGCAGCCTGGTATGCCTGCTGGAGGGCATCGAGGAAGGGGGTGCTCCCTACCGCCCGGGAGACTGGGAGCATACCCGTGCGACCCCGCAGGGGGGCTGAGTCATCTTCCAGCCGCTCGACCCGGTGGAAGTAGGGCAGGAGGTCGGCGAAGCTCCAGCCAGGGTTGCCCTGGGCCGCCCACGCGTCGTAGTCGCGCTTCAGCCCCCAGTTGATCCCGGTGGCGTTGACGGCGGATGACCCGCCGATCACCCGCCCACGGGTGTAGCGGAGCCGCTGCGAGCCGACCGTGATCTCGTATCCCCAGTCGTAGGCCGTCTCGACGTAGGCCGCGCCCACGAGCTCGGGCGGCCAGTTGCCGGCTGCCACCGGCCCGAAGTCTGGCCCCGCCTCGATCAGGGCCACCTGCTGCTGCGGGTCGGCCGAAAGCCGGTTCGCCAGCACGCAGCCGGCCGTCCCGCCGCCAACGATGACCGTGTCGTACCGTTCGCTCATGCTCTTCACCCCAGGCGATTATAGTCGCAGGAACTGGGCGACGGAGCCGCGGCGTTCGCTCCTCACTCTGCTCCGGCAAACGCGCGAATGGTGATGCCGTGCGCTTCCAGCAGGGTACGAGCCGCCCGGACGATCGCCGGCGCTCCCGGGGTATCGCCATGGAAGCAGAGGGTCCGGGCGCTGAGGGCGATGGGCTGTCCATCGACCGCGGTCACCACCCCGTCCCGGGCGATGCTGAGCGCTTGCTGGGCCGCCTCCGCGGGGTCGGTAATGAGCGAGCCTACCACCGACCGGGGCTGGAGGGTGCCATCGGGGAGGTAGCGACGGTCGGCGAAAGCTTCCGGGATGAAGGGCAGCCCTTCTTGGGCGGCCGCGGCGGCAAAGGTCACCGACCCGGCCGGCCCGACCAGCGCGAGGCCAGGCTGGAAGCGGCGCACCGCGCGCGCAATCGCTGCCGCAATCGCTGCCTCGCCGGCAGCCGCGTGGTAGAGCGCACCGTGAGGCTTGACGTAACCAAGCGAGACGCCATGCGCCCGGCAGAAGGCAGCCACCGCCCCGATCTGGTAGAGCACCGCCTGCTCGACCTCACGCGGCGTGAGGGCCATCGCGCGCCGGCCAAAGCCCTGGAGGTCGGGGTAGCCGGGCTGGGCGCCAACGACCACCTGGTAGCGGGCGCAACGGGCGACAGTCTCGTCGATCACCGTCGGGTCGCCGGCGTGAAAGCCACAGGCGACGTTCGCACTCGAGAGCAAGGGGATGAGCGCCTCATCCTCGCCCAGGGTCCAGCGCCCGAAGCTCTCGCCAACGTCAGCGTTCACGTCGATGGTTCGTGGGGACATCCGACCTTCTCCCTCCAGCGGAGGGTATACCATCCGGGTATGGCGCCGCGTTGGCCGCGTCTGCAGCCGTTTGGTGAGGGAGCGCTGCTCGTGGAACTCGCTGCCCGCCCGAGTGTGCCCACGGCGCGTCGGGTGGCAGCGCTGGCCGCCGCCCTCGAACGGCTACCGGGGGTGCAGGCGGTGGTGCCAGCGGCAGTGAGCGTGCTCATCCTCGGCGAGGGGGTGAGCGAAGCGGGCCTCGCTTCTGCGCTCAGCCAGAGCCAGCCGCTCCGCTGGCGGGGAAGGCGGCAGCGGATCCCCGTACGCTTCGGTGGCCTGGAGGGGCCGGACTTGGCGGAAGTCGCTGCTCTGGCTGGCCTCACCCCGGAGAAGGTCATCCGCCTCTTGACCAGCCGGGTGTTCACGGTAGCGTTTCTCGGCTTCGCTCCCGGCTTTCCCTACCTGCTCGGGCTGCCCCGGCGGCTCGCGGTGCCGCGGCTGGCCACCCCGCGACCGCGCGTACCAGCCGGTTCGGTGGCCCTGGCCGGTGGCTGGCTCGGGATCTATCCCCAGGAGACGCCAGGCGGCTGGCGACTGGTCGGGCGGACGTCCCACTCGCTCTTTGACCCCTCGCGGACCCCACCGGCATTGCTCGCACCCGGGGACCGCGTCCAGTTGCAGGCGACGTGAGCGTCCCCGTCCTCGAGGTTCTGGCGCCCGGATTGCTCACCACCGTTCAGGACACGCGCCCGCGCCTGGCATACGGGCGCTACGGTGTGTCGCCTGGTGGCGCGCTCGACGTGCCGGCTGCTCGCCTTGCCAATCACCTGGTGGGGAACCCGGAGGAGGCGGCGCTCCTCGAGATCACGCTGGTCGGGCCGCGGCTGCGGGTGCTCCGCCCAACGGTGCTGGCGCTCACCGGGGCCGACCTGAATGCCCGGTTGGATGAACGGCCGCTCACACCAGGCTGGAGTGTCTTCGCCCGGACGGGTGCCCTGTTGGAGTTCGGCGAGCGCCGCTGGGGCCTGCGGAGCTATCTGGCGCTAACAGGTGGCATCAGCGTGCCGGAGGTGCTGGGTTCTCGCTCGACCGACCTGCGGGGTGGCTTCGGGGGGCTGGGAGGGCGGGCCTTGCGGGCAGGGGACGTACTGAGCGCTCCTCTCCTTCCTGACCCGTTTCTCCATGCGGGAGCGAGCGCCCCGCTTCCCCCTCTCTCTGACCAGCCGGTCCGCCTCTGGCCGGGCCCCCACGGGCGGCGATTCACCCGCCGGGCGCACACCCTGCTCTACCAGGCTTGTTGGCAGGTCAGCCCGACCTCGGACCGGATGGGCCTGCGCCTCCTCGGTCCACCCCTCCCCCAGCGCCAGCCCGCTGAGGTCCCCTCGCTCGGGCTACCGACGGGAGCGGTCCAGGTGCCGCCCGATGGCCAGCCAATCGTGCTCCTCGCTGACCACCAACCGAGCGGTGGCTATCCAGTGATCGCCTGTGTCGCCCAGGCGGACCTCCCCCGCCTGGCCCAGCTTGTACCTGGCGAGTCCTTGCGCTTCGCTCCGGCTTCACCCGCGGCGCCACCCCAGGCCTCACCCGTGCCGGAGATCGTCCGCGATGAGCTAGGCTGGCTGCTCGCGCGCTGGGCCGGCGCCTTCGCGCCCGCTGAGCACCTCCCAGGACCGCGATCGTACGCGTGAAAAAACTGTGTCTAATGCCCCTTAGATTGGGTTTTGCTCGTGCGGTAAGCGCGGCTGGAGCGGAAAGACTGGCAGCGTGGCCGGCGCCGCCCGGTTGATCAGAAAGGTAGCTGCGTGAGCGAAGTAGCGCCGCATCTCTTCGCGGGCCGCTTCTGGCAAGGGGGTGGCATCGAGCGCGGCGTTCATATGGTGGAGCCAGGCGTCGCGAGCGGCCTGGTCGATGGGAAACGGCGCGTGGCGCAGCCGCAGCCGCGGGTGCCCGCGCTCCTCGGAGTAGGTCGTCGGGCCGCCAAAGTACTGGATCAGGAACAGCGCCAGCTTGCGCTGCGATTCCTTCAGGTCATCCGCCGGATACATCGGGCGGAGCAGCGGGTCCTCCGCGACGCCGTGATAGAACCGCTCCACCAGGGCGAAGAAGGTCGCTTCGCCCCCGGCTAGTTCGTAGATCGTCCGTTTCGTCATCGGCTCCCTGCACCTTCAGCGGGCGGCGGCAGCAGTAGCGGTGGCCGCCGCGTTCGCCAGCTGGGTCTGCACCACCGGGATGGCGGTGGCCAGCTGCGTCTGGATGGCGGGCAGCGCCGTCTGGGCACCAGGAACGACCGTCGCCAGCTGGGTTTGGACGCCGGGGATTGCTGTCCCCACCGCGACTGTGAGCGTCCGTTCGATCTCGCTCACACTCGGCACCGTCACCGGCCCACTACAGGCGCTGGCAGTGACCAGGCTCCCTGCCACCAGCCCTCCCCACGCCAAGAGCCAGCGGTTCATCGTGACCGTTCCTCCTTCCCTCAACTGGCGGGCGGGTCGCTGCTCGCCCGTGCTCGGAGTATAGCGTCTCTCTAGCTGAGGATGCCCGCCTGCTCCAGCCGAGCGATGTCCGCTCGGGTGAGACCAAGCAGCTCGCCAAACACCTCATCGTTATGTTGACCAAGCAACGGGCTCGGCCGTGGCGCGGAAGCAGGGGTTGCCGCCAGGCGGATCGGCGTGCCATCGCTCCGGTACCGGCCAAGCGTGGGGTGGTCGGTCTCCCAGAAAAAGCCCCGTGCTCGCAGGCCCTCGTCCCTCTCGAGGAGGTCCTGGGCGGTGGCGACCACACTGGCAGCAATGCCCCGGGCCTGGAGCTGACAGGCAGCGGCTATCGGTTCCTGGCGAGCGGCCCAGGCCGCCAGGGCGGCAGTCAGGGTGGCTTGCTCGCTGCTCGCGCAGTCGAGGAAGGCGGCCAGAGCGGCTTGCTGCGCTGCGCTCGTCACTTCGACGGCCAGCCAGCGGTCCTCTCCTGCCGCGCGAAAGACCCCGGCTGGCCCGCTCGCTTCTGCTGCCCGGGCAAGGCGCCGGGGAACCTGAGGCTGGCCGAGCGCGGCCTCCAAGAAGGTGGTGCCCATCGCCCAAGCAGTTGCCTCGAGCTGGGAGACGTCGACCACCTGCCCTTCTCCGGTGCGGTCGCGGTGCTCGAGTGCGGCGAGCACCCCCAGCGCCAGGCTCAGCCCTGCCAAGTGGTCAGCGAGCGAAAAGCCGAGCCCGAGTGGTCGCTCGCCGGGGTACGCCGTGAACGCGCTCATCCCGGCCAGCGCCTGCGCGGTCGGGCCATAGGAGACATACTGCGCGTAGGGGCCGCTTCGACCCATCCCGGTGAGATGAGCCACGATCAGGTCAGGCTTGAGAGCAAAGAGCACTTCGTCATCGAGGCCCCACTGGTGGAGCACGCGCGCCGAGAAATTCTCGACCACGACATCGGCGAGCTTGACGAGGTCGTAGACGAGCGTGCGCGCGGCGTGGTGGCTCAGGTTGAGGGTGATGCTCCGCTTGTTACGGTTCCAGGTTGCGAAGTAGCCGTCGCTCACGTAGCCGACGAGCTTACCCGCGGTCTGCACTTTGATCACGTCAGCCCCGTGGTCGGCCAGGATGCGAGTGGCATAGGGGCCGGCCAGCACCCAGCTAAAATCGAGCACGCGGATGCCAGCGAGCGCGCCAGCGCCGCGATGCTCAGCTGCTGGCTGCGGGGGTGGGCAGGGCCGTTCCAGCGGGCCATTCCAGGGGATGAGAGGCTGACGGGGGCGCCACGAGGTCCGCGACAGGTGGCCGGGAGCGCTACTGGCGGGCAGCAGGCCGCCTGGTCCGGGCAGGGGAACAAAGAAGCCGCGAGCAGCAAGCTGGGGGTCGCGCAGCACCTCCGCTGGCGTGTTCACGGGGGCCCAGGGCAAGCGGAGTTCCTGCGCCCGCGCGAAGATTTCTGCCCGCGAGCGGCTGGCCGCCCAAGCGGCGATGGTTGCCCGGACATGGTCGCGAGCGGCGGCCACGACCTCTGGGTCCTGGTAGCGCTCCTCGACCAGGTCACCAGCCTGCCCATCGCTCGCAAGCAGGGCAACCAGATGCTCGAAGTTCCGGTTCCAGGAGACCGTCACCCAGCCATCGGCGCAGGGGACGATCGCGTAGCCCTTCACCCAGTGGAGGTCGCCCGGGCGGGAGGTCTCCTGCCCCTCGAAACAGTAGCGGAACAGTAACGGCTCGGTGGCGGAGGCGACCGCTTCCTGGAGGCTGACCTCCACCCGCTGGCCACGACCGCGAGCCCGGCGCACCCGGAGGGCGAGGAGAATGCCTGCTGCCAAGTACTGGGCGGCGAGGGCAGTGGCGGGCTCGCCAGGCACGCGCAGCGGCTCGCGCCCGGGCTCGCCGTTCAACACCAGCATGCCGCCAGCAGCCTGGGCAATGAGTTCAGTCGTGGTCCAGTGGGACCGTGGCCCCTCGCCAAACCCACTGAGGACGGCATGGACCAGGTGCGGGTGGTGGGCAATGAGGGGCGCGAGGTCGAAGGGGTGCGCTGGCCCTCCCTCGAGCACGACGTCAGCACTCGCGACGAGCACCGGCAGGCGCGGGTCATCCGGGGCGAGGAGCAGGAGGTGCTTGCCGAGGTTGTGGTGCCAGGAGACGAGGCTCTCCCCATCTGGGCCGAGCGGCGGCGTGTGCCGCTCGGGGCCGCCCGGGGGTGGCTCGACCTTGAGGACCTCCGCCCCGAGGTCAGCGAGGAGGCGGCCAACTAGGGCGGCTGGTCCACTGGTGAAGTCGAGGACGCGGAGGGTGCTGAGCGGGCCCGGGGCCGTCATCGGTTCGAGCGCACCAGTCCCTGGCAGGCGAGCAGCTCGGCGGTGAGCACGGCGCCCCGCGCTGCTCCCATTTTGGTGTTATGCGAGACGAGCACGTACTTGATGCCGTTCTCGAGGGCGGGGTCCGGCCGCAACCGCCCGACGACGGTGGTCATCCCCTGGTGGGTGTCGCGGTCGAGGCGGGGTTGGGGCCGGAAGGGGTCATCATGGACGCGGATCAGTTCTGGTGGCGCGGTTGGCAGGCCGAGCGAACTGAGCCCCCCGTCGTACTGGGCGAGCGCCTCGCGCACCTCCTCAAGGCGTGCCGGCCGCTCAAGCGCAACGAACACCGCCTCGGTGTGGCCGTCCAGCACGTTGACGCGGGTGCAGGTGCACGAGACGGCAAAGCAGGCTGGCTGCACCCCTTCCCCAGCGAAGGTCCCGAGGATCTTCTGGGTCTCGCGCTGGACCTTCTCCTCCTCGCGCGGGATGTAGGGGATGACGTTATCAAGGATGTCGAGGGCGGCCACGCCGGGCGAGCGGCCAGCGCCGGAGAGAGCCTGCAGTGAAGTCATCACCACGAACCGAATGCCAAACTGGTCCAGCAGTGGCTTGAGGGTGATGGCGAGACCGGTAGTGGTGCAGTTGGGCAAGGGAACGATAAAGCCCTTCCAGCCGCGGCGGGCCTGCTGGTGGCGGACGAGGGCAGCGTGGTCGTGGTTGATACCGGGCACCAGGAGCGGCACATCCTCCTCCATGCGGAAGGCGGAGGAGGTCGTAATGACCGGACGGACCGCTCCGAAGCGGGGCTCCAGCTCGCGCGCGAGGTCAGATTCGACGGCGGAGAAGATGACGTCGTAGTGGGTTGGCACAAAGGCGTCGAGGGAGGTCACGGGGAGGTCGAGGAACTCGGGTGGCGGTGGCTCGGCAACGTGCCAGCGCCAGGCACCGCTGCTATCGCGCAAGGCCTCCCGGTATGGCTTGCCCGCCGAGCGCTCCGAAGCGACGAGCCCTTCGAGCTGGAACCAGGGATGGCCGCTCAGGGCGACCAGGAACTGCTGGCCGACGATGCCGGTGGCGCCGATGACGGCGGTACGTAGCGTGGTCATGGGTTGCTCCTCAGAGGTCCACCTCTTCCGGGTCGAAGTGTAGCGGTTCTGCTCTCCCCGCCGAGGCGGTAGGATCGGGCGATGCGTTGGTGGTCAGCCGCTGGTGGGCTTGTGCTGGCGGGCGTGCTGGTGCTGCTGCTCGTGGGCGCGAGCCTCCACCTTCCCTCGCCGCCGCCGAACCCGCGGGCGGTCCCGGCGCGCTTGCAGGGGATCCTCCGGATTGGCATCGACCCCAGCTACCCGCCCATCGCCGCGCTGGACGGGCGGGGGAACCTGGTCGGGCTGGATGTCGATGTCGCGGTGGAGCTTGCCCGACGGCTTGGGGTCCGTCCTGAGTTCGTGGGGATGGACCTTGGCGGGATCTTCGATGCGCTGCTCCAGCGGCGGTTCGACATCATCATCTCGGGCATCCCCCCGCTGCCGGAATACGCCCGCGAGGTGATCTACAGCCAGCCCTACTTGAACGCGGGGCTGGTGCTGCTGGTGCCGGCGGGATCGGCCACCCTCCGCACACCCCCTGAGCTCCGGGGCGTGGTGGCGGTCGAAGTGGGGGGGCAGGCGGAGGCCGAGGTGCGCCAGCTTGCCCGTCGCCAGCCCATCGAGCTGCTCCTGGTGGACTCGCCTGCCGGGGTGGTCGCTGCGGTCCGCAGCGGCCGAGCGGTTGCGGGAATCGTCGAGCGGCTGGCTGCGGCCGAGCACGCATCCCCCGAGAGTGGGGTGGTGGTGGCTGGTCCGCCCTTTACCCTGGACCCCTATGTCATCGCTGCTCGGCGGGAGGATGAAGCGCTGCTTGCCGCGATCGACGCGGCGCTTGCCGCCATGCGCGCGGATGGCACCCTAGCCCGGATCGAATCCCGCTGGCTCGACCCGGCGCGTCTCCACGCGGTGGACCGTCCAACTCCCGCGGCCCGTCCGTAGGATGCGCGTGACCTGCACCCGTTCCAGCCGCGCTGAGGTGGTCACATACTTCTGAAGGAGCTGCCCGAGCGGCTGAGCCAGGAGGGCGGCTGCGGTGGCCATCAGGATGGCGCGGAGCCAACGCTCGGGGCGGGTTGCTGCGCTGAACGCGGCAGCTGCCGAGAGCCCAGCTAGCACTCCGGCCACCGCCAGGTTGGTACCGCAGAGCGGGGAGATCGCAAGGCTGGACTCGCCCCGTTGCAGCCGTTGGAGCGCCTCCTCGACGGCAGCGGTGAGGTGCTCGGTCGGGACATTCCCATGGAGGTAAAACCCGCTGGGGGTTGACCGGCCGAGCATCCGCACTGGCCGCGGCAGCGTGCGCAGCAGGATGGCGATGGTAGCGTGCTCGAGCGCGTGGTTTTCCCGTGTGCGTTCGAGCAAGGTGATGCCCACGGTGGTCTCCTCCGCTGGCCGCTGAGCGCCCGTCCGCAATTGTAGCAAGGGCGGTCCTCCCGGCGGTGAACAGCTCTCCCTCCTGCCGGCTCGGCAGTACCCTCTCGATTCACCCAAGGTTCACCGCTGGGAAACCCTCTGCTTACCGGGCGGGCGTAGAGAGAACGTGGCGAGAGCAGCGTTCAGCCAGCCGTTCTCTGGGAGGGATGATGTGAGGCGAGAACTCCTCTGCTGGCCGGCGCTCGTGCTGCTGCCTGTGCTGGTCGCGACAGGCTGTCTGACCACGACCGCCGTGCCATCGCCGCCGGAACGAACCGGCGGCACGCCGCGCTATCCCCCACCCCTGGCGCCGAATCAGCCCGTCACCATCCGCTTTGAAAGCTATCTCCTGGCCGTGGCCGGGCCGAACCGGAACGCGCAGCTGCGCCTGCTGGAGGAGTTTTCCCGCCGCTTCCCTGCTATCACCGTGGAGACCAAGGCGACGCCAGCGGGCGAGATTGCTGCCAGCCTTCGGACGCAGGTCGCTGCGGGGAATCCACCTGACCTGGCCCAGGCCGTTCTTGGTGATTGGGATCGAGTGGTCGAGAGTCTTGGACCAGTGCCGCTTGACTAGATCGTCCCACCCGACGAGCTTGCTGCTCACCTGGGAGGAGCGTTTCCCTTTCACCCGCGGGCACTGGCACTCACCCGTCGCGAGGAGAAGCTGTACGGCCTTGCCTGGAATTTCAGCACGCCGACGCTCTTCTTCAACGCCTCGCTCCTCCGTGAGGCCGGCCTTGACCCGGACCGCCCGCCCCGGACCTGGGACGAAGTCAAAGCGATGGGGTTGCAGGTGGCCCAGCACACTGGTCAGCCTGCCCTCTACATCGCCTGCCTCGAGTGGGACTGGTGCGCTCAGGCACTTCTGCTCAGTAACGGCGGCCAGCTCCTCAGCCCCGACCGCCGGCAGCTGCGGTGGACTGACCCCGCCAATCTTGAGGTCTACCGGTTCTGGCAGGAACTTGTCCGCAGCGGGGTGCACGCGCGACTCAGGGACGCCGAGGCAGCGGAAGCGTTTGCGGCCGGAAAGCTCGCCTTCTACCTTCAGTCGAGCGTTTATCAGGCGACGCTGATCGCAGCCTCGCGGGACAAGTGGGAGCTGCGATCAGCAGCGATACCGGCGTTTGGCTCCCGGCCCGTCCGCCCGACGAACTCAGGCGCCGGGCTGGCCATCTTCGCGACGGACCCTGTCCGCCAGCGCGCCGCCTGGGAGTTGATGAAATTCCTGACCTCTCCCGAGGCCTACGTGATCGTCACCCGTGATATGGGCTATCTCCCGCTCCGCACCGGGATCGTCAACGACGAGCGCTATCTCAAAGGCTGGCCTCAGCTCTTTCTCCTCCAGCCCAACCTCCAACAGCTGGACCAGCTCGAGCCATGGACCTCCTATCCTGGCGATAACTCGCTCCAAATTCTGAGCATCTTCCTGAAAACGCAAGAGGCTGTCGTCTTCCAGGGTGCTGATCCTGAACGCAGCTGGCGCGAAGCCCAAGAGCGTGCCGAGCGCTTGCTTCCCTAACGAGAGGGGGGACACATGTCCGCACTCACCTTTGTCCATCTCAGCGACCTTCACTTCACGCGTTCCCCTGACGAGCTCCTCTTTGGTGCCGTCAGCCCCCGAGCGATGCTCCAGGCGGCGGTCGCAGTGATCCATCGCCTGGAAGTGAAGCCTGCGTTCTTTGTCATCAGTGGTGACCTCGCGCACGAGGGTGACCCGCAGGCCTACCGGCACCTGCAGGAAGGACTGAAGGAGCTGCTCGCGCCGTTCGGCGTGCCGGTGCTGCTAGCGCTTGGTAACCACGATGACTGGCAAGCGTTCTCCGACGCGATGGCTGGGGTACCCACCAGTCAGCTGCCGGGCCGTTACTGCTACAGCCAGTGGGTTGATCGGCTCCGGGTCATCGTGCTGGACTCCCACCTTCCGGGCCGGCTCGATGGTGAGCTTGGTGCAGCGCAACTTGCCTGGCTGGAGCAAGAGCTCGCGGTGGCAGCAGCTCCTGAGGGCGAACTGGTGGTCGTGCACCATCCTGTCGTGGCACGCGGGATTCCCATGGTGGGAGAGGAATATGTGGTGCTTCGTGACCGAGACGATCTGGCCGCTCTCCTGGCGGGCAAGCGTGTTCTGGGCATTCTCAGTGGCCACACGCACGTGGCGACGACGGCGCAGTTTGGGGGGACGGTGGCGGTTACCGCCGGGGGCACGGCCTTCCGCTGCGACCCCGCGCTTCGCACCGGACTCCGCCTCCTGGCCGGAGGAAGCTTCAATCTCTGTACCCTTCGGGACGCGACTCTCTTCGTGAACCCGCTCCCCCTCCCCAGCGAAGAGCACCTCCTGGCGGAGTACCAGCTGAGCGACGCCCCTCCCCCTCGGCGGGCTGCGCCCCTGCTCCGAGATGTGTCTCCCGAGCCGTGAGCACCAGCGGAGCAGGAAGCAAGCGGTGCGAGCGCTGGGGGCCTGGTGGGCTGTGGCTGGTCTTCGCCGGGAGCGCGCGAGGGTGGATCAGTCGCCCTGGCGCTGGCGCGCGATCAGCAGGCTCAGCTGCTCGATCGCCTCGAGGTCGAGGTTGCGCCGCATCTCGGGGGTCAACTCATCCCAGGGGAGAGACGACCCCCGGCTCCAGCTCAAGCGCAGCGCAGGGACCAGATAGGTCACGAGGCAGCCGAACGCGGTCGGGCGGACCAGGCGGGTGACGCTCACCCCTGACCTCCAGACCACCTTCCCGGTTGGGTCATCCCCTCCTCCTCATCGGGCGACGGGCAGGCACGGGTGCACGGAACGAGACTCGTTATCGCCTTCATCGGCTTCTTCCGCCACTGAGCACAGCCCCCGGACCATAGCAGGAGAGTTGGCGTACCTGCAACCAGGTTCCGCGATGCTGCCACAGATTTTCCGCGGCGGGAACTTTGCCGGGCAGGCGAGCGTTGTCCTAGCCAGGAACCCTGAGTGAGGTGAAGGATGACGGTTGCCCGGGTCATTGAGATCAGCGCGAGTTCCCCAGAAAGTTTCGAGGCTGCGCTCCGCGAAGGGATTGCGCGTGCCAATAAGACGCTTCGGAACGTCCGTGGGGCATGGATCAAAGAGCAGCGGGTCGATACCGAAGACGGGAAGATCAGGGCCTATCAGGTCAATCTTCTCGTCACCTTCGTTTTGGAGGACTGACCGCCCTCAGCTCCGCGCTGGGCGCTCCCTCGCCCCCGCGGCAACACCGTGCGATGCAGCCAGCCACACAACAGACGATAATGCCGCATCTGTGTGAGAGGCCCGAAGAGAAACATGCCTCCGAGAATGGAGCCGACACCCGGATTCGAACCGGGGACCTGCCGCTTACGAGGCGGCTGCTCTACCACTGAGCCATGTCGGCGCTAGGGCAAGTATAGCGAGGCGGCTCCTCCCCCTTCAATCGCTCAGGCCGCATCCGGGGGCAGAGTGCGCCAATCAGGCGGATTCAGCGGATGGCGAGCCCACTCGCGGGGTCGAAGAAGTGCGCGGCCTCGAGGTCGAGCGTAAGAGGATGCACTTCCCCTGGCTGGGGAAGCCCCCGCGGCGGGAAGCGACCGGTGAGCAGCTGGCGGCCGAGCAGGAACGTCACGTAGGCGTCACTGCCCAGGGGCTCCACCACCGCCACTGGCAAGCTCAGTGGGAACTTCCCCTCGCGCGGTGGCATGACCGCTTCCGGTCGCAGCCCGAGGAGGACCTCCCGTCCCCGGTAGGCCGCGAGCCGCTGGGCCTGGAGCTCTGACAGTGGCAGCGGAGGGGTGCCCGCGTCGTCTGGCCAGAAGACGAGCGGCGGCTCGCTACTCAGGCGGCCGCGCAGGATGGCCATACTCGGAGAGCCGATGAACTCGGCCACGAAGCGGTTCGCCGGCTGGTCGTAAAGCTGCTGGGGGGTGTCGAGCTGCTGCAGCTTGCCAGCGTTGAGCACCGCGATCCGGCTTCCCATCGTCATCGCCTCCGTCTGGTCGTGGGTGACGTAGATGGTTGTCACCCCCAGGCGACGGTGGAGCGTGACCAGTTCGGCGCGGGTCTGCACCCGCAGCTTGGCATCGAGGTTACTGAGCGGCTCGTCCATCAGGAACACCTTCGGCTGCCGCACGATCGCCCGACCGAGCGCCACGCGCTGACGCTGCCCTCCACTCAGCTCGCGTGGCTTGCGCTTCAGCAGACCGCCGATCTCTAGCATTGCCGCAACTTCCGCAATGAGGCGGTAGATCTCGCGGTGGGGAACATGGCGCATCCGCAGACCAAAAGCGAGGTTGTCATAGACCGTCATATGCGGATAGAGCGCATAGTTCTGAAAGACCATCGCGATGTCACGGTCCTTCGGCGGTACATCGTTCACCCGTCGGCCGTCAATAACAATCGATCCGGCAGTTGGTGTTTCCAGACCAGCGACAAGGCGCAATGCGGTGGTCTTGCCACACCCCGAGGGGCCAACCAGAACAAGAAACTCCCCATCATTCACCTGGAGAGAGAGATCAGCCAGGGCGATGACGAGCGCATGTTTCGTCGAGAACCGCTTCTCGACTCGGTCAAACAGAACTTCGGCCATCTTCCTGCCAACCATTCTAGGGAGCGCTCTGCGGGGCGTCAAGGGAACGTCAAGGGTGCTTACCAAGCGTTCATGCTGGTTTACCTCCCCGAAATCGTCAGCTAACGCTCCACCCGGTACCCTCTCCCGCGGAGGTGAAGTCGATGGCGATCGATCTGGCCGGGCGGGTCCTTGCCCTGAGTGGGGTCATGAACGTCCGGGACATCGGGGGGTACCCGTCGG
>JAILZB010000246.1 GCA_023512725.1 Chloroflexota bacterium | reverse complement strand
CGGCGGCCAGACGGTGGGGCGTCAGGTCGTCGGACGCCCACCCGGCCAGGAAGTAGCCGAGGGCACTGAGCAGAGGCACCGCCATCAGGTAGAGGACGCCCAGTTCCAGGTTCCGCACCACCAGCTCGCGCGTGAAGGGAAGGGTGACGAAGGGCAGAAAGATCGGCACGATCACGAGGAACGGGGCCAGTTGGAAGAGCACGCGGTCGGCGGTGGCGGGCGTGAAGTCCTCTTTCAGGAGCAGCTTGAGCGCGTCCGCAACGGTCTGGAGAAGCCCGTGGGGGCCAACGCGCATGGGCCCGAAGCGTTGCTGGAGACGCCCAAGGAGCTTGCGCTCCAACAGCACCAGGACGAGCACCGCGAGCGCCACCACGTTGAAGACGACAAAGACCGCCAGCAGCACCGCGAGCAGGTCGCTCATCAGCGGTCTACCTCACCCAGCACGATATCGATCGAGCCCAGGATCACCACGGCATCGGCCACGTAGCTGCCGAGGAGAAGCTGCTGGATTGCGCTCAGGTTGACGAACGAAGGACCCCGCACCTTGACCCGGTAGGGGCGTCGCTCGCCGGTCGAGACCAGGTAGACACCCAGCTCGCCGCGCGGGTTCTCGCAGCGGACGTAGCATTCCCCAGCGGGCGGGCGGATCACCTTCGGGACGTTCCCCATTACCGGGCCGGAGGGGAGCTGATCGATGGCCTGACGGATGATCCGCAGCGACTGCTCGATCTCTAGCAGGCGGACGAGATAGCGGTCGTAGCAATCGCCCTGGTCCCCGACCGGGATGGCGAACTCGAAGCGGTCGTAGACTGAGTAGGGCTCGCTGCGGCGGACATCTTCCGCGACCCCGGAAGCGCGCAGCATCGGGCCGGAGAGGCTCCAGCGAATGGCATCCTCCGCGCTGATGACCCCAATGCCGCGGGTACGCGCGAGGAAGATCTCGTTCTTGCTCAGCAACTGGTCGGCCTCGCGCAGGCCGCGCTCCAGCACGGGGAGCAACGCCCGGAGGTGGTCGGCAAAGTCGTCCGGCACGTCCATGTTCAGCCCGCCGGGCCGAAAGTAGTTATGCATCATCCGCGCGCCGGAGACACTCTCGAACAGGTGTTGGATCCGCTCCCGCTCGCGGAATCCGAACATAAAGGGGGTCATGGCGCCAGTATCGATGCCGTAGGCACCGTAGAACATCAAGTGGGAAGCGACCCGGTTCAGCTCGCAGAGGATGACCCGGATGTACTCCGCCCGCTCGGGCACGCTCACGCCGAGCAGCTTCTCGACTGCCATCACAAAGGCCAGCTCGTTGTTGAAAGCCGAGAGGTAGTCCAACCGGTCAAAGAGCGGGATGATCTGACGGTACGTCTCCACCTCGCAGAGCTTTTCACTCCCCCGGTGGAGATAGCCGATGAACGGCTCGACCCCAACCACCCGCTCACCATCCACCTGAAGCAACATCCGGAAGACCCCATGGGTGCTGGGGTGCTGAGGCCCCATGTTGACCGTGAGGTCCAGCTGCTCGCCCCGCGCGGCGGTGAGGATCTGGAGCCCGGGCTCGATCATTCGCCCTCCTCCTCCCCCGCCTCAGTGGGCAGCGGCGCCAGCGGGTAGCTTTTGCGCAGGGGAAAGCCTTCGAACTCATCGGGGAGCAAGAGCCGCTTGAGGTGCGGGTGGTGACGGAAGACGATCCCGAAGAGGTCAGCGGCTTCCCGCTCGTGCCAATCGGCCCCGCGCCAGACCGCCACTACCGAGTCGACCTCCAGGTGCGGCTCGACGAGGCGGGTCTTCAGCACCGCCTTCTGGCGATGTCGGAGCGAGAAGAGGTGATAAACCACTTCCATGTAATCGACATAATCGACCGCACTGAGACAGCGCAAGTAGTCGAAGGCGAGCGCGGGGTCGTCGCGGAGGGTGCGGGCGATCTCGGCGACACGCTCCGGGGGAACGAGCACCACGGCCTCATCGAGCAGTACGGTCACTTCCAGGCCGAGCCGCTCGCGGAGCAGCGCTGCGACGTCCGCGGCGGGACGCAGCGGCTGGGGGGCGAGCGAGACGAGGCGGACGCTCACACCCGCTGCCGCGCCAGGCGGGCTTCCCGGGCGATCTTCTCCTGCAGCTTGAGCACGGCGTCTAGGAGCGCCTCTGGCCGGGGCGGGCACCCAGAGACGTACACATCGACCGGGATGATCTTGTCCACGCCCATGACGACTGAGTAGGAGCGAACGTACGGCCCGCCGTCGACGGCGCACGCTCCCATAGCGATCACCCACTTGGGGTAGGGCATCTGCTCGTAGAGGGTAGCGATGGCGGGTGCCATCTTGGCGACGACCGTCCCCGACACGATCATGACATCCGACTGGCGGGGCGAGGGCCAGGTCACCACGCCGAAGCGGTCGAAGTCGTGGTGAGCCATGTAGGTCGAGATCATCTCGATGGCACAGCAGGCGAGGCCGAACTGCATCGGCCAGAGCGAAGAGCGGCGCGCCCAGGCGACCAGCTGGTCGAGCGTGGTAGTGATCAGGCCAGGCGGAAGGGCGCGTGCCAGGGGGCCGCTCAACTGGTCGAGCGGTTGGGCGGCTCCCTCCCGGGTCAACTCCATCGCAGCGCCCCCTTGCGGATGGCGTACAGGAGGCCAAAGAGCAGGATCCCCAGAAACAGCATCATCTCGAGGAAGACGACGACCCCACCGTTCGCGAACACGACCGCCCAGGGAAAGAGGAAGACCGCCTCGACATCGAAGATGAGGAAGAGGAGCGCAATGAGGAAGTAGCGGGCGTTGATCTGGCGGAAGAAGGCACCGGCCGGCGGCATCCCGCACTCGTAGGTGGTGCCCATCCGCTCGGTGCGGACCTGGGGAGCGAGGAGCGAGGAGACGAGCAGGGCAACGCCAAGCAGCACCACCGACACTCCCATGGCAGCGACCACGGCGAGATAGTCGAGCGCATACTGCTCGCTCACACCCCCTCCCGATGGGCCCGTTATGCCATTCTAGGAACCGCTCTTCCACGGTGTCAACCGCCGCGGTCCGCCCTACCACGATCCAGCATGGCTACTTTCCGCTTGCTGGCCGTTCCCGATCCGTTCCTCATTCACGGAGTGAATGCTGGGGGCAGCCGTAGAACGTGCTTACGCGCAGCGCCGGGAGGAACACGATGGAGAACGCTGCTGCACTTCAGTAGGCTAGCGCATTTCCGGGGCAGCTCTGCCCCGGGCTAGGGGCAGGAGTGCGCGCAGCCCAGATCAGCACCAGCAACCGGTACACCCTCGCGATACCACAGCTCACCGCTCCCCCTCACTACCTCATACGGGGGTAGCGCTCTTCGACCACGAGTGCGTTCTACTCGTCTCCGGGAGGAGGTAGGGATCAGGAAAGGAGGCGCTCCAGCCGGCTGGCGAAGGCATGGAAGGCGCCCGGACCGAAAAGTGCGATCACCACCTTCTCAACCGTGGGTGCCCGCCGCAGTTCCTCGACGATCACCGGCAGGAGTACCGCTGCCACCGCTTCGAAGGGCAACCCGGCGGCCCCAGCGCCAATGGCGGGAAAGGCGATGCTCCGCAGGCCAAGCTCGCTGGCCCGGGCAAAACAGCTGCGCGTGGCGGCGCAGATCGTCTCCAGCGAAGGGGCAACGAGCCCGTTTAGCATCCCGCTGGTGACTGCGTGGAGGACGTAGCGCGCGGGCAGGCTGCCACCACTGGTGACCACGCAGCTGCCCACTGGCGCCGGCGCCACCGCCAGCGCCTGCCGGAGCACGCTTTCACCCGCCCGGCGGAGGATCGCACCCGCTACTCCCTCGGTGACCCAGAGCTGATCGTTATTCGGGCAGACGATCGCATCGCATTCCAGGCAGGTGATATCACCCTGGTAGAGCACCAGTTCCTTGAGGCGCGGCCCGGGGCCATCATCGATGATCAGCGGGCGCACCACGGTGAGCGGCCCGGTCGCACGGTCGCGTGGTGACGCCCCCAGTTGGTGGATCACCCAGTCGGAGAGCAGCAGGGTGAGCTCCTGGCGGCACTCGAGCAAGTTGTGGCCTGCTCCTTCCAGGCAGACCAGCTGCTTTGGCTCGCCAGCATCCCGGTAGATTGCGTGGACCACCTCAGGACGACAGACCTCATCGGCATCCCCATGGACGATCAGGAGCGGCCGGGGGGCAAGCTGGTGGACCAGATGGGTGCCATAGCCCTGGGGGGCGAGCGCAGCAACCGCCTTGACCTGCTCGCTCAGGACACCAGCCATAATCGCCACCGCTCCACCCTGGCTGTGCCCCACAAGAACCAGGCTCTCGGCCCCCAGCCCTTTCAGGAACGAGACCCCTGCCAACACGTCCAGGACGCCTTCATAGAACTGGTGAGGTT
>JAILZB010000245.1 GCA_023512725.1 Chloroflexota bacterium | reverse complement strand
ACCCGGTCGATGGCGATGACGAGCGAAACGGGCGAGACCGTTGCCAGGGACAGCCCATCCTTCTTCGCTTGCTCCGCCTGCTCGACCGTCAGCCCACTAAAGGCGCCATCTAGTTCACCGGTGCGGATGCCGTTGTACATCGCCGTCGGCTCCGGCACTGCCTTCCAACGGAGCTCGGTGGCTATCGGTGAGCGCAGCGGGTGCAGCCGGTCGGTACGCCGGCGATAGACGATACTATCGCCAGGACGGAACTCCGCAAGTTCAAACGGGCCGGAACCGATCGGCTTCAGCCCGAACTGCTCCTTGCCCACCTGCTGGTAGTAACGCTGGGGCAACACGAGGAAGTACGGCATCCCATAGAGCAGGCTGGCATCCCGCTCGCTCGTCAGGAGGTCCACCGTAAAGCGGTCTACCACCCGGGCAGCAGTGAGCTTGGCCATCACCGACTTTTGGGGGAGCGGTGGCAGCTGGGTGGCAATCAGGCGTGCCGTGAAGGCTACGTCCTCTGCGGTGAGCGGATCACCATTGGAAAAGGTCAGGTCATCCCGGATCCAAAACCGCCAGGCGTTTTCGCTCGCCAGAAACTCCCAGCGGGTGGCCGCCCAGGGCGAGAGCTGGAACTTCCCATCCAGGTAGGCCATGGCATCGAACTGGGCGTTGAAGAGGTAGTTCTGCGCCGCGATCACCTCGGGGCTCGCACTCGTCGGGATCGCCGGTGCCGCGAACCGCAGGACCTGACTGGCCGCCCGGCGTTCCTCCGCCGGCCCTGGCACTCCTCCGCTCCCAGGCAATGCAGCGGGCTGGCAGGCACTCACAGAAAAGAGCAGGACCAAGAACACCGTCGTTCGGCGGCTCATCCCTCCTCCTGGACGAGGTGCCACCTGTCGCCAGCACCAGGATAGGTCCTTCAGAATACCTTATCCGACCTTGGCACTGGCAAAATACACCCGCTCCAGAATGTCGGCAATCCACCTGGCGTTGCGCCGGTAGGCTTCTTCTCCTGTTGCGGCGGCAGCCAGTCGAGGGTCGCCCACCACCCCGCCCGGCGCGAAGTCTTCCCAGCGCCCGGCGAAGACCCGTACGCCGGGTCCGAAGGCGAAGGGGCGTGCTTCTCCCACCGGCGCCACGAAGGTAGCGTGCTCCAGCTGGACCAGGTGGGGATGGGTGACCAGGATCTTCGAGGTTTCTCCCTCCGCGCCGTGATGGTCGATTGCCGGGTTCTTCAGGATCTCCTGCCGATAAGAGATCTGGTAGGGCAGCGGGTCGATGAAGACCACCGGGCAGTCCAGTTCACGGTGCAGCTCCTCCCCCGCGATCAGCATCGCCGTGCCGTTCCCTCCGTTCGAGGAGAGAAGCGCAAAACGACGGAACCCCTGGTGGTGCCAGCAGCGGACGATCTCCTTCATCACCGCGATGAACGTCGCGTTCCTCAGCGTCAAGGTGCCGGCAAAGTTCAGAAACCCCTCCGACTTCCCCAGGGGAAAGACGTACCCCACCGCCTGGTGGCCGCGCCTAGCGAGTTCCTGGAGCACGCGGCGGGTGGTCTCCACCCCGATGTACCAGTCGGTGCCGAGCGGGAGGTGAGCACCATGCTGCTCGATTGCGCCCGTGGTCAGGATCGCCACGTCGGTCCGTTCGAGTGCGGCCGCCACCTCTCGAGTCGTCATCTCGTCTAGCAGCTTCGGCCCGGCAGCCGTGGTAGGGATCTCAATCATCCGTCCCCTCCTCTGGCACCTCCCTGACGGGGGCCTCACTCGGCGGCACCGACCGGCCATTCAACGTCAGCGCGACGGCGATATTCCCCCGCGTCGCATAGGAATAGGGGCAGAGCTGGTAGGCCTGGCGCACGATGGCTGCTCCCCGCTCGGCATCTTCCACCTGGGGCATGGTGATGTCCAGGTCCAGTTCCAGCGTGTTGCCAGGCTCCTGATCCCGCGGCACGATCCGGACCTGTGCGTGGATGGTCGTCCCTTTCGGGTCAAGCTGGGCCCGCCGCGCAGCGACCCGCAGGGTGCTCTCGAAGCAGGCGGCATAGCCGATCGCGAACAACTGCTCGGGGTTGGCGCCTCCTCCTGGCCCACCGAATTCCACCGGTGGCTTCAGCTGGACCTCGAAGCTCCCGTCTTCCGTTCGTCCCACTCCGGCACGCCCACCGGTAACGGTGACCCGCGCCGTGTAGAGTACCTTCTTGCCGAGCTCGCTCGCCATCGCATCCTCCAGCGTCTTCTCGGGTTCAGGATACTCCCCCGCACAAGAAGCCGTGTAGTGCAGTCCGCGAGCTCCGCCCACCAGGGCACGCTCGGCGAGGCGCTGCTGGGCTTAAAGCACAAAGCGGCTGGTCGGGGTGACCAGCCGCCATGCTCCCTGCCGGGGTACTAGGCTGCGGCGCGTCGGGGTGCGAGAGCGCGCACGATCGCGATTAGAATAACTGCGCCAAGAAAGGCCACGACAATGCTTCCCCAGAACCCGACCACCGTTCCCGGAAAGATCAGGCCGAACAGGAACCCCCCGATCACTGCACCGACAATCCCAACGATGATATCTCCCACGATCCCGAAGCCGCCCCCTCGCATCACGAGACCAGCAAGCCAACCTGCAATCAGTCCTACCAAGAGCCACGCCAAAATGCCGCCTGGATCCAAAGTCATTGCGCTTTCCTCCGTCTTACCTGCTTGCG
The DNA here is from genome assembly GCA_023512725.1 of Chloroflexota bacterium. Taxonomy (GTDB): domain Bacteria; phylum Chloroflexota; class Dehalococcoidia; order SpSt-223; family SpSt-223; genus JANWZD01. The sequence goes on along the minus strand of JAILZB010000245.1, from coordinate 1,702 downwards.
CTCCGTCGCCTCAGGTTGTCCTTTTCAAGCGTATGCCCCCGCTGTGAAGGTCACGTGAGGGGGGTCTGAGCCGCCGTGAATGTTTCGTGAAGATTGCCGGACATCTCGCTGATTCGCATTGGGATGAAGCACCCGTCGGGCGTCCCCGTGCTCAGTAGGCAGGGCGTTCTTACCCCTGCGGCCCAGCCGGCCAGGGATCAGCGCTCACCCCTAGGAGCAGCTTCTCCAGCTACGATCACTCGGTCGGCGGTCGCCGGTCGAGAATGCGCTGAGCCTTGACATTCACTGCGGGGTCAAACAGCACGTCACGCGGGACAAACTCCACGCGCGGCCGCAGGTGGGTCAGCGCGAGCGTCCGCGCGCTCACGGCGGCAGCCACCGCCTCCTGCTGCTCAGGTGGGGCTGCCAATCGCAGGAGCAGCTCGTCCAGCGAGAAGGGGTCCGCCGGGTCGCTCTTCTGGACCACGATCTGGTATTCCTCCAGCGCTGGGACCCCTTCCAGCGCCTCCCGGAGCGCCTCCAGATTGACCAGCGTTCCCTTGATCTTGACGAGCTCCTTTGTGCGTACTGGCTGGCTGATCACCCGCTCGGAAGTGCGGCCGCAGTGGGGGCAGACCTCTTCGGTGAGTGCCACCAGGTCGCCAATGGCGTAGCGCAGGAGCACCGTTCCCCGTCGCTGGAGGTGAGTAGCCAGCAGTAGCCCGACTTCACCGTTGCCGAGCCGCATTCCGCGCTCGGGGTCCACCACCTCATAGAAGAACTGGTCCGGCGAGGGGTTATGCCAGCCACTGCCTGGCACGCACTCGAGCATGCTGCCCATTTCGGTCGAGCCGTAGCGGTTCAGCACCACGGCCTCCTGTGAGCCCAGCTCCCGCAGCAAGCGGCGCAGCTCCTCCCGCAGGGCGGGGGAGACCGCTTCCCCCGTGACCGACACCCCGCGCAGAGAGGAGAAATCAGCCCCGAGTTCGCGTGCTCGCAGCAGCAGCCGGCGCACAAAGCTTGCAATCCCCCAGATGAGCGTCGCGCGGTGCACCGCCACCAGCCGCACCGCGTCGTCCAGCGAGCGGTGGACGGGAAAGTGTGGGCTTGGTCGCCCGGGGTTGATCGTGATGATCGCAGCACCAGCGGCCGCCGCCTGATGAGCGGAGCGCACGTAGGCTCCCAGCGGGAAGGGGGCTAGCGGGAAGACATTCGCGACAACATCGCGTTCGCTCAGCCCGAGGATGGTGGCGCAGCGGCGCGCGTGAACGAGGTAGGTATAGTGGTCCCAGGTGGTGGTGTAGATTGGTGCTGGCTGACCCGAAGTAGTCCCGGTGGTGTACATCACCTCCCAGAGCACCTGCGCCTCGAGCGGCGCTCCTGCCGGCATCCGCAGCCGGAACGCCTCGGGGTCAGCGAGGAACTGGTGCTTCGTCGTAATGGGCAGCTTGACGAGGTCAGCAGTCGTCTGGAAGTCGGCGGGGGTCAGGCTGCACTCCCGCAGCAGCCGGCCATAGTAGGGGTGCCCCTCCCAGCAGAGAGCGATCGTCTCACGCAGCAGGCGGTCCTGCAGCGCGCGCACGCGCTCCCGCGGCCAGAAGAGAAGCGCATCCTCCGGCGCTGGCTCGCTGCTCATTCCTCCGTCTCCTCGGCGAGCGCCAGCACCCGACAGCGGACCGCCTCGACTCGCCGCGCGTGCCAGCGGCCGCTGCTTCCGAATTCC
>JAILZB010000244.1 GCA_023512725.1 Chloroflexota bacterium | reverse complement strand
GGGGGAGCAGGCGCAGCCGGGGTGCGCTCTGGCCATCACGGGCGGGGTATATCGGCGCGGGCTCGCACGGCAGCCAATCGCCAAACAGCCGCGCGGCGAGCTCAACCGTCTCTGCGTGCTCGATGTTGCCCGCTACCGAGACCACCGTGTTGTTCGGGCGGTACTGACGCTCGAGGTACGCCAGCTGCTGCTCGCGCGTGATGGCGGCGACCGTCTCGCGGGTGCCCGCGATATCGCGCCCAAGGGGCTGGTCGGGCCAAACGACCTCATCGATCAGTTGGTCGACCAGCTGCTGGGGCGAGTCGTGCACCATGTTCAGCTCTTCGATGATCACCCCACGCTCTTTCTCGATCTCGGCGGGGTCGAAGCGCGAGTGGCGGACCATATCGGCCAGGCAATCGAAGGTGCGTTCGAAGGCTGGCCGCGGCGTCTTGGCCCAGTAGACGGTCAGCTCACGGTCTGTTGCGGCATTGAGCAGCCCCCCAACGGCCTCGATCTCCTCGCTCACCTCGCGAGGGGTCGGCCGGCGCTCGGTGCCCTTGAAGAGCATGTGCTCGATGAAGTGCGAGATCCCCGCCACTTCATCCGGTTCGTAACGCGAGCCAGCACCGACAAAGATAGCCACCGTCGCCGAGCGTGTGTGGGGCATCGGCGCGGTGATGACCCGCAGCCCATTGGGCAAGACAGACTTCTGGTACATCCTTAGTCCGGTGGGCACCCTCCTCTTCAGGATGATAACCGACCACTCTCTCCCGGTGGTACCGCCTCGCCCTCCAACCAGGTTCGCAGCTGCCCTCGCTGGACCTTTCCCGAGGCGGTGCGCGGCAGCTCGGCTTGCACCACCACCCGCCGCGGCACCTTGTAGCCAGCTAGCCGCGCGCGGCAGTGCCCGAGAATGGCGTCGGCCTGGAGCGATTGCCCGCTGGCCGGCACGACTACCGCCACGACCTGCTGCCCCCAGACGGGGTCGCGCACGCCGACAACCGCCACCTCGGCCACGGCCGGGTGCTGTCGGATGACCGCCTCCACCTCGGCCGGGGAGATATTCTCGCCTCCACTCACGATCAGGTCGTCGCGGCGGTCCGAGACGTAGAGATATCCCTCATCGTCGAGCCAGCCGAGGTCGCCGGTGCGCAGCCATCCTCCCGGTCGCTCGGGGGGAGGCTCGCCATCGTAGCCCGGGCTCACGGTCGGCCCCCGGACGACGATCTCGCCGAGGGTACCGGCCGGCAGCGGCGCGCCATGGGCATCGACGATGCGGACTTCGGTCGGAAAGAGTGGCTTGCCAGCAGAGCCACCGGTGCGGCCAGCTTCTTCGGGCAGCAGGGTGGTGACTTGCGAGGCTGCTTCGGTGAGGCCGTACGTCTGGACGACCGGCACGGCGCGACGGGCACACGTCTCCAGCAGCGCGGGTGGCACCGGGCCGCCGCCGAGCAGTACGCAGCGGAGGCTCGCGGGGAATGGGCGCTCGCCTCGCGCTGCCAGCAGCCGCTCGAGCATCGTTGCCACGACCGAGAGCAAGCTGACCTGCTGCTCGTCGAGGGCGGCATTCACGGCAGCGGGGTCGAAGCGGGCGTGGATGACCACCGGCAAGCCTGCCAGCGCTGCCCGCACCAGAATAGCGAGCCCGCCAATGTGAAAGAACGGAAGGCAGGCCAGCCAGCGGTCGCTCGGCCCGACCCCCAGCGCGAGGACCGAGCCGACGGCGCTCCAGGTCAGGTTGCCAACGGTCAGGAGCACGCCTTTCGGCTGGCCGGTCGTCCCGGAGGTGGCGATGATGCTATGGACCCGCGCGAGTTCCACCGGCCGCACTCCCGGGCTGGGCACGCGCTGCGCGACCAGCGCTTCGAGCCCAGCGCAGCCAGGCTGGCCGCCCTGGGCCGCTACTGCCCAGGCGCGTGCAGTCTCCCGCTGGCTATGGATGAGAAGGCGAACACGACGGGCGCGCAGCTGGGTCGCCAGCTCGCTGATGGTCAGGCGGAGGTTGAGGGGAACGAGCACTCCGCCCGCGCGCGGAATGGCGTGGACGAGGGCGGCGTACGCCGCGCTGTTCTCGGCGAGCAGTGCCACCCGGTCGCCCGGCTGCACGCCGAGGGCACGGAGCTGCTGGGCGGCGCCTTCCGCGCGCTCATCGAGTTCGCGGTAGCTCCACTGACCATCGGCTGCCAGCACGGCGAGGCGGCCGGGCGTGAGGGCCGCACGCTGGCCAAGCCACTCGGGCAGCTGCTCTGTGCTCATGGCGCGTCCTTCCGGACACGGTAACGGGCGAGCACGCGCGCATCGGGCTGGACGCCGAGGCCAGGGCGATCCGGCAGCGTCATCACTCCACGGTCGAGGGGGAGGGGGACCGTCAGCAGGTCGTGCTCGAGGAGCCCGGTCGTCGCGAGTCCACAGGGCGGTGTGTCGGCGGGGAGCGCAGCCGCAAGGTGGAGGGCCGCCGCGGTACCGACCCCACTCTCCAGGCTGCTCGTAATCACCACGCGGACCCCAACGGTACGCGCCAGCTGGGCGAGGGCAACGCAGCGGCGCAGTCCCCCAAGCGCCATCGGCTTGAGCACCACGACATCGACCGCCTCGGCCGCGAGGAGCGCGACCAGCTGCGCCGGGCTCGTGATCGACTCATCGGCAGCAATGGGGATGCCTCCCTCCTTGCGCACCCACACCAGCTCCGCGAGCCGCCCTGGCCTGACCGGCTGCTCGACATAGTCGATCTGGTAGGGGGCAAGCGCCGGGAGGATGGCGACCGCCTCGTCCGGTCGCCAGGCGCCATTGGCATCGAGGCGGAGGGCCACCGCTGGTCCGATCGCTTCCCGGACCGCTGCCACCCGCGCCACGTCAGCCGTGAGCGGCCGATCCCCGACTTTCAGCTTGACAGCCGGAAAGCCGGCTGCCGCAGCCTGCGCCGCCTCCCGGGCTGCGTCCTCCGGTTCGGAGCTGCCGATGGTCGCGTTGACCGGGACCGCTGGACGCGGTTCGCCCAGGAGGGCGGCGAGCGGCACCCCCTGGTGTTGGGCTAGGGCATCCAGCACAGCAGTTTCGATTGCGAAACTTACGGCGGCCTCACTGGGGGAGCGGGGCACTGGGAGGTCGGGGATGGCCAGTGGGTGGCCGACCAGCCGCCGCCGCCAGGCCAGGAGTTCGTCTTCGACTGCCGAGGTGAGCCTATCGCCCGAGGCAACCTCGCAGCGCGGCATCGCCTCGCCATAGCCGCGGATGCCCTCGGCCGTCTCGATGGTCACGATCCAGCTCCTGGAATCGCGCATCCGCCCGCGGCTCGTCGCGAAGGGCCTGGCAAAGCGGAGGCTGACGGCCTGCCAGTGGAGAGCGGTGATAATCATGGGAAGCGGGGGAACTTGGAGAAGTCGGGCTTGCGTTTCTCCAGGAACGCGTTCTTCCCTTCCTTCGCTTCCTCCGTCATGTAGAACAGCATGGTAGCGTCCCCGGCGAGCTGCTGCAGGCCGGCCAGGCCGTCCGTATCCGCGTTGAACGCCATCTTCAGGAAGCGGAGGGCCGTCGGGCTCTTCTCCAAGAGTTCTCGCGCCCACTTCACCGCTTCCTCCTCCAGTTGATCCACCGGGACAACGGCGTTCACCAAGCCCATCTCAAGCGCTTCCTGTGCGTTGTACTGCCGGCACAGGAACCAGATCTCCTTCGCCTTCTTGTGGCCGACGATGCGGCCCAACAGGGTGGCTCCGTACCCGGCGTCAAAGCTGCCCACCCGCGGGCCGGCCTGGCCGAAGATGGCGTTGTCCGCGGCGATGGTGAGATCGCACACGACGTGCAGCACATGCCCGCCGCCGATGGCATAGCCCGCCACCACGGCGATCACGGGTTTCGGCAAGGCCCGGATCTGCCGCTGCAGGTCCAGCACGTTCAGGCGCGGCACCTGCTCCTCGTCGACGTAGCCGCCCTCGCCGCGGACGCGCTGGTCGCCGCCGGAGCAAAACGCCTGTTTCCCCTGCCCCGTGAGCAGCACCACGCCCACCTCCTCGTCGTCCCGGACGAGGTTGAACGCGTCAATCATCTCCTTCACGGTCTGGGGCCGAAACGCATTATGTACCTCCGGGCGGTTGATGGTGATTTTGGCAATGCCCTCCGCCTTCTCGTACAGGATATCCTGGTAATCCTTCACCTTCTGCCAAGCAATGGTCACTGCCCACGCCTCCCGTTCTCGAATGCCGGATGGCGCCCGGCCTGGTTCTGCGGCCGGTGCCCCGGTCGTCCGGGCCACTCCCACGGGCGTACCCTAAGTACATAAGTATACCAGACCTCGGACAGGCCGGCCAAACCAAGCCCGCCAGGCCAGTGCTGACGCATGAACTTCTCGGTTGTGGGTTTCAGGGACGTGAATCTGGGCCCGTGAAATGAAACACCGGTCG